>JADHXY010000058.1 GCA_016782755.1 Phycisphaerae bacterium | reverse complement strand
AAGCAAGGCCTCGAAACCGGCTTTGCAAAACTCTTTTATTATTTTTATCGCCGCTTCTCTATTGGTCATTTCTTTTATGCCTCAAGAAAGTAACTGCCATGTTCCCCCAGACTCTCCTGTCGAAAATCTCAAGCGGGTCGTACTCCTCCATAAGCTCAATGCACCTGTGAGTTCTTATAACGACAATTCCGTCCGCGGCGAGCTGGTCGGGCAGTACTCTGATTAAATTATCGAGCCTTGAAGCAGGGCCTACATCTTTAGTCGTTGGGTATGGGGGGTCAATGAAAATGATGCTGTACTTTTCTTCTTCAAAGCTGACCGGTGCACCGACCTTGAAGGCATCTGCACGAATTACCGAAGATTGTTCGGTAAAATCGCTTTTCTCAATGTTTTTTTTGAGCATCTCGATAGTTTTAGGGGCTTTTTCTACGAAAGTTACAGCCGTTGTCCCCCTGCTGAGAGCCTCCAGCCCCATAGAACCGACACCGCTGAACACATCCGCTATACGCCTGCCCTCGATCAGGTCGAATTTGTAGAGAACGCTGAACAGCGACTCCTTGACACGGTCGGTATACGGCCTTGAGTCCATTGTCTTGGGACTCAAAAGATGCATACCACGTTTTTTTCCTGCTATTATTCTCATGGGGAATAATATACACAAAATGAACTTTATGAGCGAGAAAATTTTTAATAGGATTTACAGGACAAACATGGATTTTTATTATAGTTTTCTCTTTACTATTTGTCCCAATTTACTCATAATACGAATTTATAAAACAACAATAGACTACTATTGTAACAAATTGATTGTGAGGAAAATAAATGTCAAAAGAAAAGGCAGCTCAAAAAAATGAAAGTAGCTTTCGAACCCTAAAAGAAAGAGAAAAAGAATTCATTAAAATCCATTCCCTTAAAGAGGAAGAGTATAAAAAATCAAAAATTAACATTGATGAAATAAACAAAGTAAAAGAGGAATATGGCTTAGAAAGACGGAGTTTAGTAGACATTGGAAACCCAATACTTGAAATATTAAGAAGTGTGCCCGGTGTCCATTCATCAAGAATGAGAATCAAAAGCACCGAAAGTTTAATAAAAAAACTGCTTAAAAAACAGATCGAAGATCCGGCGTTAGAAATTACAGTAGAGAATTATAATAATTACATTACGGATAAAATCGGGACAAGGGTTCTACACCTTTATAAAAACGATTGGCTATGTATTGACGATTTCATTAGAAAAACATGGGACACATTAGAACCACCATTCGCTTATGCCAGAAAAGGAGACCCTATCAAGCTTTATGAGGAAAAAAAGATTGAAATTAAAGAACACCCTATGAGCTATAGAAGTGTTCATTACTTGATAAAAACAAAACCGACAAAAATAGAATACCCCGTAGAAATACAAGTGAGAACTCTTTTTGAAGAGGCATGGAGTGAAATTGACCATCAAATAAGATATCCAGATAATCTTGGTAATACACTAATAAATGAATACCTAAGAATTTTCAATCGACTATCTGGTAGCGCAGATGAAATGGGCAGTTTCATACTTTTACTAAAAGATCATTTTAAAAATTATGATAGAGCAAAAAGAGAAAACGAAATAACACATCAGCAAAAAATTAAACAACTAATTGACGAACTTAAAATATCTAAGCAGGAAAAAGAAGATTTGGAAAAAAAGATACAAAATCTTTCTACATTTAATAACGAACTTAGCGATACGCCTTTTACTATTTTTCCAGAAGTAAAGAGTGTTAACTTTTCAATAAATGATGATAATATTCTTTCAAGCCCATCGTTGACTGCTATGGAAACTAATAGATGTATCACTTGTGGCAAAACAATACCATATTCTCTTACTTATAAGGGACTTATATGTGACGAATGCAGAAATAACAATCTTTACGGAAATAACATTTTAGATATTAATAATAGTTGGTAGTTTTTTACAGTAGCAGTCAGAGATTCAGATTTTTCAGGGGTATGGCACATTTTCGGAATTTGTCTGCGGGTAGGGTTACGGTTCGCCATCTTGGACTTCGCAGCTTCATATACATCAGATAGTCCCGGAGTTTTATACAGAAAAATACATATCTATTGCCGCCGAATTCATACACATCCAAGCCGCCAAAATCGACTTTTGGATTTTGTATTTTATAAACGAAGACAAAAGCGGCAAAATGCGTTGGCCCGAAGACGGCTTGCCACTGATTGAGTGATTCGACATCATCGGCAGAGACCCAGCAGTCAAAGCCTTTGAGGCCGACAAGGGTTTTGCCTTTGAAGCTGCGGCCCTTTACTTCGGCTATGATCGTTTTTTGATTTGGGGGGCATAGAAGATAGTCGAAACTTTTTATCCTTCTACTGCCGAAAGCCGCACGTTTGCTTTCATCGACTTCGATATAACGAACCTTATTATCAATCAACCAGTTTCCAAACGCCTGTTCGTAATGGTTAAGATGAAAGTTCTTCATAGCTGATTTTTTAGAGGTTCTTGAAAAACTCGCCCATATCAACGCAGCTCTGCTCGCCGGTGGACATATCTTTTATAACTATCTGACCTTGCTCCAACTCGTCACCGAGAATTATACATTTTTCCGCATTCAGTGCCGCAGCTTGTTTCAGCTGCTTTTTCAGATTCTGTGCCTTATACGAAAAACTGGTCGAAATGTCAGCTTGTCGAAGTCTGGCAGTAATTTCGAGAACATTTTTCAAAAGTTCATCGTTAACATACGCTACAAAAAATTCAACCTTCCTTGTCTGGAGCTGGCCATCTTTTAGCAACCCCCGCTGCCGCAGTAATATCTCCAGGACACAATCGCCCATACCCATACCGGTTGCGGATATAGCCGGCCCACCGAAATCACGCAGCAGATTATCATATCGCCCGCCTCCTGCAATGGCGCGGAGGTCGCCGACCATGTCGTGTACTTCAAAAACCACGCCCGTGTAATAGGCAAGGCCCCTGACTATGCTCATATCAAAAACACAATATTCCCCGATATCCATAACAGCAAGCAGATCAAAGAGGTGTTTTATTTCGTCGAGGGCAGCCTGAGCCTCTTGATTAAGATTAATAATGTCACTGATCTTTTCGACAGAGTCAACGGACATAAGGTCAAGGATAGTTTTTACTTTTGCTCCATCACAGACATTCTCTTTGAGAAGCTCTTCGAAAGTATCGGCTGGGAGTTTTGCTTTTTTGTCCAGCAGCGGATAAAGCGAATCGAGCTTTTCTTCCGGGATACCAATATTGCATAACAATGCGGCTAAGAGTTTTCTGCTGGAGATTTTTGCCTTAACGTCAGCTGGTTTAAGACCAAGCTGGCGGAGGTAATCGATGGTTGTAAAAATTATTTCAGCATCGGCGAGCACGTCATCAATACCTATGATGTCAATGTTCCACTGGTAAAATTCACGCAGCCTGCCCTTTTGCGGACGTTCGGCACGGCAGAGACGAGGAACCGAAAACCACTTGATCGGCTTGGACAAGGCGTTTATCTGCTGATTGACCATACGGGCAAGAGTCGGAGTAATCTCCGGGCGAATGGCAAGGTGACGGTCGCCGCGATCTTTGAAATTGAAAAGCTGATCGACTATCTCGTCGCCGCTTTTGATTTGGTACATCTTAAGATATTCAAAAATGGGGCCATCGTATTCCTCAAATCCATTACGGATAGACGCCCTTTTCCAGCCGTCATTAATAAAGTTGTGGACGGCCATTTGCGGAGGATAAAAATCCCTTGTCCCTTTTACCGGCGGTATTTTCATTTCTTACTCTTTTTCTTTTTAACTTTTTTCGTTTTTTTCTTTTCATTAACATTGTTGTCGAATTTTAATTTGATATATTCTTCCATCTGCCTGTCGTTAGTGAAATGTAACTCGTAGTCATAATCACCATCGACAAAATCGCAGTTGTCGTGGGAATATTTTCTACAAAGACGAGGTCGCTTTTCATAAATTTCGCATTTGTGGTCATCTTTCAAAAGGTGCCTGCATTTGTTTTTCATGTTTATATACCAGTCGCCCTTTTCGACAAATACCGTTACGTCTTTATGGCACAAATACCACCTTATATCATCATAATCACCTCTGTCCTCGGGGGTTTCAATAGGCAGAGCAAAATATCTGCAGCAAAGGCCTGTACATTTTTTACATAAACTTTTTTTTGCCATAAACGATAATTCTCCAAGTTTAGCTTTCCCGATAAATCGAGATGTGTATAATAGTTAAGTTCAAAAAGCGACGAACAGCAGGACAATATATGTAAAAACCAGGCAAAGGTCAAGAAAAGCTAATAAGTAAAGAAACATTTATGACAAAACAAAAAATAGAGATCATATACGAAGACGCAGATATCCTGGCAATAAACAAACCTTCAGGTCTATCTGTAACTAAAGAACGCAGCGGCAAGGATCAACTTATGGATTTGTTGACCGGGCAGATCGGCAAGGGTACAGCCGATAATCTACGGCTTATACACCGGCTGGACAAGCTTATAAGCGGAGTTATTTTAATCGCCAAAACCAAAGATGCCCAGTCAAAGTATTCATCTGATTTCGCAAAAGGCAAAATTGAAGCAACATACCTTGCATTAGTGAAAGGGTGTCCGGCGAGGACTCGCGGCCGTATCGGCTACAAGTTAAGGCCGGATGGGAAAATCATGGGGAAAATGGCAATCGCTAAAAAACACAGCAAGGACGCACTAACCGAATGGGAACAATTGGCAAATTTCGGCTTGCTGAACTTGATGGCAATTCGGCCAAAAACTGACAGAACACATCAGATACGTGTTCACATGCCAGCCGCTGGAATGCCTTTGGCGATCGATCCTCTATATGGTGACGAAAGAGGGATATATCTCTCAGATTTTAAGAGCGGTTACAATCTTGGGAAATATGCACAGGAAAAACCCTTAATTGACAGATTGACACTTCATTCGTATCAAATTCGCTTTTTAGACAAAATAAATGAAAAGCCGCAGGTTTTTATTGCAGGGCTGGACAAGAAATTCAAAACAGTCATAAAAATGCTTACAAAGCACAATCCTAAAGGCACAGAAGCCTTTATCTGTGATGGGGTATATGAAAAAATCGTTAATGGTGAGCCGTTATTGCTTACAAACTAAAGTTTTTGAACGTTTTTTACCCAGGCAGGTTTTGGTTTATTTATTGACACTGCAAAATAGATTTTAGTATAATAGTTTCAACGACATTAATCCTTCCATGGAAAGGATCCGCAATGAGTACAACAAAAGACAGATCAATTTTTCGCTTCAAGATTTATACAGTTATTGTCTCCCTGGTCATGGTTGCCGGCGGAATACTTACGGTGATGTCGGATATCTACCAGAAACCGCAAGCAGACTGGATAGTCCAGTTGAGTATCCTGTTGGTCGCTTTGATGCTGTTTATGGCTGTCTTTTTGTTATCTTCTAAACTTCAGCACAAACTTAACCAGATCGAGGAAAATAGCCAGTTTTTAGAAAAAATTGTCAGCACACTTGAAAAAAATCGAAATATGCTTCTCCAGATCAATCAGAGCACTCATCTCAGCGAAGAGGTAAAGTCGATAGTTTTCCGGGATTCGGAGAGGCAGTCCATCCGGGAAGCGGTGTTTGATAAACTCCAGCAAAAAGATTTTGATACCACCTACAAGATGATCGACGAGGTGTCAAAGAATACAAAATACAAGGAATTGGCCGGTCAACTCAAAATAGAGGCAGATCGCTATCGAGATGCTACAGATAAAGAGCGTACCGCCCAGATAATCAACCACATAGATAAGCTGATCGAAAATCATCAATGGGCAAAAGCGAGTATGCACATTGAGCGGCTTATCCGGTCTGAGCCGAAATCTCAGGAAGCAAAAAATATACGGCGTAAGCTTATCGAAAAGAAAAATGAACGCAAACGCATACTTCTGGCTGCATGGGACGATGCGGTTAAACGGGAAGATACCGACCGAAGCCTTGAAATTCTCAAGGAACTTGATATGTACTTGACACCAAACGAGGGCCTTGCACTTCAGGAAGCCGCTCGCGACATTTTTAAAAATAAACTCCACTCCTTGGGCGTACAGTTCTCATTGGCTGTTTCTGAAAAGGATTGGACAAAAGCCCTTAAAGCGGGCGAGCAAATTACAAGAGATTTTCCAAACAGCCGGATGGCTCAAGAAATATCAGAAAATATCGATGCCTTGCATAACAAAGCACAGAGAAAAAAACAACAGTCTTAGTATTCAAGAAAATTAGCAGCTATCCAGGGATTAAGCCGCATTTGATTATTCACTTACCAGGCAATGCACCGCAATATGTTAGTTTTACATTTCACAAAACCTCGGATTTTCATCCAGGGTAACATATGACACCGATAAAAAAGAACTACGGCTGGGTGGACGATTATCGAACTGCTTTAGCCGTCCAACCCGTCACTTTTGACCTGTTAATTGGGGCATAAACCCCGTTTTTGGGCCAAAAAACTTGATATGATTGTACATGGTACCTTCGCCTTAGGCAATCCGAAAAATAGTTTTTCCGCCCATATATAAATTTTTTCAGATTTATTCATCCAGTACCGAGTGCGGACTCGGCTTGAGAGGATTGCATCAATCAGCCTGCTTTTCTGCCCAAATGAAGTATTTTGAGATTTCTCCCGTTTCGGGAAGTTTGCCGCCTCAAGAAAAGCATGAATAATGAGGATGATGAATTAACTTGTATCATAGAGCATTATGGAGGATAATCACATAAAATCGTTAATCCTTCTCTTAACGAGGAAATTATGAAGCAGTTTCCGGAAAACACCAATGATCATAATGATTCTGATGTTTCTATTGGGCTTCTGGATACTATGTACCATAAGTTCACTTCGTTCAGGATTCGAGCGACCAGACTATGGCCTCAAATTGTTGATTTTTCCAAATGGTTTGAATTTGAGGTATCTGAACTGGCAGATATAATTACAAGACAAGCTGAATCCTTTTCTAAAAGTGCTGAATTAAAAGACGACCAGACACTATTAGCATTTTGCTTAAAACCCGTCTGATAACTTGCCTTTCGAACATATTTGCACAACTTAGAAGGCCATAAGTGAATATAATAAAGCAGGTTACCTGCTCATGGAGGTTTTTACCTACCACAATATCATCCAAGTCCTGATTTTTAAAATTAACCCAAAAATAATCTGTCGAAACACTATTTTTACCGTATAATATTTCTACCGACCGTTCGGTAGATAAGGAATAATTGAAATGACGGAAGATAAACAGAAAACTCGAGAACGACTGGTTTATGAAATGGCCCGTTTGGTTCAGACAAAAGGGTTCAATTCTACTTCCATTAATGATGTCATTCAGGCCGTGGGCATCAAGAAGGGAACGTTATATTACTATTTTTCGGGTAAAGAGGAACTTGGCCTAGCAGTCCTTGAGAAAGACCGGGACGATTTTCTTTCATTTCTCGAAACGAATTTATCCGGCAAGAACCCTCAAAAAGCACTTGAGCAATTCTTTAAGGCAGCATTTAAAAAACACAAAGACACTGGTTTTGTGGGTGGTTGTCTGTGGGGCAATACGGCTCTTGAAATGAGCGATACCAATCCTGTCTACAAAAAAGTTGTGGAGAAAGTTTTTTCCGAATGGATTGTAAGGATCGAAGCAGTTATCCGCTCTGGTCAGCAAACCGGTCAAATCAGGGCTGATCGAAGTGCTGGCGAGCTGGCATATCTTGTCGTAGCCAGCATTGAGGGAGGCATCATGATCTCGCGAATAACCAAAAAAGATGGCCCTTTTAAAAGCTGTCTGAATTCCATTCGGACCCTGCTTAGGTCTGAAAATATTCATAAAAAGCCTGACAATCATATTAGATGATAAATACCATGAAAATAAAAATACTTACATTTTTACTGCTCATTCAACTTATTACAATCAATGTTTACATGATCCCCGACGTGGCCCATGGCCAATCGGAATATGTTGCTTCAAACACAGAAGATATTCAGCCCTTGTCCGTTGGTGAAATGATACCATCGCTCACTCTTGAAGATGCTGATGGAAACGCTTTCGACATGAATGAGGCGATAAAAAAACAGCCAGCCGTAGTCATTTTTTATCGCGGCGGCTGGTGTCCCTATTGTAATCTGCAATTGGGGCAGTTGCAAACGGTTGAACCCAACCTGCTGGAACTCGGCTATCAGATTCTTGCGATCAGCCCGGACCGTCCGAAAAAGCTTACCGAGAGTTCAGATAAACAGCATCTGACCTACACACTGCTCTCTGACAGTACCATGAAAGCGGCCAAGGCATTCGGCATTGCCTTTCGAGTTGATGATGAGACGATCAATAAATACAGGGGATACGGTATTGATCTGGAGGCCGCTTCCGGCCAAACACACCACCTGCTTCCTGTTCCGGCGGTCTTCATTGTGGGGACAGACGGCACTATTCACTTCAGTTATACTAATCCGGATTACAAAGTGCGTCTTTCGCCGGATGAACTCCTCAAGGCCGCACAGGCCGCTATACCAAGTGCAACAAACAAAGTCGAACAGATTCTCTCACGTATCCGTAAGCACGATTTCCATCCTATTCGTGACGGATTTACCTTTGATCGGCATTTAGACAAGCATGGAGTCGCCAATCTTCAGGATATTGACTGGCGTGTTCGGTTGCTGGCGGTGCGTGACCTCGTGCGTCTTGGCTCGGATGCATCAAGATTTCTCATCGAGGCCTTAAGTGATGATAATACTCACGTCCGACAGGTGGTTGCGATGGTGCTGGGTATCCTTCGCCAGAAAAATGCCGTACCTGCCCTTGAGACTTCATTGCAAAAAGACAGTGATTTCGTGGTCCGTTCACAGGCGGCTATTGCATTGGGGCAGATTGCAGACAAGGATTCACTGGAAGTTCTGCGTCGGATTCAAACGGAAGACACGTCACGCGATGTGCAGCATCAGGCCGAATTAGCCGCGTATGCCGTAGAACATGGCCTCGGCGCTACGCCTGAACTTGCCGCCGCTTATCGGGATATGGATGAGACCCGTTTTAGTAAAGCCCGAGTAGGTCAACAAGCCATTGATTTTGAATTGCCCGACACTGAAGGCAAGGTGTGGCGATTGTCTGATTTTCACGGCAAGAAACCAGTGGTTCTGATCTGGATATTTGCGGACTGGTGTCCTGTGTGCCACGGTGAATTTAATGAATTAATAGAGTTAGAAGATGCATTTCAAGATCCGGATATTGAGGTCGTCACACTTGAATGTCATGATATATTTCCTGCCCGTGTTATGGTCGGCAAGGAGCTTGAACCGAAGTATTGGTTTAGCAAGACTTCATTCAAAGAATCCTACACAAAGAGTATCTGGTGGCCGCACCTGGTTGACCGTGCAGGCTCTGTCGGTGCAATGTATGGCGTACAACCGTTGGCTTTCGTCGTACACTCTGAATGGATCAATCGTCCCTCGGTTGTGATCGTGGATAAAGAAGGCATTGTGCGGTTTGCTTATTATGGCACATTTTGGGGTGACCGCCCAAGCATCCATCAAGTGCTTGAGATGCTGAAGAGCAACCAATTTGGGTTCGAGTCAGACAAGCGGCTTAAGGTCAAAGATCAGAATTTAGAAAAGGCAAATGAAATCTACGAAAAAGATAATTGAAGAATCGCGACGTATGGCCGAAGATGTCGCACGCACGGGGAACTGGAAGCGATGGGGTCCCTACCTCTCCGAGCGGCAGTGGGCGACGATCCGTGAAGATTATTCGCCGGATGGTGCCTGCTGGGACTATTTTACCCACGACCATGCACGAAGCCATGCTTATCGCTGGGGGGAAGACGGCCTGCTGGGTATCACCGATAGAGAGTGCCGTTTATGCTTTGCATTGGCACTGTGGAATGGGAAAGACCCGATTTTAAAAGAGCGGCTGTTCGGTCTTACCGGGCCGGAAGGCAATCACGGCGAGGATGTTAAGGAGGAGTATTATTATCTCGACGCGACACCAACGTACTCATATATGAAAGCAATGTATAAATATCCGCATGCTGGTTTTCCATATGAGCTTCTTATAGAAGAAAATCGCCGACGGGGAATCAATCAGCCGGAACTTGAGTTGTCAGATACAGGGGTATTTAAGGATGACTGTTACTTTGAAGTAACAGCAGAATATGCTAAAGCCGTACCAAATGACATACTGATTCAAATAACTGTAACTAATCGCGGCAGAGACAGCGCGACACTTCATCTGTTGCCAACGATTTGGTTCAGAAATACATGGTCATGGGGATGCAGACATGAGGGGTGTTCATTGAAACCATCTATTAGGCTCTCTAAGCCTGATTTACTCAATTGCAGCCATGAAACATTGAAAGAATTCTCATTAAAAATTGGCAATGGCCCTAATGGAAATCCGCCAAAAATTCTTTTCACCGAAAATGAGACAAATTATGAACGTCTGTTTGGTACTCCGAATCAAACACCTTATGTTAAAGACGCTTTCCACAGGTATGTGGTTAAAAGAGACCATCTCGCCGTCAACCAAAAGAAATACGGTACGAAGGCTGCGGCTGATTATGTATTGAAATTCAAATCTGGCCAATCTCAATCGGTGAGGCTTCGGCTGACTGAAGGTATTGGTGAAGAGATGGATATCTCTAAAAACTCTTTCGATAAGGTTTTCAACAAGAGAAAACAAGAAGCTGATGATTTTTATAGCAGTATTCTCCCGTCTCATTTAACAGATGATGAGCGGATGATCTCAAGGCAAGCTTATGCGGGGCTGCTCTGGAGCAAGCAGTTTTACCATTATATCATCAAAGACTGGCTGGAAGGTGACTCAGAGATGCCCCTGCCACCTGTAAGCCGAAAGTATGGCAGAAATTCCGAATGGACTCATCTGTTCAATCGGGATATTCTATCGGTTCCAGATAAATGGGAATACCCATGGTTTGCAGCATGGGATACAGCTTTCCATATGATCCCTTTTGCAAATATTGATCCTAAATTTGCAAAAGATCAGCTTCTTCTGCTCCTTCGGGAATGGTATATGCACCCTAACGGCCAGATACCTGCCTATGAATTCGCTTTTGGGGATGTCAATCCTCCCGTACATGCCTGGGCCTGCTGGTGTGTTTATAAGATTACCTCTCAGGAAGGGAAGCAGGACAGGGAATTTCTGGAGCGAACATTTCAGAAACTGCTACTGAATTTCACCTGGTGGGTCAATCGTAAGGATAAAGACGGGCGAAATCTTTTCGCCGGTGGTTTTTTGGGGCTTGATAATATCGGCGTTTTTGACCGCTCAAGGCCGCTGCCGTCTGGCGGCGAACTGCAGCAGGCTGACGGGACTGCATGGATGGGATTTTACAGTCTGATTATGATGGTGACAGCGATGGAGCTTGTCCATGATAATGAAAAGCTTCGTGTCGCTTACGGCGATATGGCATCGAAGTTTTTTGAGCATTTCATTCAGATATGCGATGCAGTCAACAACCTGGGCGGTACAGGATTATGGGATGAGCAAGATGGTTTTTATTACGACCAGATACAGATTGACGGCGACGAGCCCGTAAACCTGAAGGTGCGTTCGTTGGTGGGACTTTTGCCCTTAATAGCTGTCACGGTTCTTGAAAAGGATACGATTGACAAACTGCCTGGTTTTAAAAAGCGTTTTGAATGGTTTCTTGAAAATCGCCGTGATCTGGCAAAAAATATTTCATGGACAGAAAAAGACTGCTGTTCCGACCATCACCGCTGGCTGCTGGCAATTCCGTCAAAAGAAAAACTTATACGAGTACTTGGTTATCTATTGGATGAAAACGAATTCCTTTCTCCTTTTGGTATAAGGTCTTTACAAGCCTTCTGTAAAACACGTAAATCTATATAAAACAATGATTTACGCTCATTGTTTTCTTGCAATCTCCTCCATTTTGGTTATAATGTAAGTTATTCAACCACAAATACTTACACCCAAAACAAAGGAGTTTTTATCAT
>JADHXY010000057.1 GCA_016782755.1 Phycisphaerae bacterium | reverse complement strand
CATATTTGCCTGCTGGGGTGTTCTGCCGCCTTTTTTGGAATTGCACTTGAAGCATGCACAAACAATATTTATCCATTCGGCCTTGCCGCCCTTTGATTTAGGCACAACGTGATCGAGTGAGAGTTCGCTTGTGGCAAAGCGTTTTCCGCAATACTGACATTTATTCCTATCCCGATCAAAAATATTTCTGCGGTTGAATTTCACATTTCTTTTTGGAAGTCGGTCATAAGAGATCAGCCTTATTATACGCGGAACTGCTATGTGGAAATTTATCGCAGATACCCAGTCGTGTTCCCTGGGTGCGAAACTTCTATGAAGTTCACTTACCTCGCACCAGCTTTCGAAATCGTAATTATAATACGCCCCGTCCTCGATGCTGATAACCTCCGCGATCTTTCGCAAAAGCATCGAAAACGCCCTTCTGACCCCGATAACACGGACTGCCATGTAGTTTTTGTTGAGAACAAGAACATTGCAGTCTAATCCCGATTTGTATTCGGCCATAATCATCTTCAGATATTACCCTCGAAGATTTTATTTACCCGCATAGTGCAGCAAATTTAAATAATTGTTTGTAAAAATGCCAGCACTTTACGGCAATATTAACAAAAACTTAAAATGTGACAGGCTACAAATTACAGCAGCTGATGCGTGCTTCTGATGCGAAATATCGAGTTCACACGGGTGAAGATATTAAGCCTTTTGTTGATTAACGTGTTCGGCTCGCGGTCCTTTTTCGCCCTGGGCTATTTCGAAAACGACCTTATCGCCTTCCTCAAGTTTCTTAAAACCTTCGCTTTCTATGCTTGCATAGTGAACAAAAATATCCCGACCATCATCTGCGGCGATAAAACCATACCCTTTTTTAGAGTTAAACCACTTGACTGTTCCAGCTGACATAATACATCCTTTTTTAACTTCCAAAAACGGTGCAATTGTATGCGACCGAATATTAATTTACTTCACTGGTTCAGTTGTGGCAAGAGGTTTGCTGATATTCTGTTTCATCAGACGGCCCATTTTGAACTTAACGGTTCTTTTGGCGGGAACTTCTACTCGTTCGAGTGTTTTAGGATTTTGCGCTATCCTCGATGCGCGTGTACGGGTTTCAAATACACCGAAATCACGAAATTCCAATCGGTTATCCCTGGCAAGCTCTGATGTTATTTCGTCAAGGAATGATTGAATTATCCTCTTGACAAGAATTCTCTTAGCTTGTGTGTTGTCGGATATCCTGTCGATAAGTTCTTTTTTTGTTACCGTTGCCATAGCCTACCTCATGATATTAGGATAAATTTTAATTAACAAAGTTTTTTGTTATTGTTAGCTATCAACGCAAGTTACTCTACAGCAAAGACTTCTATTCAACAAGCAAAATTTGGATTATTTATGATAAATTGTTTGTGTTTTGTTGCCGGGCGGAAAAATTTGCCTGATTTTCAGTAAAACTCCGGTTGTTTTTTAAAAATGAACCTGTATAATTCTTTTTGGGGTTGCCAATTACAGAGAATTCTGGCGGGTTTGGGCTGCTGGGAAAGGTGGCATGGATATGTTGTTATCTAAAAAAAACGTATCTTATTCAATTTTGGCGGTGATAGCACTCTTGGGGCTGGTCTTATCATTAGGTCTTTATCGCAAAGCCCATGAATATGAATATCAAAAAATAAAAGCCGGTTTCAAAAATGATTGCCAAAACCGTTTCGCTGTGATTCAGGGGCATATAGATGTGCATCTGGAGCGGATCGATTCGCTTCGTGATTTTTTCGTTGGTTCGGTTGAAGTGGAGAGGGATGAGTTCAACATGTATGTTGAAGACTTTTTGAAAAAACATCCAGGCATTAAAAGTCTGATGTGGATTCCAGAGATAAAAGCGGAACAGCGGGCGGATTTTGAGAAAAGCGTTCGTCAGCAAGGTTTTGAAGAATTTGAGATAAGCGAGATAGGAGTTGACGGTGAGTTTGTTCGTGCGGGTCAAAGAGAGGTATATTTGCCAGTATATTATGTAGAGCTTTTCGATGAAAATAGTTTTTGGTTAGGTCTGGATATGGGGAGTATTCCTGAAATTAATGAAACTCTTAAATTAGCAGTTGAGAGCACAAAGTTGTTCGCAAGCGGCAGGCTAAAATGTTTGCCCGAACATATAAGTCCTTTTAAGGTTTTTGCGGCTTTGGCTATTTATGAGAAAGATGCCGATTTGAGCACTGTCGAACAGCGAAGAGCCAATTTGGCAGGGTTTATCGGTGCGGCTGTTTCCGTTCCCGCTGTTCACAAAATAGCAGGAGACCTTATTGGTTTGCAGGACATTGAGGTATTTATCTATGATGTGACATATCCGGAAAACGAGGAGTTTCTTTTTCATTATTCACCGCAGAAACAGAATGCATTTGACGAAGCTGCTGCTTTCGAAATGGCAGATTTTTGTGAGGAACTTTGTGTTAAGAAAAACATTTCTTTTACTCAGCGTCAATGGCAAATTCGCTGCCAGCCGGGGGCATCTTATTTTGAGGCGGGTTATTCGTGGATGCCTTCGATAATGTTATCTCTTGGATTGTTGTTTACCGGCCTTGCGACGCTGTCGCTTTATAAGGCAATTCGGGGCCGTGAACACACAGAAAAAATAGTTAAACAACGTACGTCAGAATTGCGGAGCAGTGAAGAAAGATTTCGCAAATATTTTGAGCTGGGTTTAATAGGAATTGCAATTACTTCACCGGAAAAAGGATGGATTGAAGTTAATGACCAAATATGTAAGATATTGGGTTATACAAAAGAAGAACTCAAAAGTATCACGTGGGACAAAATAACCTACCCTCAAGACCTTGAACCGGATGTAATTCAATTCAACAGGATTTTAAGTGGTGAAATAGATGCTTACTCGATAGAAAAGCGTTTTGTAAGAAAAGATGGACAAATTATTGATACTCAAATTGCGGTCAGGTGCCTGCGTAAGCAAGACGGAGCCGTGGATTACCTGGTTGTGCTTTTGCAAGATATTACCGAACGAAAAATAATTGAGGAACAGATAAAAACTTTGGCAAGATTCCCCTCGGAAAATCCCAACCCCATTATGAGAATCTCTATTTCTGGGGAAATTATCTATGCCAACGACAGCAGTTCTCCGTTACTTAAATTGTGGGAGACCGAAAAAGGAAAGTGTATTCCTGACCAATGGAATAAGGTAGTTAAGGACTCGATTTCGGATAAAAAGGTCATTCACAAAGAATGTCAATGTTATAACAGGGTATTTTCAATTGCTTTTGCCCCGGTTGCCGACAGCGATTATGTAAATGTCTATGCCCTCGATATTACTGAACTTAAACGTTATGAAAGCGAGCGAGAAGAGCTGCTCAAGACATTAGAGGCTAAGAATGAAGAGCTTGAAAGCATTGTTTATACTGCCTCCCATGATCTGCGTTCTCCGCTTGTAAATATTCAGGGCTTTAGTGGTGAACTTACAAAAACATGCGAGGATTTGGCAAATAAACTGGACGAGCTTGGGATTTCCAAACAAAAAAAAGAAAAACTCTTAAGTTTACTAAAAACCGATATCAATTCATCTCTGGGTTATATTACCTCAAGTGCATCAAAGATCGACAATCTCCTGAGCGGTTTACTCAGGATTTCGCGTGTTGGTCAGGCGTCTCTTGAATTCAAGGCCGTTGATGTCAAAACAATGGTGGATAGGATTTTAAAAGATATGGAACACCAGATAAAGCAAAACGGCGTGGAGATCAGCGTACGCGATCTGCCAATGTGCTTTGCCGATGAGACCCAGCTCAGCCAGGTCTTCACTAACCTTATAGACAATTCTTTGAAGTATCTTGACTCTCATCGGAAGGGGCAGATCATAATATGCGGCAAAACAGAAGGCGACATGGTAATATACAGCGTCAAAGATAATGGAATAGGTATAAATCCTCAATATATTGATAAGATATTTGAGATATTTCACCAGCTTGAACCCGGCACAGTCGCTGGTCAAGGGCTTGGTCTTACAATAGTCAAGCGTATTATAGGCCGGCACAATGGCAGGGTTTGGGTTGAGTCACAAGAGGCAAAAGGGTCAACTTTTTATGTCGCACTGCCCAGAGCATAAGGGATTTTTCAAAATCAAATGATATAAAAATTAATTCCAGGTTGACCTGACTGGTAAATATTGCCATAATCGCCTTTTTACAAAAATTCACAGCTGTTTTGTGTGTTGTTTTTTCGATAATTGATTATGGCAAGTGATATGAAAGAGAAAAAAAAAGCCGGGTTTAAGAAAAACAGGGTAGCCGAATTTGCAAATACATTCGAGTGGCTGATAACGGCATTCATACTTGCTTTTGTTTTCAGGGCTTTCGTCATGGAAGCTTATCGCATACCCACCGGAAGCATGGCAGATACACTCCGCGGCGATCATTTCAGACTTGGATGTCCCCAGTGCGGTTACCGATACGACTATGGTTTCGTACCTGAAAGTTTCGGCCTGAGAACTACACGGGTACCGGCAAAGCTGGATAGATATTACCCATCCAGGTGCCCTAATTGCGGCTACTATCAGAAAACCGGCGGAAACATGCCCGTTTCAAACGGCGACCGGATACTGGTTTTAAAATGCATTTATCAGTTTTTTGAGCCGAAACAATGGGATGTCCTCGTTTTCAAAAATCCCACTGACCCATCTATTAATTACATAAAAAGACTAATAGGACGACCCGGTGAAAAACTTGAGATTATCGACGGTGATGTTTATATAAACGACCGTATCAGCAGAAAACCGGCAAAGGTTCAAAACGAGTTATGGATGCCGATATATGACAACGACTATCAGCCGGTTAATCCCATGGCAGGTTCTTTCAACGGACACCTCTGGGCTCAGCCGTTCGATCTGGCAAACTCAAAATGGAAAAAAGACCAGAAAGATAATACGGCCTTTACGCTGGATATCGCTCCTGAAACGCCGGACTTCTTAAGATACGATACGAAGCTCGGTAACGATTTCAAAGCTGCATACGCATACAATAGCGTCGGCGAATATTCCAAAAGACCGCTGTGCAGTGATCTGATGGTAAGATATTACCTGGAAAAAAGAAGCGAATTCGGGCTGGCTGGGGCCTCGCTGAGCAAATATGGGACAGAATACAGGGCATGGGTGGAATTTTCAGGAAAAATGGTGATTGCTAAGATTGACGATGGGCAGGAAATTGAGGTGCTCGCTTCTAAAAAAATCGATATCCCTGACTCAGACAAACTAAAGCTCGTAAAATTCGCAAATGTTGACCACGTGCTTACGCTGGAATTTGATAAGCAAAAACTCTCATATGACCTCGGAAGAGGCTCAGATGATGCAGGAACGAGAAAATCTGATATAGAACCCGAGGCAAAAATATTCGCTTCAGGCAGGGTGAAATTTAACCATGTTGCTATCTTCAGAGACATTCACTATACCCATATCGACGCACCAGGGCCGGCTAGGGCTTCAGAATCAAATCCGATATACCTGAAAAAAGACCAGTTTTTTGTGCTCGGCGACAACAGCCCAAACAGCGCCGACAGCAGATGGTGGAGCAGTGAGGGCAAAGGAAACAACAATAAAACCTACGAAAAAGGAATCGTCCCAAGAGAATACCTTATGGGTAAAGCCTTATTTGTGTACTGGCCCGGCGGCTTCAAGCCGCTAAAATCGTTCAGATTTGCAATTATCCCAAATTTTGCAGATATGAAACTTATCTACGGCGGTTCAGGAAAATAACAATTTCCATGCATTAAACAGCAATTTTTAACTATAAAGCTGTTTTTAACGAACTTCTTAGATAAAAATGAATAGAAAATGCTGGACAGAAGCTAATATTAGGGATAGAATGCTCTGCTTATTCTTAAGTTTTGGAAGTTTATAGTAACTAAGAGGCAAAATTATGGCACATAAAAAGGGACAGGGTTCTACAAGGAACGGTAGAGACAGTAATCCTCAGTACAGAGGTGTGAAGCTTTATGGTGGACAGTTTGCAAAAGCCGGTTCTATTATCGTAAGGCAGCGCGGCACAAAGTTCTTTGCCGGAAAGAACGTATCAACAGGCAAGGATTACACGCTATTCGCTACTTCTGAAGGTAGGGTAGAATTTCAGGGCAGAAGGGTGCACGTGGTCTAAACACTAAAAATAGACAAAAAAATCTTTGAGGATGGTAAACATTTGCCATCCTCTTTTTTGTTCCTGCAATCGGGGTTCTTTGATATCATTTAATCATGTTCATAGACGAAACAAAAATCTGGATCAAGGCCGGCAACGGCGGTAACGGATGTCTTAGCTTCCGTCGCGAAAAATATACCTCAAAAGGCGGTCCCGACGGCGGATACGGGGGGAAAGGCGGGGACATTTATTTTCTGGCCGTCGAAGACGTGGACACACTGCTTGATTTTACCGGAAGACACCACTTCAAAGCAAAAAACGCAAAAGACGGTGAAGGTGCAAACAAAACCGGCTCAGACGGAGATGACCTGGTCATTAAAGTTCCTGTCGGCACGTTGATATATGATACCGATTTTGACCTTATGCTCAAAGATATGGATAAGCCCAACATGAAGATACTCGTCTGCCAGGGCGGAAAAGGCGGAAGAGGGAACAAATCTTTCGCATCTTCAACAAACCAGACCCCAAGACAAACCACCGTCGGCAAAATCGGCCAGGAAAGAAACATAAAGCTCGAACTGAAACTTATAGCCGATGTCGGACTCGTCGGACTGCCCAATGCCGGAAAAAGCACTTTGGTTTCGAGGTGCTCGGCTGCAAAACCGAAAATCGCTGATTATCCATTTACAACACTCGAACCTGTACTTGGTATTGTCGAACTCTCAGATTTTCGAAGATTTGTTATGGCAGATATTCCCGGACTCATAGAGGGCGCACATAACGGAGCGGGACTTGGCTTTGATTTCCTCAAACACATCGAAAGAACAAAGATAATTGTACATATTATTGACCTGTTCCCACCCGATAATTCAGACCCCGTAGAAAATTACAAAAAGATCAGAAACGAACTTAAAAGCCATAGTCAAGAACTTGCCAACAAAACCGAGGTTATCGTTTTTAATAAAATTGATCTCGACCCTGAATCGAAGCTGGCTTCAAAAATTGAAAAGAAACTGGGCAAAAAAGGTTTTCTCATTTCTGCCGTTACCGGCCAGGGTATCGACCAGTTATGTCAGGAACTCTGGAAGAAAATTAAAAACCAGGATCAAGAATAAATATACCCCAAAACCCGTTTCTAAAGAGTTTTTAAGTATAAAAATCGTCAGCATTGATTTGCAGAACCGAGTTTTTTATAATATATTTAGTCTTTTTCACAGGAGCTGTGATGACTAAAGAAGACAATGACTTTCTTAACGAGGTAAGAGAGATCAGTTACCAGCAGATAATCTCCTTTTATCTCAGATATCTCTTGTTAGCCAGCACAAAATATACCAACTCCAAAACTCAAATAGAAGACATTTGTTCGTATTCGCTGTTTCTGCTCTGCAATTTAGCCGAAAAAATGACCGCCCTTTCCCAACTCGGACCAGCAATTTCAATTATCCACAAGGCAGTTGCCTTAGATACCATACAGAGATCAAAAAATAAAAATTACGATAATTCAATAGATTCTTTTCTACCCCAGAACTGCCAAAACTTTAATCTCGCCATTTCGCTTGCCAGACTCGAACCTTTAAATGCCCAGATCATAATCCTTCACCACATCCAGATGCTCAGCGTAAAACAAATCGCCCAGATTTATGATAAAACACCCTCTATGTTACGAGTGTATCTACAGCGAGCATCACAGATGTTGTGTCGCTCATATAACAAAAACTTCGCTGCTGACCCAAAACTTACCGTTGATAATCTTTGCATCAGACTCGACGAATTGGCCGAATCTATTGATCCGGAACTTACAAAGAGAATTTCAGAAAATATAATCGATTACATGCTCGAAAAAACTTTTGAACGCGATCCAAGGTTCCAAAAATACTTTCAGAATTTAAATCTTCATTTTGATTGACTGTTAATTTTAACAATGTTTTCAGCTGTCTTTTTGATCTTCTTTCGCAACGCTGCCGGCTGCAGCACCTCTACCTGATCACCGTAACCTAATATCCACCAGGTTATCTCTCCCAACCCGTCAACTCTGAATTCTGCTATTGCAGAGCCGCCTTTTTCAAAGGTTATTTTCTGGCTGCTGTGCCAGTGAACCTCTGAAACATTCTTAGCTACTTTGGACTTAAATCGCAGCTTAATATTATATACTTTCCCCTCCGGTATCATCGACCACGCCTGGCCAAAATAATTCCCTGCATCAAAGCCTTTTTTGCTTATATAACATTTGTCAATTGCATCTATTTCCTTGATGCGACCAAGCTTGAATGTTCTTACACTGTCATGCATCTTAGAAAATCCCACCACATACCAGGCTCGACGATTGTATAAAAGATGAAAAGGCCAGAATTCTGTCTTAATCACTTGTTTATCAAAAAATGAATCATAACTCATTTTAGTTTTATGCTTTCTTTCGATAGCCCTCTGAAGCAATTCAAAAACTCTGTCCAATTCTTTTGTCGGTGCCTGAGGATGCGGTTTTGAGGAAATAAATTTTGTAGTACCTTCACAATATTTCATTATCTCTCTTGGCAGGTTGCTTTCTATCTTAAGCGCAGCCATCAAAACAGAACTCATATAAGGCAATTGCATATGCTTCGATGATTCACGAATCAAAAGGAGCAAACTCAATGCCTGTTGAAGATTCAGCTCCAAAGGACGAAGAAAAAATTCCGGCTTAACCTCATAACCTTTCGAATTAATATCATATTCAAAAGGCACCCCGATAGCCTGAAGTTCGTTTAGATCACGAAATATTGTTCTCCGACTGACATCAAACATTTCCGCCAGATCATCGGCTGTGAGACGCCTGCCGGATTGCAATGCCGTCATTATCTTCACTATTCTTGTTATTTTGCTTGGTCTCATTAAGAAATTCACTATCTGAATAAATTTAAGCCATAAGTAAATCAGCTATAAACAAATTATTAAAATAAGTCAAGAAACCCTTACACTAACCAAAAAAATGGTATCAATAACGTCCAAGTGCCTAAATTGCCTATTTTTACATTGACAGAGCCGCTTTTAATTTGTATAATTAATTTGTATTGACAGATGTTTGTGTTAAAATTCAGGGGTTAATGGTAATTTAGTGGCGCTTCTGGCCTTCGTGGCCTTAATAGTTTGCTTTGAGGGTAAAAAGATGAAAAAATTTGCTGTAGAAATTGTATTGGTTATGTGTTTTTGTTTATTGGCGATTCTTTCTACCGGCTGTTGCATGCCTGGTATGAGCAAATATGATTGCAGCCAGCCAGGTCAGACTCCGGAAGAAGTTAAAAGAGCTCAGATTCGTAGTTCGCGTCTGAATAATCAGCAGTTGAATGCTGATGTAGAAAGCTTCATGCTGTACGATGAACCCAGTAAACTCTCGCCCTTTAACATTAAATAATATCCGTTTTGTAAATCACGGAAGAATTTGGTTTGATTTAAAATTAAAAGGATTGATTTTTGGAAACGGTCATCGATTATTTTAGCCGTGTGGCAGAATATGGGTGGTGGCGTGTTTTGATTGAGTTCGTTCTCATCGGCCTTGTCGTTTACTGGGCCGTTGATTTTCTCGAAGGTACACGCGGTGAGAGGTTGTTTCGTGGTGTCATCTTCATACTTTTTGCCGGAGTGCTCGTACTTAATCTCGTTGTTGAGCGATTTGGCTTCGAAAGACTTCAATATCTATACAAGGGCTTTTTGCTCTTCGTACTTATTATCGCCGTTGCCGGTTTTCAGCCTGAAATTAGACGTGTGCTTATGAGAATCGGACAGCCTACTTTTATGGCTAATTCTTCACAAGACCGCACAAAAACCATCGAAGAACTAATTGCAGCGATAAAAGATCTCTCTGCCGTACAAACCGGTGCTATAATTGTCATAGAAAGAAAAGTTGCGCTTGGCGATTTTATAGAAACCGGTGTCAGGATTGATGCCAAGGTATCGTCTGAACTATTAAAAACCATCTTCAAGCCCGGAACACCCCTCCACGATATGGCGGTAGTGATAACCAATGACCGAATAGTTGCAGCAAGGGTACAGCTGCCGTTAGCTGAGGCTGACAGTGAAAATGGCATTGAGCTTGGTTCAAGGCACCGTGCAGCTATAGGAACATCAATGGCCTGTGATGCCGCTGTAATTGTTGTTAGCGAAGAAACTGGAATCGTTTCAATAGCTGACCAGGGCAGTTTAGTGAGAAATATTACTGAATCTCAGCTGCGAAAGTATCTGACGGAAACTTTCGAGAACATTTCTCCCATTGCCGGGAAATTGCGGAAATTTTCAAAAAAGAATTCGGCCAAAACTGATACTTTCAGCGGCTAAAATGAAATAACTTTTTTTATATACCTTTAACTACAGATTGACAGATGAAAAAAAACAAATTTGGAAAAATGCTGCTTGTCGTATTCCTGACCGCTTTGATATGGATACGCGCAGACCTGGCAAAGACAGAAGAATTTGAAATGCTCGATAGCGGCACAATTACAATTTCAAAATCCACTCCCGCAAACATAATTGCCGCTTTTGAACAAAACAAAACTTCCACTACCCTCGAAAAAATTGTCATCGTTGGCTCTTCATCAAAGGTTTTAGAAGCAAGGAAAAGACTCCAGCAAGGAACTTTAGACCTTGATTTTTTCCTCGATATCACCCAGCAAAATATCACTAACCACGGCGAGCATATTGTAGATACAGCTTCGATCATAAAAAAAAGTGATAAAATGCAAGACCTCGGCCTAACCATCGAGTCTGTAACACCTTCGGAAATAAAGGTGAATGTTTTCGAACTTCAGAAAAAATCACTCGATCTTGCATGCTTCGATATTAATGGAAACGAGCTTAAAACCAAATCGATAGAACCCAAAAACGTCGAGATCATGCTCCCTGAGAACTGGAATGGACGTCTGGCAAAGATCGAACTCACTGAACAGGATATCAAGCAGGCAAGGAAATCTTTTATAGAAGAAACACCCTTTGTCGAAATTTGGCCCGGTAAAATTATCAAGGCCGACCAAAGCGTAAAAATAACACTCTACGAAGATGATAACCAGCTGCAGGAATACCCAATACCAGCGGCAACACTCGGCTTCATTCTAAGCCCATCCATACAGGGCAAGTATAAGATACAGCTCGAAAACCTCCCTGAGATTGTACGTTCAATTACCATCAAAGCCACTGCCGAGGCAAAGCTCGCATATGAAAAAATGCCCTATAAACTCACACTCGAAATATGGGACAATGACACCAAGTCAGCCGCCACAGGGCAAATTAACAGGCGAAATGTCCTATACAATTTCCCGCTGGAATTTGTCAGCAAAGGCGAAATTTCAGCAAAAAGCAACCAGCCCATTGAGGCAAGGTTTAAATTGCTTCCCGTAGATCAACAGCAACCGCAGTAGTTTTTTTCATTTTTACAAACGTAATAGCTACTTCTACCGTCATCCACATCGCTAATGCGAAAATGACTCCGCCGATCGTTGTCAGAAGCCAGTTCCCCGATGATATATATTTAATCTCATTTTCGATCATCGCCCAGTTTGTAATGACCAGCATAACCACACAAGGAACAGCCGTAACAATAAATTTCAGTCCGCCTTTACGCTTGAGGTAAATTGTTATTACAAGCAGTGCCAGCGAAGCTAAAAGCTGGTTAGCCGTCCCGAAAAGAGGCCACAATTTCATCGCACCAACACCCTCAGCACCTGTAGCGAAAGCAAGTGCTGCGGCTGTAACAACCGCAAAAGTCGTAGCCGCCCAGCGATTCTTGAGAGCATTGATCCGCAGGTCATTTGCAAGCTCGCTTACCACATACCGCTGAAGCCTGACCGAAGTATCAAGTGTCGTACTTGCAAAAGAAGCTATGAATACTCCCATAAGAGTAATACCTATCTCTTTAGAGAGTCCTATCGAGCCGAACATATTCGCTGCTCCGTTTATGACAGGTGCCAGTTTGTCGCTCAATCCCTTGGCCCCTATCCAGCTGCTGTATTGATAACCCCATGCCTCACTGCCGCTGAGAATACTTCCATCCGCTGTCGTAAGTGACATCCCGATACCCGCTCCAACGCAAATCAATACAAGAACCGCAAGAACGCCCTCCATCAGCATCGAACCGTAACCTATGAACAAGCTGTCGCTTTCTTTGGCTACCTGTTTCGAACTGGTCCCGCTCGCCACAAGACTATGAAATCCGCTTATCGCTCCGCACGC
>JADHXY010000056.1 GCA_016782755.1 Phycisphaerae bacterium | reverse complement strand
AACGTGATAAAATTTGCAAAGATTGCGATAGATTCAGGTGCGTACGGGATAACAGTTCACCCCCGGCCCGACCAGCGGCATATCCGCTACAGTGACGTCTATGAGCTTTCGGATATCCTTACCGTTGAGTTCAATATCGAGGGCAATCCCTTCACCGGAAATTATATGCAGGTCGTTTGCGATGTCAAACCCGCTCAGGCCACTTTAGTCCCCGACGAGCCATCGGCTGAAACTTCAGATCACGGCTGGGACCTGAAAAATGAAAAAAGACCTATCGCCGATATGATAAAACGCCTCAAAGGTATCGGTACCCGGGTAAGTCTCTTCATAGACCCCGACGAAGAAAATATCGAGTTGGCCGCCAGACTTGGAGCCGACAGGGTCGAGCTTTACACAGAACCGTATGCAAAGGCGTTTACGCTCAACGAGGATTTGGAACAAACCATTGAAAAATACGCCAAAGCTGCAAAATTTGCGATTAATGCGGGTTTAGGGCTTAATGCCGGCCATGACCTGAACCTGAAAAACCTCAAAACTTTTCTCACCCGTGTAAAAGGTATTTCAGAGGTTTCTATCGGGCATGCACTTATAGCCGATGCCCTTGAGATGGGGCTTGAAAATGCCGTAAAAGAATATTGCAAACTTCTCGACGAATGTTAAACTAAAAGTCAGATTAAAAAACACAGAACTTAATTTTTGGAGATATATATGTTTACTGGAGCAATGGTTGCTTTAATAACCCCTTTTGATGATGGCGAAATTGACTTTAGAACACTTGACGAATTGATAGAGTTCCAGCTTGAAAACGGCATCGATGGTATAGTCCCCGTAGGAACAACCGGAGAATCGCCGACACTCAGCCACGAAGAGCACAAAAAAGTTATCGAAAGAGTTGTGAAAAAAGTTTCCGGCCAGGTTCCTGTAATTGCCGGCACCGGCTCAAATTCCACTGCCGAGGCCATAGAGCTTACCGAATTCGCAAAAAAAATCGGCGCAGATGCCTCCCTCCAAGTTGCTCCTTACTACAACAAACCGACTCAGGAAGGCTTCCTCAAGCATTTTAGTATTATTGCCGAAGAAGTTGATCTGCCCATGGTGCTTTATAACATCCCCGGCAGATGCGGCGGCACGGGCCTGACTGCTGAAACTATCGCAAGGCTCTCCGAAGTCGAAAACATTGTAGCCGTAAAAGAAGCCACCGGAAATCTTGACATGGCAAGCTCGATTGCGGGACTATGCGATATTACTATTATATCCGGTGACGATTCGCTTACTTTGCCGATAGCTTCCGTCGGCGGCAAAGGTGTCATAAGCGTCGTTGCCAATATCATACCTGCAGATGTCAAAGCCATGACCGACCTCATACTCGAGGGCGATTTTGTCTCTGCCGGAAAATGGCACAAAAAACTTTTCCAGCTTAGCAAAAATCTGCTAACGCTTTCGACAAACCCGATTCCCATTAAAGCCGCTATGTCGATACTTGGCATGGCATCAGAAGAGATGCGTCTGCCTATGACAATCCTCGAAGAGTCTAAAAGGGAAATTCTCGAAAAGGCTCTACGGGATTACGGTCTGCTCGAAAGTTAAGATAATCCCCCGTCTTATTCGAGGGCCTGGTAGTAAACTTCTATCAGCTTGTCGATCATTCTCGATACAGGATAATTTTCCCTGACGTGGTTTTGCGCCTTCTGGGCTAATTTTCGGGCCTTGTCGCGCTGGTCAAGAATCTGTTCGAGGCAGCTGTAAATGCTAAGTTCGTCATCGGGGTCAAAAACCATAGCCGTTGAATTTTCGATTATCAAATCTTCGATCCCGTCTTTGCATCCGGCAACAACAAGTCCTGCCCCCATAGCCTCCAAAAGCAGCATATCGAATCCGGAACTTGCGCTGCATCGGACAAAAACGTCAGCGCCTTTCACGGCTGTGTATTCGTTCCTGGTTTTTCCTATTATGGTTGCAAAGGCCAAAAGCCCAGCCGCTCGGACATGTTTTATTATTTGACTCACAGAATCGCCAAACCCTGTAAAAACGATAAGGAAATTGTGTCCGTCAATTACAAGATGTCTGAATGCGCCCAACAGCGGCAAAATGGTTTCAGGTTTTTTTAGTGGCCCCGATACAATTATAGCCGGTGTCTTGTTTATATCCGAAAAGCATGAAACCCTGTCACCTGCAAAGCTGCCGGGGTGTATTACTGTTAATCTTGACCGCAGACCGGGATGTTTTTTTTCTAAAGAATTACATATAGTCAACGATGGCGTTATTACTTTTGCCATCCTTTTAGTGTTTAAGAACATGCCGGAAATTTTTTTGGCTATCGAATTTACAGATAAGACATAGGGAATTGAAAGGTCTTTAGAGATTTTTTTGGTAATTGCTACCATTGTCGGACAAAAACAATGAAGAACAGTAGGCTTCAAAGAAGAAAGTTGTCCGGCAAGGATACGTCTGTTGCGAGAGCCTAAGAACGGTAAATCAAAAAAAGGATATTTTATTATGTCGATTGTGGGAGGCAGAATGTCCTCTGGTGACAATGCTCCCAAACACACGATTACAGCCGGTATCGACTGCTCGGCCAAGCCGCAGAGAACATGGTCGATCAGGATGTGATAATCTTTTAAGAATTGCTCGGACATTATTAAGGCCGGGCAAATCTTGCTATTATGTTCGCGAATAGGCATTCTCTGTACTGTTTCATCCGTCATTTTTTTAACCTGCATATATTAAAATGTTGCAAAATAAGATTTTATATTAAATTTCCCAACATGCATATCCTTATTTTGATTTTTGACTTTGTTGACAATTCACTCTAAAACCGCTAATTTATTTTCATGCTCAGAACTATGCGAATATTATTATACTCCGTTTTGGTTATCTGTCTGCACGGCTGCGGCAAGCCGGCTCAAAAACCGACAGCCATCGAAAAAGTTACCATCGGCCAGCTCGCCCCCCTGAACCATTCTTTAATACAACCGATAATTAAAACAAACAACTTTAATATTGAGATTATTCAGATACCAAAAGACAATGCCTTTGCACTCGATGTGATACGCCAGATGTTCCCTGCCGGGCAGTTTGAATTTGGTAGCGAGCAGGCGTTTGAAAAAAACAAGTTCTGGGTCGGATTTGGCGACCCGCAGCTTTGGTCAAAGGTATCACAAGCCCTCAAACAGGCTGATGCCGAAAAGATAGAAACCATCTCACTGCTCCTTCCGGACGGGCAATACGAAGATGTGAAGATTTCTGAATTGCCGAAAAAGACAGATATGTACTATTTTCCCGAAAGCGGCTCGATCGAGCTTATAAGACTATACGCAGGCTATATTGCTTTGCGGCTTAAGGCAACAGCAACTGCCGGCAGCAGGGGGGTCTGTGATTTCCAGGCCATGCCCGTCAGGCCTTCGCCTTCTGCAACCGGCATTACGCAATTGTACGACCGCCAGAGAACCGGAGAAATATCCTTTAGATCGCTTTATTTTGAAACTCAAATGACCCCGCAGACCTTCGTTCTTTTAGCACCGACAGAATCCATAAACGGCGGCTCATCACCTGCCGACTATTTTTTTGGTAGAGGAAAATTTATTCGCATATACTTAATAATCTGTGCAAGGGTGATCGATTAAAAGCTTATGAACAAGACCAGCCTAATACTTACCAGATGCACAGATTATGAAAGCGGCAAAATTGCTAATGCCATTCATCTTCACTTCAAACTTCTTGGCGGGATCGATAAATTTATCAGCAGAGGCGACAAAGTCCTCATAAAGCCAAATTTTATTGCACCCCGCAGACAAAAATATGCCACCCAGACCGACCCCTCGATAATCATAGAATTGGCAAAGATACTCAAAGATTACGGCGCAAAACCCTTTGTCGCCGATTCACCTGCCTGGGGAAATGTTTTCGAATGTGTAAAGGCATTGAAAATTGAAGATGAACTGAAACAGCTAAATATTCCCGTAAGGCAGCTTAATAAACCCGTCTTGTGCAATATTGGCAATACAAAAAGAGTCAGGATAAGCTCTGTTGCACTTGATGCCGATAAAATAATAAACCTGCCGAAATTCAAAAGCCACCAGCAGATGGTCGCAACCTTTGCCGTAAAAAACATGTTCGGCTGTGTAGCCGGAAAGCAAAAACCATACTGGCATTTTGCAAAAGGTGGCGACGAGTTTGAATTTTGCAAATTCCTTATTGACATCTACAGGTTCATGAATCCGGTTCTCAATATTATCGATGCCGTCGTGGCGATGGACGGCGCCGGGCCGATAAGGGGCCGGGCAAGGCCGCTTGGCTGGATAATATCATCTGCCGACCCTATAGCATGTGAGAGGATCTGCTGCGAACTCGTGGGCATTAATCACGAAGAATTACCGATGCTAAAAGCCGCAAAGAAAATAAATTTCGCCACCAGCTCATTAGACGATATAGAAGTCTCAGGCGATGACTATCATAATAATATCTGCACCGATTTCGAGCCAGCCGTGCTAATCCCGATAAGATTCACTTTCTTGCGAGTATGCAAAAGTATAGCCAAGCAGCTGCTCAGACTATTCCACACAAAAAAAAACCAGCAAAATTAACACCCCAACCCCTATCACCACGCCATTTTAACGATTGCTCACATATCATGATCTACATCCTACTTTGGTTTATAATCATCACAGTATTCAATGTTACTTCTTTTTTCGTTATGTTTGTCGCACATTCCATCTGTTGGTTCAGAATCCATCACTTCGCCAGTGCTAAAACACAGGGGATCGTTTAGTGGCTTCCAGAATTTACAATTCCAGCATTGAGTTTTGTCCATTTTATTCCATTTCAGAAAAGTTAATTACCGCACCATTTTAACAATTGCTTATTTACTTACTTTTTTTTAAGGGGCATTGATTCTCCTACAACAAATGCTTCAAAAGGCTTCGTTTTACTAAATGCTATCATAGGCTCGTTCATATCCGACGGATTAATAAGAAAGAAAGCATTTGGCGTATCATGATACATGACAATTCGCCTGTTCTTGGGCAAATGGTCGATACTCACAGATACTAAATTGTTTGTTTCGTCGCTATAATTATACAACAAGTTAAATAGGCCATCATCTCCATAGTTAAGAAATATATGGTACGATGTGACAAGCGAGTCTTTTTTTATCAAAGTGTCAGGCATAGTTAAGATGTTTGCATATGCAAACTCTAGCATGATTTCATATCTCAATGTTTGCGAGTCTTCTTTCTCCATTTTTTTTGTTAGAACTTCCATTTTTTCAACCGCTTGCAACGCCCTTGCTTTCCATAGCAAATCTATGTCTTGAGTCTGTGCAAAAACCAGACTTACGGCTGTTATACAAATCCCCACTGTACCCACAATCCAGTACTTTTTCATTTTTCACCTTTCAGAAAAGTTATCCACACACCATTTTAATCAATTTTCTACTCAAAATCGCAATTTCCCTAATCCTTAAATACAGCAATCAATACCATCGCAACTAATATCCCTGCTGTTACAATTACCAACCAAAAATTTAGTCTATGATTGTTTTTTTCTCTCTGGGTATGTAAATAATCATTAAATCTGGTGTCAAGTTCTGGTTCACTTAGATTGTATCCTTCAGGGGCAAGGCTGCTTATTCCGTGTTGTTTTAACATCTCTGCTTTTTGGTGTTCTTTGTTGCCGGCACCTTTTTCTATTATCCTACTAATCTCACTCCACTTTTGCTCAAACTTATCGAGTTCTTTGGTTTTCATAATACCACCATCCAGAAAAATCTCATTGCACCATCTTAACAATTGTTTACAAAACCACCCCCGACAAATCGGGGTTTTCGCTGCGCTGCAACATCTTATTCGTATATTACAAAACCGTCTTCGCCTGCTTTGTCGATATCAGCAGAATACTATGAAGACCAAAGCAGTCTGTGGCAGGTGTTTTCCAGCGCATCGAGCTGTTGTTTATAGTCCCTTGACATAAATCACTTCCCTTTCAATAGCGTCTTTAAGACGCGGTTTGACAGTATCAGCCATTACCAGATCGACTGGTTTGCCAAACAGCCCCTCAAGATAAAATTTCAAATCCATATAATGGTCAAATGTTGGCTCAGTAAAATCAACCAGAATGTCAACGTCGCTTTCCTCGTTAGCCTCATTTCGGGCCAATGAGCCAAAAAGACCTATGCTGTGGACGGAAAAGTTCTGTTTTAATTCCTCTGCCCTCTGACTCAGCTGGTTCAGAGTGTCTTCTTGTGTGAACATTTGGTATTCCCTTTCTCATGTTTTATATGGTTACTAATCCCATCTTCAAAAAACCACATATTGGCTTTGCCTACCGACGATAAAATAACCTGCCTTAGCGGAAAAGTCAACTGGTTTTGTGGACATTATTGTGCCCCAAATATCTTCGAGATAAAGTTGAAAAACTTGATTTTTCGAGACAGGCCTGATATTCTACAAATATGGCTGAAACAATAAATATTCTCGGTATAGAAACAAGCTGTGACGAGACAGCCGCAGCCGTTGTGCAAAACGGCAGGGTAGTGAAGTCGTCTGTTGTGGCTTCGCAGATAAAGCTCCACGAAAAGTACGGCGGCGTAGTTCCGGAGATCGCTTCGCGTGCGCATATCGAAAAGATCTACCCCGTCATCTCAGAGGCCCTCCAGCGTGCCAATATGACCAAAGACGACATCGATGCAGTCGCCATCGCCAATCAGCCCGGCCTGACCGTCGCGCTGGTTGTGGGCGTAACTGCCGCCAAGACCCTCTCATTCATGTGGCAAAAACCACTCATCGCAATAAACCACATCCACGCCCACATGCAGTCTGCGATTATCGAAAACGATAATATCGACCTGCCAGCCGTTGCCCTTATCGTTTCCGGCGGCCATACCAGCCTCTACGATTGCAAAAGTCCGCTCGAACCCGTCCTGTTAGGCTCAACCATCGATGATGCCGCCGGTGAGGCTTTCGATAAGGTAGCGACAATACTTAATATGCCGTATCCGGGAGGCCCCTCAATAGAAAAGGCCGCAAAAGACGGCGACCCCAAAGCTATCAAATTCCCAAGAACAATGCTAAAAAAAGGCTCTCTGGATTTCTCGTTCAGCGGGATAAAGACAGCCGTCCTTTACCATTGCAAGGGTCAGGATATGAAAGGCGAAAATAAGGTAAAAACCTTCTCTGCTCAGCAGATAGCGGATATCGCCGCTTCATTTCAGGATGCTGTCGTAGATGTGCTCGTTAGAAAAACCCAGATAGCCACAAAAAAAATAAATGCCAAAACAGTCCTGCTCGGTGGTGGAGTAGCCGCAAATAATGCACTCAGACAGGCACTGGGGCAAATGTGCGAAAGCCAGAAACCTCCCAAAATCCTCCTTGTCGCACCGAAAAAATATTGTACCGACAACGCCGTTATGGTAGCTTCACTGGCATACCATAAATATAAGGCCAAAATCTTTGCAGCCTTAGATTTAGAACCTAAAGCCGCAAGCTGATAAAGAAGGGACATTTGATTATGAATACACAACAGATAAAAGACCTGCTCGAAAAAGTAAAAAACAGCCAGATATCCGTTGACCAGGCCGTCGAGCAGATGCGACATCTTCCATACGAAGACCTCGGCTTTGCAAACCTCGACCACCACCGCCAGCTCAGAAGAGGTTTCCCCGAAGTCATTTACTGCCCGAATAAGACAACGGAACAAATCACAAAAATTTTCGCTAATCTCGCCGAAAAAGGAAATAACGTCCTTGCCACACGAGCCGAAGAATCCGTCTATGATGCTATCGCAAAAGAATACTCATTTAAAAACCTTAGGTACGAAAAAATTGCAAGGGCAATCGTCTTAGAGCAGCAGCAGCTCAAACAAAGCAAAACAATCCTGCCGATTATCACAGCCGGCACTGCCGATCTGCCCGTTGCACACGAAGCTAAGGTGACAGCCGAGATAATGGGCCAGCGTGCTGAAATTATTTGCGACGTCGGGGTAGCGGGTCTGCATCGTTTGTTTGGCTACCTGCCAAAATTCAATAAGGCAAATGTTATAATAGTTGTCGCTGGAATGGAAGGAGCGCTTGCGAGCGTGGTAGGGGGGTTGGTGGATTGTCCGGTCATAGCCGTACCAACCAGCGTTGGCTACGGTGCCAGCTTCGGAGGCATTAGCGCACTTTTGACAATGCTCAATAGTTGTGCTTCCGGCGTTACCGTCACCAATATCGACAACGGTTTCTCGGCGGCTGTAACTGCTGTTTTAATCAATAGAAAAGTCGAAAAAAGTAATAAATAATTATGAAAAATTTCAAAAAATTCCAAAAAATTCCAAAGATTTCCAAAAGAAATTGCCACTCTCACAAGGGTGATTTTGGCAGGGTTTGTATCCTTGCAGGCTCGTTAGGAATGAGCGGAGCGGCGGTTTTAGCCGCAACAGCCGCCCTTCGTGCCGGTGCCGGCCTGGTCACAGCCGCTGTACCCAAAGGCATTTTGCCGATAGTCGCCTCGATGAATCCATGCTATATGACAACTCCCTTAGCCGAAGATAATAAAGGAATTATCAGCAAAAAGGCGATCAGTCAAATCCTGCAACTCTCTGCTTCAAATGATGTTATGGCAGCCGGGCCGGGTATTGCGCAGAGTTCACAACTTCGTTTTATTATCGAAACATTAATAAAACAGCAAAATCTAAAGCTAATTCTAGATGCCGACGGACTCAACAATCTTGCGAAGATTAAAAACTGGAATCTGATAAATAAATCATCCCTCGTCCTGACCCCGCACCCCGGTGAGATGAAAAGATTGTGGCAAAGCATCTCGCGCGACCCTCTTCCGACAAATCGAGATGAACAGGCAGCAATTTTGGCCCAAAAGACAAAAACCGTCGTAGTGCTCAAGGGAGCAGAAACCGTAGTTGCCGATAGCAAAAGGGTTTACGTTAACGAAACTGGAAATCCCGGCATGGCGACAGGCGGCAGCGGCGATGTCCTTACCGGAATTTTAGCAGCTCTTATCGGTCAGAAATTTGAATTGTTCGACGCCGCCGTATTGGCTGTTTACGTTCACGGCCTTGCAGCCGACATCGCAGCAAAAAAAACAGGCCAAATAAGTCTTGTTCCCACAGATATTATTGAGTATCTTAGCGATGCTTTCATAAATATTGATAAAAACGAAATGGATTGACCACGAGCAATAAAGCTAACATTCGTTTGCGTTTTGCTGTTGATTTTGTTGCAGTTGTTTGGCGTTTATATTTGCGCCCAACTGCATAAATTTCGGCATGGCATAATCGAAGAACTGCTGGTAAGCCTCGCAGAAGTAGCTCTCTTTTCGTTTTTCGTCCTCATAGAATACCCGGTCTTTCTGGCATCCGCCTCTGCAGATATCGAGGTGTCGGCAGAGCAGGCATTTGTTCGGGAATTTTGCCTTTGATCGATTGAAATCTTTTTTCAATTTACTCTCGGCAATCTCTGCGATGGGTGTTTGCATGAGGTTACCAAGAAATAGTTCCGGCTGTACGAAAAAGTCACACGGGTAGCAGTCGCCTTTGTGTTCTACAACTATGTATCCGTCGCAGTGTTTGTTAAATGTGCAGATAGTATGTCGTCTGCTGATACAGAAAGAGAGTAACGATTCAAAAGTGCGGATACTTAAGTTTTCATATCCGATCTCGTACCAGCGGTCAAAAATCCTGCAAAGAAAATTTCCGTACTGCTGCGGTGTTATCGAAAAATCAGCAACCTCTCCAGTTGAAGGGTTAAGCTCGACACAGGGTATGAATTGAAGGAACTTGATATTTTTTTCAATGAAAAAATCTATCAGCACATCAGGATGCTCTACGTTGATTTTGTTAAGAAGCGTTAGCGTATTAAATTCTACGCCATATTCTTTGCAGTTATCGATAGCACCGATTACCCTGTCATAAGTTCCCTTGCCCGCCAGGTCTTTTCGGTAATGGTCATGCATTTCTTTGGGGCCATCGATGCTGATGCCCACCAGGAAATTATTATCGTGCAAAAATTTACACCATTGCGGATTAAGGGCCATACTGTTTGTTTGCAGCGAGTTGCTGACCACCTGCCCGTTTGTTTTGTATCGGTCTTGAAATTCGACTAACCTTTTATAGAAATCAAGCCCCATCAGTGTGGGCTCTCCGCCTTGCCAGGCGAAACTTGCGACCTCGAATCCCAGTTGCATATAATCCTTAACCAGTTTTTCAAGCACTTCAAAGTTCATGCGCTGCTTGCCCTGGCCGATCTGTGGTGCGCGGGTTTTGTAAAAGCAATATTTACAATCGATATTGCAGTCAGAGCCAGAAGGTTTTATTAGTAGTGAAAATGATCTCATTAATTTTAGTGGTAAAATATTTTTTTGAGTTAGTTTTCGATGCTATGCGGTACGCAGTTCGGCTCCTACATGTTCGCTAAGGCTTTTGACGATATCTTTTTCGAAACCGTCAACTATCTCGTGAGTCAAAGTTCCATCCTCATCTCTGAAAACAAGCGAAAGCGTAAGGCTCTTTTTGCCGGTTTCTACGCCTTTACCACGATAAATATCTACGAATTCAAGTTTTTCGAGTATAGCCGGTGCGGCTTTGCCGACGGCATCAGATATTTGTGCCCAGCTGGTTTTTTCTTCGATAAGGATTGACAAATCACGCCTGATCGCCGGAAAACGGGGAATCGGTTTGACCTCGAAAGGCTGATCTATCAGCTCGCAAAGGGCTTCGAGTTCTATCTCGGCGGCACTTGCCGTGGTGTCCTTAATGTCAAACTTTTCAAGAACGGACTTGTCTGCAAGCCCGGCTGAGCCTATCGATTTGCCGTTGAGCTTTATTTCTGCACCCGCTTGTGCCCATTTGAGCTTTGCCGGCACAAATTCAACGGCAGCATCTTTATTAATAGTACCGACAAGACCCTCTATAACACCTCGCATCTGTCTGAAATCGCCGTCGGTAACCAGCCCGATATGAGTTTTTTCAATAGTTTTTTGTTCCGTTGGTGAAGGTGCAAAAGTGTCGGCTATCTCAAATATTCTGCAAGGTTGATTTTTGGCATTAACGTTTGTTTTCAGAACCGAAAATAGCGAGCCTATCAGGTTTTGTCGTAGTAGATTGGCGCTTTTTCTTGAAACATCTTTGACGCTGAGACTTTTTTCGCTTCCGCCGTCTGAAAATACATCCGCAGTTGCGCCATCTACAAAAGTAACATTGATAGTTTCGTAATATCCACAGCTGTTAAGATAAGAGCTTACAGCTTTGACGGTTTTGTGTCTTTTGTCCTCACCTATTATCTCGATATGGATTTTGTTTTCAAGAGGTATATTGTCATAGCCGTGTATCCTTGCCGCTTCCTCGATAAGGTCGGCTTCACGATAAATATCACTTCGCCATGAAGGCACTGTGCATGTAATGGTTTCGCCGTCGATTTGCGGAGAAAATTTGAGATTAGTGAAAATATCCATTACCTTCTCGGCGGGAATATCAATACCCAGCAGCATTTTCAGCCTGCCAAGTCTCATTTTCACCTGTTTTGTTTTGGGTTTTGTCGGATAGCAGTCCGAGACTCCTTTAAGAACCTTTCCGCCAGAAGCCATTGCTATTAATTGTGCGCATCTTCTTGACGCCCAGTCGATATTTTCAACATCCACGACACGTTCGAATCTGAAGGAAGCATCTGAAGATATTCCCAGCTTGCGAGAAGTTGTCCTTATGCTTACCGGGTCAAAATGTGCCTCTTCCAACAATATCGTTGTGGTCTCATCAGATACCTCGCTTTCGAGCCCGCCCATAACTCCTGCAATAGCTACCGGTTGTTTGCTGTCTGCGATGATTAGCATCTCGTTGTCGAGTTCGCATTTTGAGCCATCGATACTGACAATACGTTCACCGGGTTTGGCTTTTCGGACGATTATCTTGCCGTCTGAAATTTTGGCATAATCAAAGGCGTGCGGTGGCTGACCGCATTCGAGCATTGCATAATTAGTAGCATCTACCACGTTATTAACGCTTCGCAGCCCCAGGGCTTCGAGCCGGTTTTTCATCCAGTCAGGACTCGGCCCGACCTTAATCCCATCGATTATTCTTGCTGTGTATCTTTTGCAAAGTTCGGGTTCGGCTATCTCTGCACAGACCATATCTTCTGCGGCTTTGTCTGATTCTTCGATAGAAATATCAGGCAGTTTCAACTCTGCCCCCGTAACAGCAGCCATTTCCCTTGCAACGCCGATATGTCCGAGGCAGTCGCCTCGGTTACTGCTAACCTCAATATCTATCACCGCATCGCCGTCGAGGTGTTCTATTCCCTCGCAGGGGAAACCCGCATTACTTAGCTTTTCAGCGACCTGTTCGGCATTCAGGTCGAAATCGACATAATCTTTCAGCCAGCTCAATAATATCTTCATAATCTGAGTACCAACAAAACGTTAACAAAAAAAGTTAAACAAGTACTTTACATTTCAAATCACGTTATGTCAATGATTTTGCACCTGATGGCAGGGCAAACGCATCTAAATCTTTAATACTCTCAGCATATATTTTTCATCCCAGCCTGCCTTGTGTTGCTTTGCTTTAATACCGCATTTGGCTGTTTTCTCTTGCTTCAGCAGGTTTAACGCAATTCTACGAAGACG
>JADHXY010000055.1 GCA_016782755.1 Phycisphaerae bacterium | reverse complement strand
CGAAATGATAAGGTTTTGCTTGGGATGATAGTATGGGGTGGTTTTTATAAGTTGCTTATCAGGTTTGGGTTGGTTGCGTATAATGCGAGTTATTATTGTTTGTTTACAGGGACAGTTCTATGTTGGCACGGCTGCACAGTGTTACTTTGGAAGGGATCGAGGGGGTGATTTGTGAGGTCGAGGTTGATGTCGGTAGCGGAGGTCTTGAGAAGCCGATAATCGTTGGCTTGCCGGATGCGGCTGTGAAGGAGAGCAGCGAGCGGGTTAAAAGCGCGATAGTTAATAGCGGCTATATGTATCCGAGGACGCAGTCGGTGATAAACCTTGCGCCGGCGGATATTCGCAAGGAAGGGCCAGCGTTTGATCTTCCGATAGCATTGGGTATGCTTAGCGGGCAGGGGTTGGTTGAATTTGGTCAGATAAATGAATATGTGATCGTTGGTGAGTTGGCTCTTGATGGGCGGGTCAGGGGCGTTAACGGTGTTTTGAGTATGGCTATGACGGCTTTGGAGGGTGGTTTTGGTAAGATGATCGTACCGCTGGAAAATGCGGCAGAGGCGGCTGTGATTGAGGGTCTTGAGGTTTATGGTGTGGGGTCGTTGTCTCAGGCGGCGTCGTTTTTGGCAGGTGAGCTTGAGCTTGAGGCTGAGGTTGTTGATGTAGAGCAGATTTTTAATGTTTCGAGCAAGTATGATGTAGATTTTGGCGATGTTCGCGGTCAGGAGAGTGTTAAGCGGGCGTTGATAATAGCGGCTGCAGGCGGTCATAATATTATAATGATAGGCCCGCCGGGAGCTGGTAAGACGATGCTTGCTCAGCGATTAGCAACGATTTTGCCAAAACTTGAACTTGCAGAGTCACTTGAGACTACGCGAATATATTCGTCGGTTGGTCTTTTGCCGAGCGGGACGGCATTGCTGGCGAAGCGGCCAGTTCGCAAGCCGCATCATTCGTCGAGCGGGCCGGCACTGGTAGGGGGCGGGACGGTTCCGAGGCCGGGTGAGCTTTCGTTAGCTAATCACGGGATATTGTTTCTCGATGAGTTTGCTGAATTTCCGCGAAACGTTCTCGAGCAGATTCGTCAGCCACTGGAGGAGGATATAGTAAATATTTCGCGAGCGAAGGCGACGGTGAGTTTTCCTGCGAAGTTTATGTTAGTGGCGGCGATGAATCCGTGTCCTTGCGGTTACTGGGGGTCTAATGTTCGCAGCTGTAAGTGTTCGCCGAATCAGATAGAAAGGTATATGTCAAAGGTTTCGGGGCCGCTGATGGACAGGATCGATATTCATATCGATGTTCCGGCTGTGAGTTTTAGAAAGCTTAGAGATCGCAGCCGCCAGATTAGTTCCGAGCAGATACGAGAGATTGTCGTTAAGGCGCGGGCTGCCCAGCATGATCGGTTCGGTGACGGTAAGGTGATGACGAATTCGCGTATGAGCCATAAACAGGTTGAGAATTTTTGCCGGCTTGACGAGGGTGGCGAGGGGATGCTGAAGGCGGCTATGGCTGAATTGGGGCTGAGTGCTCGTGCTCATGATAAGATATGCAAGGTTGCTCGTACGATAGCCGATATCGAGGGCAGCAGTTCTATAGCGGCTGAGCATGTTGCAGAGGCTATAAGTTATCGTAAACTCGATAGAAAGCTTTAGGGGGGCAGAGGTGAGTGGAATTATGTTGACAATTTTGGGGTTATGAGTGATAATCACTTTGTGAATGTGAGCACAAGTTTTAATAGGGATATATGCGATACCATAAAATTCCATCTGAGACGATAAAGAGGCTTCCAGTTTACCTGCGGGGTCTGGTTCTGCTTTGCAATAAGGAGGTCGGGAGAGTATCGAGTAAGGTATTGGCTGAGCTTGTGGGTATAAATCCGTGGCAGATCCGTAAAGACTTTTCGTATTTTGGCGGATTCGGTACGAGGGGTGTTGGGTACGAAATCGATGAGCTGATCGGGCAGATAAAAAAAATCCTTAAAATAGATAGGGTTCATAAGACGGCACTCGTTGGGGTTGGTCATCTGGGTCAGGCGGTTTTGGCATATCCTGGTTTTGTCGGATATGGATTTACGATAGCGGCTGCATATGATAATGATCCGGAGAAGATCGGGAAGGTTATTGATAATATTCGTATCGAGCCGATTAAAAATCTGAAAAAACTTGATAAGAGGGATATTGAAATAGGTATAATAGCTGTTCCTTTTCAGTTTGCTCAGATAATTGCCGATCAGCTTGTTGAGGCTGGTGTGAAGGGGATATTGAATTTTGCACCTGCTTATATCACGGTTCCGAAAAAAGTGAAGATTATCAGTATTGATTTTGCGCTTGATCTTGCATGTCTGCCGTATTATCTTAATTCAAAGTAGTAATTTAACCTGAGATTTTTTATTCAATTCAAATCAATTTTGCGTTTAAAGATCGTATGAAGATATTAGCGATAGAGCCGTATTACGGGGGCAGCCACAAGGCTTTTCTGGATAGTCTGCAAAAGCTGAGCTGCCATGAATGGACGATCCTTAAGATGCCGGCATATAAATGGAAATGGCGTATGCGCGGGTCGGCTATAAGTTTTGCCAGTGAGGTAAAAGAACTTTTGGGCGGCGGTGAGAGTTGGGATGTATTGTTTTTTTCTGATATGCTTAATGGTGCGGAGTTTTGCGGTCTTTGTCCGCAGATAGCTTCTAAGGCGGCAAAGGTGATGTATTTTCATGAGAATCAGCTGACGTATCCGGTACGATTTGAGGACGAGAGGGATTATCAGTTTGTGATGACGAATATGACAAGTGCGCTTTGCTGTAACGAGGTATGGTTTAATTCGGCTTTTCACAGGGATAGTTTTCTTGATAGTCTTGAGGTTTTCATTAAGAGGATGCCGGACAATCAGCCGGTGGGAGAGGTTGGCAGGATAAGGGAGAAGTCTTTTGTATATCCGCAGGGAATCTGGCCGATAGGAACGGATGGTCAGCGAAGAGCTGGGCCGCTGAGGATACTATGGGCGGGAAGATGGGAGCATGACAAGAGGCCGGAAGATTTTTTTGAGGCACTGAAAATTATCGAGGACAGGGTTGATTTTGAGCTGAGTGTTATCGGCGAGAGTTTTCGCGATGAGCCGGAGATTTTCGGTTGGGCGAAGGAGCATTTTTGCGAACGGATAGTTAACTGGGGTTATCAGAAAAACCGGGCGGATTATGAAGATGTGCTGAGGGATAGTGATATAATTGTTTCGACGGCGGGACATGAGTTTTTTGGTGTGGGTGTGGTAGAGGCGGTAAGTGCCGGATGCGTGCCATTGCTGCCGGAGAGGCTTGCATATCCGGAGGTTTTCGGTGGTAATGGTGATGAATTTAGAAGTGAGTTTTTCTATGACGGCAGTGTTAGAGGGCTTGCGGATAAATTGGCGGCGGCAGCGGAGAAACTTGCAAATGATGAGCTTTTTCCAATGGGCGGCTGTGAGAAAATAGTAGAAAAATATTACTGGCCGAAACTTATTAGCCGCTATGATATTGGGCTGGAGCGGCTGGCTGGATTGAGGCAAGGTTAGCATGAATGAAATAATACGACCAAAGCAGGTGCCGGGTTTGTATGTTCATGTGCCTTTTTGTGCCCGAAAGTGTAAGTATTGCAGTTTTTATTCGGAGCCGATCGCGGGGTTTGATAGTTGTGCTTTAGTAGATGCATCTGTCGCAGAGATGGATCGTTATAGCCGAATAGGTGAAATTAAGACAGCGTATATCGGGGGAGGCTCGCCGAGTTGTCTGGGGAGTGGCGAGCTTGAAAAATTAGTCTTGTCGATTGTCGAAAAATGGCCATGTCCGGAGGAGTTCACGATAGAGTTTAATCCTTCGCAGGTTGGGGGGCATGATTTAGAAAAACTGCTTTCGCTTGGCGTTAGCAGGATATCTATCGGTGGGCAATCTTTTGTCGAGTCCGAGCTGGAGGTTCTTGGCAGGGATCACTCGGCAGGGACGATAGAAAATGCGGTCAAGGCGGCGAAGGAGGCGGGGTTTGGGAATATCAGTGTTGATTTGATTTTTGGTATTCCGGGTTCAAGTATTGAAAGTTTTGAGTGCAGTTTGAGGCGGGCTATCGGGTTGGGAGTTGAACATATTTCTGCTTATAGTCTCAGTTATGAGAAGGGGACATTTTTGCAGAATGCGTTGGAGGCGGGGGAGGTTAGGGCGGTTGATGAGCAGGTGGAAAGGCGGATGTATGAGCGTGCTATCGAGATATTAAAGGATGCGGGGTTTGGGCAGTATGAGATATCGAATTTTGCAAAGCCGGGCTTCGAGTGTTGCCATAATCATATTTACTGGGCGAATGGTGATTATATCGGTATAGGTCCTTCGGCGACATCTTATATCGGTGGTGTGCGAAGTACCAATATTGGGGATATAGGCAAATATATCAGCCTGATAGCTGAAAATAAGAGTGCATCAGTTTCGAGTGAAAGGGTGAGTACTGTCGAAAGGGCGTGTCAGAGTGCGGTGCTCAATTTGCGAAGGCGACGGGGAATTATTATCGAAGAATTCAAAAAAAGCACCGGCTTTGCCCCGTTGGAGTTATTTGCCGATGCTATAGAGACTCATGTCAAAAGCGGCTTATTAGAAGTTAATTCATATGCAATTTTTTTGCGTACTGAAGCACTTTTTATTTCTGACAGTGTGCTTTGTGATTTTGCTGCTATTTAAATCAATTCATTTTGAAGGATTGCATAAAACTCTTCCCTGGCTCGGCGCTCTATCCATGGCTTATGCCCGCAGTTTTTCAGCAGAATAAATCTAAAATTCTTAACGTTACAAGATAAAAGCTTTTTGACTCCTTGCCACGGATGCGGATCATAATCGCCGTGTATTGCAACCACCGGACAGTGTATATTTTGAGCCAGTCTCAACAATTCTCCGCTTCTTCTCATTTTTGCAGCTTCTGACCAGACGCTTTGAAAAATATCTACTCTGAAATCAATTTTTTCAACCTTGTCTTCAATTGCTTCATAAGTATCGGTTTTCAAGGCCAGCTCCCCAAGTCTTGCTAAAGTTCTGGATTTATCTTCAGATGCCGAATCATTTAGAAATCTGGCGATACTTTCAAACTCAACCTTTTCTTTATCATTCAAACGACTTAGTCTTATATCTTCGATTTTTTCAGCGTATTTTTGCTCAAATGGCCCGCTTCCGACCAGTATCAGTTTTTTTACAATTGCCGGAAATCGGCTTGTGACAATAAGACTAAGCCACGCTCCCCACGAAAACCCTATCAGAGTGATAGGGGAATTACCGTGGTTTTCCAGAGCAGTTTTTAATTCCTCGACTTGCCCCTCCAAGCTGTCAGCATTCTGAATCGGCTCCAATACCCCCCAGTCGCCTTCAAGCTGCTCAGCTACTGGCCTCATCTCCCCGCATGCCCCCGGCCCGCCGTGAACAACCACAACGCCGAACGGCTGTTTTCCGTATCTTCTCAGCTCACCCATAGCCGCAATTCCTTGATCCAGCTATCCTAACACCTCGTCCAACGCCTCTTTAAGTTTTTCCGCCACAATATCCGCATCTGCATTGCTGAGGTTGTTATAGAAGGGCAGTGCGATAGTGCTGTTACATGTTTTATCGGTAATTGGGAAATCACCCACCTTGTGTCCAAGTTCTTCCACCATGAACGGCTGTAAGTGGACGGGCGTAAAATAATTGCTAACTTGTATCCCTTTGTCCCGCATAGCCGTCAAAACCTCGTTTCGTTGCTCTAATGTAACATCCTTAAGCTGAACAACAAAGACAAACCAGCTCATCCGGCAATTTTCCGGCTCAGCCGGCACTATTATTCTCTTTTCGTCAGCCAATATCTGCTGATAATATTCTGCGACTTTTGACCGTTTTGCAACAAATTCCTCGATCCTCGACAATTGAACGATACCGAGAGCGCAATTTATATCGCTCAGCCGGTAATTATAACCTAATCTTTCATGGCTCAGCCAACCGCTGCCCTTCCCTCTGCCCTGATTCCGCAGCGATTCACACATATCCGCAAGATTATCATCATCTGTCAGGATGATCCCGCCTTCGCCAGTTGTCATTTGCTTATTCGGATAGAACGCAAAAACGCTCATTTCACCAAAAGTACCCACTTTTTTGCCGTCAATCGTAGATCCTAACGCCTCACAGCTGTCCTCGATCAGAAACAAACCGTGTTTTTGGGCAATTTCGGCTATTTTATCCATTCCCGCAGGATTCCCAAATACCTCGACAGGTATTATTGCCTTGGTCCTCTCGGTTATTTTCTCTTCGATTCTTTCAGGGTCAATATTAAGGCTCACAGGGTCAATATCCACAAATACCGGCTTAGCACCAGCCATCATTATCGACGTTGCCGTTGCGATAAACGTGAAAGGAGTCGTAATAACCTCATCCCCAGGCTCTATTCCCATTGCAAGCAAGCACAAAAACAGTCCGCTCGTACCAGAATTAACCGCCACAGCCCTTTTTCTACCGATATATTTGCAAAAATCCTCCTCAAATTCTCCCAATTTAGGCCCGAGAGAGAGATTTGGGCTCCTGAGCACATCACAAACCGCTTCGATTTCCTTTTCGCCGATATCCGGCCTTGACAAGTATATCTGCATTTTAATTTCCTAAATCAAATAATCTTACTAAAACAAAACAAGGATTGTACACTCAGACCCGATAAAATCAAAAATTTTTTACAATTTTAATTTTAATATTTTTAAAATTAGCTTTCTTAGAGAACATAAGGCCGTTTCGAAGTGTAATGTTCGCAATTGCGAAATAAATTATAGTAATTACATTTTTTTCTAAAGGTATTGGTCGATTTTGACGATTTCTACTAAGAGAGACTAACAAGATTTATGAGGTTTAAAAATGGCAAAAGGTAAAAATGTGTTAACGACAGGTGATATATCGAAAATCTGCCACGTTGCCCCCAGAACAGTTGCAAAATGGTTTGACCGTGGCAAGCTGAAGGGTTATCTTATTCCTTGCAGTAAGGACCGGAGGATTCCCCTTAGAGAGCTTAAAAAATTTATGATAGAAAATAATATCCCCCTTGATTCTTTTCCGGCTAATGACATTAAAATATTAATAGTTGATTCCGACAAAAAAAAGGCAAAGAAGTTGAGTAATGCTTTAGATCAGAAAAATGATTATGAGACGAAGATTACGAGCAGTAATTTTGACACAGGCCTCCTATTGCATGAATTTTCCCCTTATATTTTATTGATAAATATAGACTCTGATGGGATTGATTGTTTGGAAATTGCTCAGAACATTAAATCCAAAGAGATTTTTGAAAACATGGTATTAATTGGAATTTGCAGCCACCTGACTCAAGCACAAAAGAATAAACTTTCCAAACAAGGCTTCCGCGATTTTATCGAAGGTGACTACAGTACAGATGATGTTGTTGAAAAGATAGAATCTGCGGTGTCAATGGCCTAATAAGACAGCTTTGTTTGTAAACGTTGAGCTGTATTTTTTTATTTGTTTTCATCAACTGGCCAGATGAATTTACCGGTCATTAAATAACTTTCTATCTGTCTCAAACTATCTTTCGCTTTCCGCTCGACGGCTTCGACTGTATTAAAAGCGTTATGAGGTGTAAAAATCACATCCGAGCGATCAGCCATTTCCAAAATAGCCCTCACTTCCAAATCATCACACCCGCTCCCGCTTCGCAAACTCACAGCCAATCTACTCTCATGATTAAAAGTATCCATCCCCAATCCGCCGAGTCGCCCCTCGTTCAAAAGCTTTAACAAATCCATTGCCGGCGACATCTCGCCGCGTGCCACATTGATAAATATCACTCCGGCTTTCGCTTTTTTCAGCAGCCGATAATCGAAATAGTCATGGTTTTCCGCAGTAAGATTCATCGAGCACACTATTATATCTGCTTTCGCGATTCCCTCCTCGATAGAAACATAATCAACATCGTCATGCCTTTCGACAATATCAACACCCCGCACGTTCATTGAAAGCCCCTTACCTATTTTTACCACCTCATACCCGATATTGCCGACGCCGACCACCAGGAGATTTTTGTTTTCGCACTCCATGCCAGTGAGTCCATCTCTATGGAATTTCGAGAATTGGAGCATTTGTTTGGGCAGTTTTCTCAGCAGTCCCATCCACAAAAGCATCGCCTGCTCAGCAACACTCCGATTACAATACAAAGGCAGATAACCCGCCTCAAGATTATTATCCGTTTTTTTCAAGTACTTACGCACATGACCATAGCCGGTACTGCGTGTAAGAATAGCCGAAATTTCCCTACTCCATTCCAACGGTATCACCGATTGTGTCCGGATGCTTATAATCGCAGCAGGGGCCTTGCTTTCCCCGTATTCCTGAATGGTCTTCCATGTAAAACCCGCTTCCATATTCGGCCTTATTAACCTCCGCAGGGCTTGTGCCTCTTCTTCAAACGCCTCAAAAAAGAAAACGTCCACTGTAAAACCTTTCAAATAAATTATGTGATTATTGCAATTTTTTCTATTTTAACCCCAACAATGCCGATAAACAATCTAATACTTTGGAATATAACCAGCTTTTGAGCATTCTGCCCACATGTAAATTAAAAATACTTTCGGAGAACTGTATGAACAAAAAAGTATTGATACCTATAGCCGATGGCTCCGAAGAGATAGAAGCCGCATGCCTAATAGACGTTTTGCGTCGTGCCGGAGCTGATCTAACAATAGCATCAGTAAACAATCTCGAAATTACAGCCAGCAGACAGCTAAAAATCCTTGCCGACAAATTGATATCCGAATGCAAAGACGAAATTTACGACCTCATTGCTTTGCCAGGTGGAATGCCGGGCGCCCAAAACCTTTGCGATAATAAAATTCTCGAAGAATTGTTAAAAGAACAAAAAAATTCCGGACGTCTCTTTGCTGCCATTTGTGCTTCGCCAGCCGTTGTTTTTGACCATCAAAAACTTATCGAAGGTTACAAAGCCACATGCTATCCGTCTTTTCTCGAAAAAATGCGAAACTGCATACCAATCGATCAAAAAATCGTCGTAGATAGAAACTGCATCACAAGCCAGGGACCTGCAACCGCACTGAAGTTTTCAATTAAACTGATAGAACACCTTTTTTCTGCCCAAAAGGCCGTTGCGGTCGCTGATTCTATGCTGATTACAAAATATAACCATAAATAACGCCTTTTGAACAATTTAGGAAAATTTATTTGACCTTTTAGTGCGTTTTTGAGAAAACAACAGCATCTATTTGCAGTAACAGAAAAGGCAGGATCACACCATAAGTGGTTTTTGTTGATCAAAATTTTATTAACTGGAGAGTAAAATGGAGCAAGTAAAAATCTTACTCAACGAAAAAGATATTCCCAAACAATGGTATAATTTAGCCGCTGATCTTCCAACGCCGATGCTTCCGCCGCTTGGCCCCGATGGTAAACCCGTCACCCCGGACATGCTGGCGCCGGTATTTCCTATGAACATTATCGAGCAGGAAGTTTCGACCGAAAGATGGATAGATATCCCGGAACCGATCCTTGACATACTTTACCGCTGGCGTCCGGCACCTTTAAGACGTGCGGTATATCTTGAAAAGCTCCTCGGTACGCCCGCGAAGATATATTATAAAGACGAAAGCACAAGCCCTCCCGGCAGCCACAAACCAAACACTGCGGTTGCACAGGCATGGTACAATAAGCAATTTGGAATCGAAAAGATCACTACCGAAACCGGAGCAGGGCAGTGGGGAAGCGCACTTTCCTTTGCCTGCAGCATTATCGGCCTTGAATGTAAGGTTTATATGGTTCGCATAAGCTTTGACCAGAAACCTTTCAGAAAGACTATGATGAATCTCTGGGGCGGAAACTGTGTCGCAAGCCCGAGTAACGAAACAAATGCAGGCCGAAAGGTGCTTGCCGAAATGCCTGATACTCCAGGAAGCCTTGGAATCGCCATAAGTGAAGCCGTTGAGGAAGCCGTCAGCGATAAGACCGGAAAAACTCGATATGCTCTCGGAAGCGTACTCAACCATGTCATGCTTCATCAGACCATAATCGGCCTTGAAGCCAAAAAACAACTTAAAATGATTGGCGAAAAGACTCCCGATATCATCATCGGCTGTGCTGGTGGCGGAAGCAATTTTGCAGGACTGGCTTTTCCTTTCATTACGGACAAAATTAACGGTGCCGATATAAAGATCATCCCCGTTGAGCCGACAGCATGCCCGACGATGACTCGCGGCGAGTTTGCCTATGATTACGGCGATACCGCATGTATGACGCCGCTGCTTGCTATGTACACTCTTGGCCATGCCTTTGTACCGCCTCCAATTCATGCCGGCGGACTTCGATATCATGGAATGGCTCCGCTTGTCTGTCAGGCCATAGTAGAAGGCCTGCTTGAGCCAAGATCCTACCATCAGATTGAATCGTACAAAGCTGCAATTACATGGGCGCGTTCTGAAGGTTTTATTTGTGCTCCCGAAACCAGCCAGGCACTTGCAGCCGTTATTGATGAGGCAAATAAGGCAAAAGAAGAAGGCAAAGAAAAAGTTATCCTCTTCTCCTACAGCGGTCATGGCCTGATGGACCTTCTTGGATACGAAGCCTATTTGTCAGGAAATCTGACCGATTATAAAATGCCGCAGGAAGATCTCGACAAGTTTACTTCTGTACTCAAGGATAACCCAAAGGCTGAAATGAGAAAATCCGGAAAGTGGTAATTGCTATTTCGATTTTGCAGTAACCGAAAGTAAATTTTCGCAAAGGAGGTTTGCAAAATGACTGCTAAAAAGCTGTCGATTGTAGGATTATTGTGTGTATTTTCTTTTTGCGGAAATGTACTTATGGCTGGAGATGATATTAAAAATAATAAACAAATTGACCCCCAGCAGCGGTTGCAGTGGTTTCGTGATGCTAAGTTCGGAATGTTCATACACTGGGGGCTTTACTCTTTGCCAGCTGGCGAATGGAAAGGGGAAAATTACGCCGGAATAGGTGAATGGATAATGTACAGCGCAAAGATTCCCATCAGTGAATATCAGCAGATTGCAAAAGATTTCAACCCGTATAAATTCGATGCCGAAAAGGTGGTAAAGCTCGCAAGCCAAACCGGTATGAAATACATCGTTATTACATCAAAGCATCATGACGGTTTTGCAATGTATCATTCAAAGGTGAGCAAATACAATATCGTAGATGCCACGCCCTACAAAAAAGATCCTATCGAACAGTTGGCAAAGGCCTGTAAAAAGTACGGCCTAAAACTTTGCTTCTATTACTCGCAGGATCAGGACTGGAACGAACCCGAAGCCACGGGCAACACCTGGGACTGGCCTGAAGAAGGAAAAAGAGACCTGCAAAAATATCTCGACAACAAAGCCATTCCGCAGGTCAAAGAAATTTTAACTCAATACGGCCCCATAGGTCTTATCTGGTTTGATACTCCTCGAAGTATTAACCTTGAGCAAAGTCAATATCTCGTTGATCTCGTTCACCAGTTACAGCCGGCTTGCCTGGTTAATGGACGAGTCGGAAACGATGCCGGTGACTACAAGACAATGGGCGATAACGAAATACCAAGAACTCCTATCGAAGATGCATGGGAGACACCTGCTACACTCAACAAAACCTGGGGCTATAAAAAAGATGACACCAACTTCAAATCCCCTAATGAAGTAATTCACAAACTCGTCAATATCGTAAGCAAAGGCGGCAATTACCTTCTAAACGTAGGCCCCACAGCCGAGGGCGTTATACCTCAGGGCTCTATCGAAGTTCTGCAAAGTGTTGGCGATTGGATGGAAGTAAATTCAGAGAGTATCTATGAAACATCTGCTACTTCACTGGGCCCGCTGCCATGGGGGATGTCCACAACAAAACCCGGCAAGATTTACTTGCATATATTCAAGTGGCCTCGAGACGGCAAATTAATTGTTCCCGGAATAAAAAGCGAGGTTAAAAAAGCATCTTTGCTTGCAGCTAAGGACAAAAATCTTGAAATAACAAAAAAAGGTGATAACCTGATCATTTCCTTACCCCTCAAAGCCCCTGACAGAATCGACAGTGTCATTGTTTTGCAGGTACCAGAAAAACTCCAGATTGATAAAACAAGGGTGTTGATGAAAAATTACTCCAACATTTTAGGTTCTTTCGAAGCTGCGACCAGCGGCAATGCAGAATTAGTAAAATGCCATTGGTCAAAAGATCTCGGCGACCATTACTTCGATGAGTTTATTACCAGCCTCAATAGTCCGGAAGACATATCGCGATGGACATTTAAGACCATTGAGCCGGGTGAATATCGAGTCAAAGTTGTATATTCAGCCCAAAAGCCTGTAGGAAATCAGAATTTTGTATTAGAGTTCGGCCAAAACAAATTACCTTTCAAGTGTGAGCAAACCGTTGATATATCCGAACAAAAAACAGTTGATATCGGCACTATATCAATTCCTGCCGCCAGTAAGTATGAATTGTCACTGAAGTCAGTTAATGAGGCCGTTTCATCTATTCATGTTTTATCGGTGAATCTTTTTGCAAAATGATTTAGCAGGTTAATTTATTAGAGTTTGTGATTGACTTAAGTAATGTTTTATAAATAATTACAATAAAATTTTATTGGATTTTTAAGGCTTCTGCAAAATGAGTAAGATTTTGACTGATTCATTTGCATCGGTGGTAAGCAGTATCGGTTGTGATGGATTTTGGAACAAAGAAATTGGTTTTGATGTAATTTCAAGCTTTTGAGCCTGTTTTTGGACAGAGC
>JADHXY010000054.1 GCA_016782755.1 Phycisphaerae bacterium | reverse complement strand
ATCGGCTTTCTCATCTTCAATTTCCCGCCTGCAAAAATATTCATGGGCGATGCCGGCTCAATGATTATCGGTTTTTTCGTCGCACTGCTCACACTCAAAACAACCTACTACAACCAGGCAAATAACCAGCAGTGGTTTGCCGTCTTTCTGCCCCTGATAGTCGTAGCCGTCCCCTTATACGACTTTGCAAGCGTAACCTTCCTCCGTATAAAACAAGGCAAAAGCCCGTTCATCGGCGACACTCAACACTTCTCGCATCGACTCAAAAAAAGAGGACTCTCAGACACACAGACCGCCCTGACACTCTACATGGCTACTATCTGCACCAGCTGCGGCGCACTGTTCCTATACCAGGTAAACACTTTCGGAGCACTCGCTATCATCGCCCAGACCGCTATGATCCTTTCCATTATCGCAATTCTCGAAAGTACCGGCAAAAATGAAAAACCCTCAAACCAATAAAACCATCCAAAATGCCAGCCGTCAGGCCTTTATCGAAAAAGTCCTGCTAACATTATTCATCGCTGTCCTGACAATAAGAATCTTTTCTATCGAAAGCCCAAACACCCTCTCAGTAAATCAGCTCCAGACCTTCACAAGCCTCTCGCTGAGCCTCTCGCTATCCTTTTCACTGCTGCTTGTCTGCCTCTTCTGGCTCGTCTCCCGGATTCGGCAAGATACTTTCCAATACCGTCTAACTTACATCGAAACCGGCCTTGTCCTTTTTGCAATCGCACTCTGCATATCCGCATTTGCCGCTTCCAACAAAAGAGCCGCACTCACAGACCTGGCCACAATGCTAACCCCAATAATCGCCGCCATCGTACTCGTACAGATATTGAATACACCCAAAAAAATGAAAACTCTCCTTTACGCCATCTCCATTTTAGGAACCCTCACCGCCCTGTATTCGCTGCTGCAATACTTCTGGGCAAACCAATTAGTCATCGACAAATACCACCAGGACCCCAACTCCATCCTGAACCAACTCGGCATCACCAAAGACTCGCTCAATCAAATGCTCTTCGAACACAGCCTCTACTCCCGCGACGTAAGGGCCTTTTTCACAACCGGAAATTCTGCCGGCTCATTTGCCATCCTCACCATCTCCTCTGCCCTCGCACTACTGATACAAAACATCAAACAAACTCCCCGCAAAAGTAAAAAACTCCAAATAGCAATTTCCTCTGCCATGCTAATCTGCTGCATAGCCGCACTCGCCGTCACCCGAAGCAAAGGCGCTATCCTGGCTTTTACCCTCGCTGCAATAATGACAGCTCTCTACTTCACATGTTCAGCGTGGCTAAAACGCAACTGGAAAATTCTCACCATAATTGCCATCCTCGCCGCCCTCGCAGTCTCAGCCGCTGCATTTTCCTATGTCAAAAAACACAACACCCTCCCCGGCGGAAATTCTATGCTCGTCAGATACCAGTACTGGTCTTCCGCACTGCAAATGTCGCTCGACCACCCCATCACCGGCGTCGGCGGCGGAAACTTTTCCTACTATTACCCACTATACAAAAACCCCGCAGCCATCGAAACCGTCGCTGACCCCCACAACTTTATCCTCGCTATGCTCGCAGAATACGGAATTTTTGGTCTCACCGCTTTCCTCGTAACACTGCTGGCCCCACTTTTTGCTGTAATAATTAAATCAAAATCGAAAAACCACACCTCAGCCATCCTCATCATAGCCGCCACAGCCTTCTGCCTGCAAAACTGCATCGACTTTGCCATCTTCGAGCCGGCCATCCTCACAACATTCTGGACGATCCTCGCAATTGCTATCGCTTCTTGCTACAACAGCGAAAACAAAAAACCTCTATCACTCAAACTGACAACACCTCTAAAAACATCAATCGTCGCCGTCTTCTTACTGCTGACTTTCGGCTACGCCTTTTTTATCCTCGCTCCCGTAAAAAAAGTTAGCAATTACATCCAATTAGCACAAAACAGCCCGCCAAACATCGCCCAGAACCTGATCGAAAAAGCCGCCGATGCCGACCCCCTCTCACCCGAACCACCCGCACTAAATGCCGCTTATTTGATAAACCGTTTTTACTACGAAAATGGCGACCCTGACTTACTCGAAATGGCCGAAAACTCCCTGCTAACCGCAATAAAAAGAAACCCCGCAGATTTCGAAAATTTCGAAAAACTCTCAGCCACCTACCAACTCCTCGCAGCCAACGAACCCGAAAACAAAAACACGCATCTGCAAAATGCCCTCCACTCCGCCCAAAATGCAGCCGATCGATACCCCGGCAGCGCAAGACTACAAATACAATTAGCAAAAATTGCCGAACAGCAAAACCTGACCCACACAGCCGTAGAAGCATACAAAAAAGCCGTCGAAATCGAAGATGCATACCGAAAACAATTCCAGATAATGTACCCCAATACAAAAATCTTCTCCAGACTCGGCGAAGATACATACCAGAACGCAAAAAACAAAATCACATCCCTCTTAAATCAAAAAAACAAATAAAAACAAATTGTAATACCAATCCAACTTAACTGTTGCGAGTTCAATCAAAAAAGCTTGGAGCGCAAGCGACAAGATAACGAGAAGTTAGGTTACAAGTTATCTTCACACAAAGCGTATATATTAATCGAAATTAGTCTGGTAGGGTGGGTAACTGGTTTACCCACGCGGTTTTTATAAGCTCCAAAGGAGCGAAATAGTAAAAGCCCGAAGCGCAAGCGCCGGGATTAATGTTTTCTAACCCACCCAATTTCCTTATAAGCTCCGAAGGAGCGGCATATTAATAGCCACAGGTGTAAACCTCCGACAAAGAGCACACAAAAACCCAAAGCCCCAACGGGGCGAAAGAATTGTTATCTTATCCCTCCCCCATTTTCACACTTATTAAGTTCAATAATGTTCTGCTTTTCAATATCTGCAATTCCAATTATTCCTTCGTAATATATATTTCCTTCGCTATCGCTTGCTAATACTGCAAAGGCTTTATTCCTAAATCTGTTAGGACTGTCGCCTCTGCACAAAATTAGTTTACGGCTATGTTTTGCAGAAAGCGAAAGCCGCCGAATCTGATGAGAACTAATTTCAATGCATGAAATGTTCACTCCTGCGTCACTGTTATTTTTGAATGTTACGCCTACAGACATAGAAATTGCGAAAATGCCCAAAACCGCTATAGCTATCGGAATCAAAAGAACAAGCCGCCATCGCAACTTTAGAAAGGGGACAAAAATTACCATCACACCAAGTGATAATAAAGAAATAAGCTCCAACACTTCCGCAGGAAAGTTGGTCGCAGATGAAACCCCAAAACCCAACCACATGCCAACCACAGTGGCCAATATCATGCCGCAAAATACATATTGCATCTTAATGTTTTTCATAATAATTCCCTCTGGAAAATTGCGAGGCAGGTTTTGCCCATGCGGATACTTTTTTATATTTTGCCATTATATCCAAAATCGACATTTTCACAACAACTTCTTTTTATCCTGTAAATCAATAGAGTTGTCATTCCTGCGAAGGCAGGAATCCAGTTTTTTGTTTTTAAAATTTAATCTTGTCTTTATCCTATTATCCCATTCGACTTCGCTCAGGGCAGGCTCTGTCAAAAAAGTTTTAAAAAATCCGTGTTAATCAGTGCAATCTGTGGTTAATGTTTTTTGTCTTTTTCTGATATCTGAAATCTGACCTCTGAAATCTAACATCTTTTTTTATCTTTTGCATTGAGGATTACACTCGCCGTTTTCTAAAGCTGTGCCTCGATTGCCTCGATAAGCCCTTCGGGCAGCTGCTGGCCCTTATTCATCGCTTTTTTTGCGTACTCCATTGCTCGCTCAAAATCCCTTAGTTTATAAAAAACAAAAGCAAGGCCCGAATAACAGTCGTCCATCTCAGGGTCAATTTTCAAAACCGCAAGATATTGAGCCAGAGCCTCTTCATACTGCTTGCTGTTTGAATACGCAGCCGCGAGATTATACCGCATATCCTTGTTTCGCGGCTCCATGGCAACGGCCCTTTTGTACTGTATTATCGCCAGATCAAGCTCCTCTAATGAAAAATACACGTTGCCAAGATTGCCCAGCGCCTCAACCATATCCGGCTTTATCCTCAATGCATTCTTATAGGCCTCTATCTGTTTGTCACTATCGCCCTTGCGACCGTAGCAAACCCCAAGCCCGAAATAAGCATCAGCAAGATCAGCTTTCAATTCGATCGCCTTTTCATATGCGGCTATAGCATTGTTGTATTCTTTTATCTGGCTGTAAATATTTGCCATCCTAAGATAAATATCCGCATCATCGCCGGCAAGTTCTATCGCCTTTTTGATCTGTCTCAACCCCTCACGATACATCTTCCTTTTAGCATATACCACCGCCAGGTTTTTATATGCATCCACAAAATTCGCATCCAGTTCAATAGCCATCTTGTATTCTGCTATAGCCTCATGAAGCCAATCCTTTTTAGAATATGCATTACCAAGATTATTATGAGTCTTCGAATCGCCGGGGTTTATCAGCATAGCCAATTTGTACTGGTCGATGGCCTCATTAATCAAATCTTTATCAAGATAAATGTTCCCAAGGTTTGCTCGCGATTCAGAAAGGTCGGGATTCAGCTCAACCGCTATCTCCAACGCCTCCCTGGCCGACTCTACATCCCCTACGTCACGATAACTGTTACCTAAATTATTAAAATAACAGCCTAACGTCTGTGTCTTGTTCAAATTCTTTAGATAAAGATTATTAGAACTCAATGGAACTTTGAACTTTTTTATATAGTGACTATCCTCTGCATATCCGCCCTTGCTCGTCGTCTCAATATTAACCTGCACCCTGCCGTCATCGTATCTTACGAAAAAATGCCCCGGCACAACCACTCCATAAACCTCAAGACCAACTCTCTCGCACAATCCGAGATAAAGCACCGACAGGCTTAGACAATAACCGACCCGATTATCCATAACCGAGGGAAGAAAAAGATCTTCCGGATCATCTGCATTATCCACCGAATCGAATTTCATCTCATCGAACAGATACTCATTTATCACTTGAATCGCTTTGTAGTTTTTCCTGATACCTCGATCATCGAGACGATCGATAATTTCAGATGCCATCTGGTCAAGTTTTTCGAGATACCCCCTGCCCTGAACATCCTCACTCCATTGCTCGCTGATAATAATAACTGCCGTCGCAAGATCCACCTCGTCCGGCTCAAGACTCAATACCTGCTCGATCGAATTTACATACCGACCTTGTAATCGAAAATTTGCAAGCCGCTGAGCCGAACAAAATTCCGCAAATATTGCAAGCAGAAAAACACACGCTAAAATTGTAAAATTTCTCTTTTTCATAGCCGTTTTTTTAATAAATATTCAAAAAAATTTGTAAATATTCCATACATTTTACAAAAAATTCATAAAAATTCTATAAAAAGAACCCTAAATATTTTGCTTTTTGTGAATTTAGGTAAAATAACTTGCGATTTTTAAGCATCGCTTTGATTTATTCTACTTCAATAAGTTCGTATTTTGTACTGCCTAAACCGATTTTTTCGGCATGTTCAAGCTGGTAATTCGGGTCAAGCTGCTGCTGTTTTATCAACTCCCCAAGGCTCTTACCTCCCACTTGCTCTATCATGTCCAATGACGCTTTATCGACGGCTACGGGGTCATTAGAGGCCATTATGCCAATATCTTCAACGATCAGAGGCAAATCCGCAATATCAAAACAATCGCAAGAATCAGCGATAGAAACCAAAAAATTAAAAAACACACACCTATCCTGTTTGCCCTTAACAGCCCCCAAAGCATGCTCAGCAATATCCTGCTGAAGTTGCTTATTCTCCTTACCCCAGTCATATTCCACCGCATCATACCTGCAAACCGCAATACACTCACCACCGCCGATACATTTTTCAGAATCAATGTTTGCTTTCTTCTCTGCCAGCGAAATCGCATCTACCGGACAATGCCTGTAGCATTCGCCGCAAAGAACACAATTATCATTAATTTTCGGTTTCAATGCTGAATGCTGCCGCATTTTTCCCTTTCTGCTTGCGCAGCCCATGCCAAGGGTTTTCAAAGTTGCAGCTGCACATGTAGCAACATGGCCGGTGAAGTGTGCGATCGAAAGTATCGACTGGCACCTTGTAATATCTTCAGCGATCAGTACCTCTTTATTAAGCTGGCCATTTATTTTTACAGCCGTCTCGGAAGTCCCAAACAGCCCGTCTGTGGGTATAAAAGGTATTTTAAGGTTCGCAATATTAAAACCGTGTTCATCGGCAAGCAAACAATGCTCTATTGCATTGCTCCTTCGGCCTGAGTAAAGTGTGCTGGTATCGGTGAGGAATGGTTTTGTTTTCAAACGAAGAAGCTCTTCAATGAGGCCCTTGATACATGGTGCTCGCAGATATGTTGTGTTGGGGCCTTCGCCGACGTGAATTTTTACGGCTGTGAAATCGTTCTCTTTGAAACAAGTTTGGAAATTGCCGGCTTTGAATAATATAGCTGCTTTTTCTGAAACGGCCTTCTCTCCATCACTGAGAGATGCTTTTATAAAATATACTTTTGAATCCACGGTGGTACATTCCTATCGTAATAACGATTATTAAAAATGATTATCCCCACATACACAAAAACATAGTATTCAGTAGCTAATATAGAACAACCGTTGTCAAGTCGCAAGATTTAATTATTTTTGGTATTTTTACATTTTCCGCGGTGATAAACTGGGCAGCTTCTATGATAAATCTTTCCTGTATTCCTGAATTGGTCTGCCATCAGCAGGGCAGAGCTGTTAATGAGCGATCACGCTGGATATCTTGAATATAGGAAGCAAAAGAGCGATTGCGATAGTTCCTATTATTGACCCGAGTATTGTGATCATAACAGGTTCGATCAGGGTCATTGCGCTTTTGATTGAGCCTTGAAGCTTTTTTTCGTAATAGCTTGATATTTTGTCGCTGACCTGTCCTATTTTTCCGCTTTTTTCACCGGCTTTTAGCATTTTTGCTACTCCGGGATAGATCAGATCGATCCCGGCTACTTTGGAGATCGAATCTGAAAGCTGATAGCCGTCTTTGATTTTTTTAATACAATTTTCCCACAGCTTCTGGAAATAATAATTATCGCTTGCCCCACGCATAATTTCGAGGGTGTCGATAACATTAACGCCGGTGTTGAGCATCGTAGCCATTATTCTCAAGCTGCGTGCAATTATCATATCCTTGAACATAGTTCCGAGAACGGGGGTTTTAATTTTGAGGTAATCTATTTTTTTTCGCCCGTTGGTTGTATTAAGCCAGCTGTATAAAGCAAATCCGGCGACTATTAGAAAGGTTACGAACAAAGTCATGGCTTTGGGGTTTCTTGTAAAGGAGCTTATGGAGACAATGATCTGGGTCAGTTTCGGGAGTGCTGCTTGCCTGGCTTCGTATATTTTTATAAATCTCGGAAGCACAAAAAACATCAATGTACCCGTAGCGACAACGGCCATAACGGCCATTATCATAGGATAAGTAAGTGCACCTTTTATCTTTTTTTTGGTTTCATCTTCAAAGCTGAGATAATCACTGAGAACATTGAGCATCTGGGGCATTCTGCCGGATGCCTCCGATGCTTTAACCATGCTCACAAACATAGCATCAAAAATCCTCGGATAGACCGTAAGAGCACGTGAAAAATTTTCGCCCTGCTTTACCGATTCTGAAATATCCTCAACAACATGTCGAAACTTTTCTTCCTCGCTCTGTTCAGCAATGGCCTCGAGAGCATCGCTCAGGACGACACCACTATCGAGCATAACCGACAGCTGGGTGGTAAATAATATCAGATCAGACTTTTTTACGGTTTTGGTCGATCTGGATGAGATTTTATATTGTGTCCTGGCTGCATCCTTAGCAAGTGAAGAGACCATAAGTTCATCGTTTTTTGCAATCTTGTTTTTTTCAGCAGCTAACATAATTGTTACCTATTAAAAATTACTGAGCTATCCTTAAAACTTCCTCTGCGGAAACGATACCGGCTTTTGCTTTTTCGACTCCATCGTTAAAAAGTGATATCATACCGTTCTTCAAGGCGGATTCTCTGATTTTACCGAAACTCGCATTTTCGTTAATCAGTTCCAACACCTTGTCGTCAGGTACGAATAATTCATGTATGGCGATTCTTCCGGAATAACCGGTATTACGGCATTTTTTGCAGCCTATGCCTTTGTAATACACATCCATACCACCTCCCAATAGCTCCAAAGCTTTTCTTATATTTATCGGAGGTTCGAATTCTGTTTTACAGCTGGGACATATTTTCCTCAGAAGCCTTTGTGCCAAGACACCTTTCAAAGAAGCACTGGCCAGATACGGGGCAACACCAAGATCGATAAGGCGGGTAACTGCGGCTGGCGCGCTGTTGGTATGTAAAGTTGAAAAAACCAGATGACCTGTAAGAGCCGACTGGACAGCAATATTGGCGGTTTCAGTGTCCCTTATTTCTCCTATCATTATAATGTCAGGGTCCTGTCTAAGGATACTTCTCAGGGCAGAAGAAAAGGTAAAGCCGACCATGTCATTTATCTGGAATTGATTTATTCCCCTGATATTACATTCAACGGGATCTTCTACTGTCGAGATGTTGATCTCTTCATTGTTCAATTCTGAAAGGGCTGCGTAGAGTGTAGTGTTCTTACCTGAGCCGGTTGGCCCAGTAACGAGAATTATACCATTGGGCTTGAGCATGACATCCCTGAACCGCTGAAGGTTATCATATGAAAAACCGATAGACTCAAGATTGTAAATAAGCCTCTGTGGATTTATTACTCTTATTACGACCTTTTCACCAAAATTTGCGGGCATCACGGAAACACGCAGGTCTATGGCTCTGCCCTCGACCATAACATGTATTCCACCATCCTGGGGAAGACGTCTCTGGGCAATGTCAAGTTCTGACATGATCTTTATACGTGAAACAAGTGCCTGGTGCATCTGGTGAGGCGGGGAGAGCTTATCGTATAATTTTCCGTCAACACGATACCTGACTCTGAGTTTCTTCTCGCTGATTTCGATATGTATATCGCTGGCATTTTCCCTGACAGCATTGTATATCATATAGTTGACCAGTTTGACGACCGGCGACTGACCTGCAATTTCCTCAAGGTTCGAAATATCTTCTATGTCATTTTCGATGAGCGAAAAATCGTCGAGTCCTTGATCGTCGAGTATGTCATCTATAACGAACACATTGTTGTCCGGCATATACGCATGGAGAGTGGCCCTGATGTCCTTGCTGGTTGCGCAAACCACATGCAATTCACAGCCGGTAAGCCTTTTGACCTCATCTAAAAGAAAAACATTCGTAGGCTCGCATACAGCAAGTGTTATCAGGTTATCAACTTTGAAAAGCGGCAGTACGACATGCTCTTCAAGAAATTTTCTTGGCAGGATATCGATGATTTTGGGGTCGCAGATTTTCGGGGAAACTTGAGCATACGGTAATCCGTAAGCTTGTGCAAGACCTGCGGCAATCTGGTTCTCAGTGCAATAACCGGCTTCTACCAACAGCTCGCCGAGTAGTTTTTTGTGTCCGGTCTCGGTTTGCTGGGCGAGCACTTCCTCGATCTGCTCGGCTGTAACTACTCCCTGGCTTTGCAGTAGTTGGCCCAGCTGCTTCGTTTTGCCTATTATCATTTCGCCCATGATCTTTTCCGTAAATTACGGCTTATAATTAAACGAAACTTTTTACAGCTTCAGCAATTTCGCTGCAAATATTAAACTCGTTTTTTATGCCCGTCAGCTCTAATATCTTCTCGCAATTTTCGCTCAGAGAAGCTATTCGCAACTGCGATTTATTTTCCTTGGCTGTTTTTTTTGCCCAGAGAAATTTACTCAGTCCGGCACTGTCAATAAAATCAACTTCAGACATATCCAGAACTATTTTCTGGTTCTTACCGGAAACAACATTTAGGAACTCATTTTCAAAAAGCTCTGCAAAATCAGATTCAAACTCACCCTGTAGTTCCAGAACAATAACGTTGTCGTAATCATGCTTTTTTATTTTCATCTTATGAGTCCTCCAACAGCTTTGTATCCATTTGCGGAAAGACTATTTAAGACATATTGTTCTTCGTCTTTTAACAGGCTGTACAGATAATCGATGTCACTATCTAAGAAAACAGTTCCTATTCGCTCATCAAACTGTGCTCCCAGATTTTTTCTTATCTGATCAAGTGCCTGTTCCAGAGTCAACGCTTTTCTGTATACCCTGTCAGATGTCATTGCATCGAAACTATCCGCAACGCAGAGGATTTTTCCCATAACTGGTATCTGATCGCCCTGGACAGCATTTGGGTAACCGTTCCCGTCAATTCTTTCGTGATGATACAATATGCCGGGGACAATTTCGCTCATTTGCTTCATGTCCGATAGTATCCCGGCTCCTATTGCCGGATGAGCTTTGAGGCATTCGAACTGACCCTCGTCAAGGCGCCCATTACATCTCAGGATCGAGTCATCAATCCCAAGCTTGCCAATATCATGAAGCAAGCCGGCAAGGTAAATCTGATTAACCTCTTTTTCTGTCAATTCCGGCATTAAATCAGCAATCCATTTCGATATAAAAGCTACCCGCTCAGAATGACCACGTGTGTAATGGTCTTTGGCATCAATGGTAGATGCAAGGGCTTTCAATGTGCCCATAAACATTTCTTTGAGATCGGTAAAAAGACGGGTATTGCGGATATAAACCGAACAACTGTTCGCAACTGAATTGAACAATTTCGCGTCAGGAGAATCGAAATCGGGTTTGTTTATCCTGTTAATACCGACAAGAATACCAGCCATGCGGCTTGCCTGTGAATCTTCAGAATCAATGTTATTGCTTCTATTGTCGTAAATCGGAACGGCTAAAATGTTTTTTACCAACTCCGGCCATTGATATCTCAAAGGCCCATCAACTTCGCTATCCACCAAGGACTCTTTGCCTTGTTCTATCTCATCACTTAGTCGTGATTTCAAGGTGACCAATTCGTAATCATCAAAATCTATTATTCCGGATCCAGCGGTAAGGACCAAATCATTGTCTTCTGTTTCCAGGAATAACGCTATGCCCTCAACCAGAACTATATCAGTCAATCCATCGCAGGACATTTGCAAAAAATTTGCATGGTTGTCTGAAATGGTCATTTTTGAGCTCAACTTGTATAGCAAGGCAAGCTCTTCATAAGACTTTGAAAGCTGCAGGCTTACACTTTCTAAAGAATAGCTGTTAAAACTGGTGACGTTAAAGTTTTCCTTAAACTGATGCAATAATTCTTTCAAAATACTGCTTGTAGGATCATTGGGCTGGTCAGCATTAGTTGTGTCCAGCACAACGACAAAAATTTCCTGATTTTGTGCCTTTATGACAGCAGTAAGAAGTGATGGTGATTTAGGGTTTTCAACGATATTATTCTTTATAGACGTATTTTTTCTATAGCCCTGAAAAGTTTCCTCTACAGCCTCTTTAATTACAGCGGCCCTTTTTGTGAATGTTCCGCTTTCGCAAAGCAGACAAATTTCACCGCCGCAATTAAATACAGCAAAACTAAAACCCAACTCTTTGATTTTATTGCCGAACTGCTCAAGCAAATCAAGCTCAACTGTATTCAATCCTTTTTTTACAACTTCAATCATCTACAAATAGCCTTTATCAATGTCCGATTTTTCAATTTTTAGTATTATAATCGTATGGAGTTTCAACTTACTATTGCGCCTTCGTGAAGAACATCTTCTATAGTATGAAGCAAATCTTTGGGACTGAAAGGTTTTCCGATACACTCGGAAATATTAAGATTATTTTTTAACTCATCCTCAATAACAAAGTTTCTCGCAGTCAGCATAATTACAGGCAGCTGTTTTGTCTGCTCATCCTGCCGGAGCTTTTCAATCAGTTCAATGCCGGTCATTTTCGGCATCTGGTAATCGGTAACCACAAGGTCTGGCTTTTCTTGTTTGACAAGCTCATACGCTTCTTCGCCGTTTTCTGCTGTAATAACATTAAAACCGTTATTGCGTAATTTTATTGCTACAACATAGACAATGTGTATCTCGTCATCAACAACTAAAACTGTTTTGCACATTTTTTTCTCCATTAATTGAAAATACGCTCTTAATTCTGCTCAATTAAATCTCTCGTAGCCAAAGGCACATCGAAGCCGAAGGTGCTTCCCTTACCGACCTCGCTGCTGACAAAAACCTTCCCTCCGTGAACTTTTTCGATTATCTGCTTAACCAAATTCAGTCCCAAGCCGGTGCCTTTTGCCTGTTTATTGTTTGCGCTTACCCTGTAGAATTTATCAAATACATGTTCAACTTCATCTTCGGGTATCCCAACACCACTATCGATTACAGTCACTCTTGCAATCTCGTCTTTGTCGTTTATCTCAGAGGTTACTTTTATCGTGCCGCCGTTCTTTGTGTATTTTACGGCATTGCTGAGAAGATTTACAAGCACCTGCGATATCATATCCTTATCCGCAAATATCTGACCCATGACTATGATATTGCTGTTCGAGCCTATATTGCCGCCGCCCCATGTGACGGTGATATCTTTTTCCTCGGCATAGCTCTTGATCATCTTCAGTTGTTCTTCAATCAAAAGCTCCAGGCTGACAGGTTTCTTTTCGACCTTGACCAGACCTGATTCTATTCTTGAAACATTAAGTATATCCTCTATCAGGCGGTTGAGTCTTTTGGCCTGATTTTGTATTACAGAATAAAACTCGTTCCGGGTCTTTTCGTCATTGGCTTCGCCGTCAGC
>JADHXY010000053.1 GCA_016782755.1 Phycisphaerae bacterium | reverse complement strand
ACATTCCAGCAAACCCAGAAAGGCAATCCCCCATGTTCCATTTATAAACCCGTCTATGGTTCCAAGCCAGTTCAGCCCACCTTTGCCAATATAGAATATCCCAAGCAGCAAACCCACGAAGCTCATAGCTGGAAGTACCATGCTTCTTTTCCAGCCGGTTTTATCTACTACGCCGGCAAGGACGGACTCTGTTATAGAAAATGCAGAATCAATACCAAGAGTGGCCAGCGTAAAAAAGAATACAAAACTCCACCATGCAGCTCCGGGTAATTGTGCCAAAGCATAGGGGAAAGCCACAAACGCAAGCCCCGGTCCGCCTGAAACCACTTTTTCGACTGGTATCGGGTTTTGTGTTTGCTGGCTGATATGTGCCATTGCTCCCAATGTAGAGAAAATTGCTAGTCCCGCTATAAAACTTGTAGCGAAATCTGCCAGCCCGATTATTGCTGCGTTATTATTTATGTCACTCTTGCGATGAAGAAAGCTTGCGTATGTTACCATTACACCAAAAGCAAGGCTGAGCGAGAAAAAGACCTGACCAAAAGCAAATCGCCATGTTGTTGGTTTTGCGAGTTCCGACCAGACGGGTTCGAGATAGTAGATTAAACCTTTGGTGCTGCCGGGAAGAGTCAGGCCGCGCAGTGTTAAAATAATTAGCATGAGCCAGGGCAGAGGCACCGTCAGCCATACGATCTTGCCTACGAGATTTACACCCTTGAAAATACAAAAGTACATGGCTATCCATGTTATTATGAGCATGGCAAGGATGTTGAAACGGATCGAGCCGAATGAATAATCGTCTGTATATCCTAAGTATTGGTCGTAGAAAAAATGCTTTGCATTATTAACCCCCTCAATCCCCTCGCCTGCCCATGGAAGGGGCGTGCCTTTGATTATTCCCTCGATGCTGTAGAACATGAAACTGAAACAATAGGCCAGGATGACCGGATAGTACGTGATAATCACAAAACCGAGTATTATTCCCCACCAGCCCACAAATTCTGTTCGTTTGTTTACCCTTCGAAAGGCTTCTGGAGCGGCTCTCTGGGTCATATGGCCAAGGCTGAATTCAAGAATAAGAAGCGGGATACCTATGCAGAAGATAGCTACTATATATGGTATCAGAAATGCTCCTCCGCCATAATTGTATAGCTTGTATGGAAATCCCCATAAGTTTCCAAGCCCGACAGCAGAACCGACGGCTGCGAGTATAAAGCCACCGCGAGTTCCCCAGCTTTCACGCTGTTCCTCAAGAATTTCGGGCATAAAAAACCATTACCCCATTAATAATCTGTAGAAAAATGAAAAATTATGATTTATCAGGAAGACTTAAACCCAAAATCCCGAGCGTGTCACGTTCGATGGTATTTCGGATGCTGCCTATTGGAACTGCAGGCAAATTTGTATCTCCAAATTGCTTGTTCAGTCCAAGAAGAGTTTCTATGCACTGGCTGGGATTTGTTTCAGGAAACCCGCTGCCAAAAAGGAGTTTTTCCATTAAACTTTGCTCATGTGCTTGTATTACAATATTATATATCTGCCAGAGGCTTGTACTTTTTATTGTAAGATCAGCATAAACATTTTTGTGTTTTGCTATCATTGCGAGGGTCTGTTCGTAAAAAGGTCTCCCCATAGAACCAATAATCATCTTTAACCCGGAGAATGTTCGGGCGATTTCATCGAGCAGATACGGCTGAGCATAATCAAGAACGGCATTGGATTTTAGATGACCGCTGTTATGAAAAAAGACAGGCAAACCGAGTTCCTCTGCGGCTTGATAAAGTCTCATTGCCCTTGAATGGCAAGGGTGAAAGCTGCAAGCCGAGCAATAAACAACTATACCTGAGAGTCCCAGTTTTTCAGTTAGACCCGTTAGACCACTTGTTCCAACCGGCTGTAAGGTAGGGTCGATAGATGCAAAACCGATTATCTTATTGGTATTTTGTTTTAGAAGATATTCAGAGAGTTTTTTGTTATTATCGACTTTCTCATTATTATAACCAGCAAGAACTATGCAGGCACCGACCGTTTCGCATACAGCAAGGTACTCAGCTGTTGCGATCTCTTCCTTGTCAAAATTAAGGTGCGTATGGCAATCCACTATCATATTGATTTGCCCTTATATTTTAAGTTTCATTTAACTAAATAATGCATACTATATTAGCTCAAATACAACGTCAAGTATAAATATGGCTTGTTTTACAATACGAAAAAGGCCCATCGAAAAATAAGTTGCAAAAAAACTCATTTTGGTTATACTTTTGCACGTCCTAAATATAAACGGTGAGAGTGAAAGGATTCGTTGATGGCTCAAAATAATAGTAAAGATTTGGCAAAAATACAGGAACTTATAGAAATAATGAAGGATAATGAGCTGATTGAGGTCGAGATCAGCCACGGAGACGACAAAATTCTCCTTAAGCGTTCCGATCCGAACGCGTCTATGATAAGTGCGGTTCCTTTTAATCAAATAGCTAATTCGGCGGCTGGCTCTAAAGCGGCTTTTGAGGCTGAAGCTTCAGCTTTAGAAGATGATCTGGTTGAGATTCCCTCGCCGATAGTGGGAACTTTTTATTCTGCTCCAAGTCCCGACTCCGATTCGTTTGTTCAGGCTGGTTCTTCTGTAGGACCGCAGACAGTGGTCTGCGTTATTGAAGCAATGAAGGTGATGAACGAGATAAAAGCAGAAATTTCCGGTACGATCGCGGAAGTTCTCGTCAGCAACGGACAGGCTGTTGAATACGGCCAGCCAATTTTCAAAGTTAAAGCTAATTAGTCCTGATTTCCGGGAAAGATTTTATGTTTTCTAAAATTCTCATAGCTAACAGAGGCGAAATTGCTCTAAGGATAATCAGGGCATGCAAAGAACTTGGAATAGAATCAGTGGTGGTTTATTCAGAGGCTGACAAGGATGCGTCCTATCTTGATATTGCGGATGAGACTGTTTGCATAGGCCCAGCCAGTCCGGCTGAGAGCTATTTGAATATCCCCAGAATTATTAGTGCAGCTGAGGTAACCGATGTAGAAGCGATACACCCCGGTTACGGATTTCTGGCAGAAAATTCTGAATTTGCCCAGATTTGTAATGATTGCGGTATTCAATTTATTGGTCCTCCTGTTGAGGCAATGAGGCTGCTTGGCGACAAGGTTGAAGCCAGAAAGCTTGCAAAGAAAGTGGGTGTGCCAATCTCGCCCGGTTCTGAGGGAGCCATTGAATCGGAAGATGAAGCTGTTAAATTAGCGGACAAGATCGGTTATCCGGTCATCATAAAAGCATCTGCCGGCGGCGGCGGCAGGGGCATGAGAGTTGCTCATAATGACATTAGCTTCAGACAGGGCTTTAATGCGGCAAGATCCGAGGCTCAGGTAGCGTTTGGCAATCCGGCGGTTTATGTGGAGAAATTTATCGTCGAACCCAGACACGTGGAAGTGCAGGTAATGGCTGACAAATTCGGAAATGCGGTACATTTTTACGAGAGAGATTGTACCACGCAGAGAAGGCATCAGAAAATTATCGAGGAATCACCGTGTCCGGTACTTGATGAGCGGACAAGAAACGAGCTTTGCAATGCGGCTTTGCGAATAATCAAGGAAGCGAAATATGACAGTGCTGCAACGGTAGAGTTCTTATTAGACAAAGATAACAACTTTTACTTTATAGAAGTTAATACGCGAATTCAGGTCGAGCATACCGTTACAGAAATGGTGACTGGTCATGATCTAATAAAGTGGCAGCTGAAAATTGCCAGCGGTGAAAAACTTAATCTTAAGCAGCGGGATATAAAGCATAGCGGCGTTGCGATTGAGTGCAGAATAAATGCTGAAGACCCTGCAAATAATTTTTCTCCTTGTCCTGGTCCTATCAACACTTTTATCGCTCCGGGAGGTTTTGGAGTGAGGATCGATACCTACGTTCACCAAGGCTCTTTTATATCACCGAATTATGATTCTATGGTCGCAAAGCTCATTGTCCATAAGCCAACAAGACAGGAGGCCATCGCTACTATGAAAAGGGCTTTGGAAGAATTTAAAATTGGGCCGGTGAAAACGACTATACCTATCTGCCATTCAATTTTGAGTCATAACCTGTTTTTGGAAAGTAAAATTGACACAAGCTTTATAGAGAAGAATTTTTAATCTTGCTCATAGCTCGAAAAAATGCAGATATAAAATTAGTTTGACGGTGGTATTGTTATTTAATATAATGATTTGAAGTTTGCTAGGGGTGGCTCGATATAGGTTGAGCCTGAGAAAATACCCTTTGAACCTGATAAGGATAAGCGGCGTTCAGTCGTAAAGCCTTCGTAGGAAAGCGGTTAAATGGTTTTTAAAAAATCGCTTTTGTTTCGGGCGATTTTTTTTGTTTTTAAAGGAATCAAGATGAAAACTCAATTACAGATTGCTGCGGCTGGTAATATTTCCAAAGAAGTCGAATTTGTAGCTTCTAATGAAGGTGTTGATACAGAATTATTGCGTCAGGAAGTTGCAGCAGGGCGTGTAGTAATACCAGCTAATAAAATTCATCTTCAGACGAATTTGAAACCTGTTGGTATAGGAAGAATCCTTTCTACGAAAGTGAATGCAAATATCGGTGCAAGTAGCGAAAAATCGACTGTTGATGAAGAGATCGAAAAAATGCAGGCGGCTATAGATGCCGGTGCAGATGCAATAATGGATTTGTCTACAGGTACTAATCTTGACGTAATCAGGGAGCAATTGATCGCAAAATGTCCGCTTCCGTTCGGAACCGTTCCGATATACCAGGTTATCGAGGGCCGAAACGTAGAGGATATCAGTGAAAAGTTAATCCTTGAAGTTATCCGAAAGCAGGCTGAGCAGGGAGTTGATTTTTTTACGATTCATGCTGGTGTCCTTAAAGAGCATCTCGGATTGCTTAAGAGCAGGGTAGCCGGAATTGTTAGCAGGGGCGGTGCTCTGCTGGCGAAATGGATGATGTATCATAATAAACAGAATCCTTTTTACGAAATATTCGATGATATTTGCGATATTCTTGTCGAATATGATGTGAGTTTTTCACTCGGCGACGGTTTGCGTCCCGGTGCTATAGCCGATGCTACTGACAAGGCACAGATAGCTGAGCTTGAGACTCTCGGCGAACTAACTCAACGAGCACGCCAAAAGGGCTGCCAGGTCTTTGTCGAAGGCCCCGGACATGTCCCCTTCGATCAGATTCAATATAACATGGAAATCCAGCAGAAAATCTGTGACGGTGCTCCTTTCTATGTATTAGGGCCATTGGTAACAGATATCGCCCCCGGCTACGACCATATAACATCGGCAATAGGTGGCACAGCCGCTGCTTACTATGGAGCGTCTTTTTTGTGCTATGTAACCCCGACTGAACACCTCGGCCTGCCAAATGCTGAAGACGTAAAAGCCGGAGTAATAGCCTCAAAAATAGCTGCTCATGCCGGCGATATAGCAAGAGGTCTTAATGGATGTGCAGAGCGAGACAGGAAGCTCAGTATCGCAAGAGCGAATCTCGACTGGGAAACACATATTAAGGAATCTATCGACCCGGCGAATGCCGAAAAAATACATAACAAATACAGCGGTGACAATAAAGACCTTTCAAAAGCAGATTATTGTACTATGTGCGGTAAGCAATGGTGCAGCGTAAGGACAAACAAAGAAATACGCGAAGCCATTGATAAAGATATACTGTAGCAATTGCTTTCTTTCTCAGCTTTTCATTGAGTCAAGCATTAAAACCGAGATAGGGAGGAATATGAATACCGGAAGCCATGCCCATATTTCCGGCCTGAATGTTCCGAAAATTGGTTCTGTCGCCAGCAGTCGGCCTGCAAAATTTGCTATCATGCATCCACCAGTAAGGGTGAAGCTGGTCATTATTGCTGATTTCATGGCCTTTGGATCACGACAAACAAGCACGGGAAGACTTATCAGAAGCATAATAAAATTTATTATAGGTTCTGTCACGTGAAAGTGCATCTGGGCCGATAGTTGAGCCAAATCTTTTTTTATCATTTCCTGCCTGGAAAGATTATGAAGCATTTTCCAGCTTAAGAGAGTCTTGTTTTCTGACTGCCGCATCACCGGAATATCCTTTGGAGTGATGCTTGTGGCAAAACTCTTGACGGGTTTTTTAGCCTCAAAAGAACCTCTTTCGATAAGGTAAGCATTTTTGAGTTCCCATTTACCAGTTGAGTGGTTGTATTGTGCCTGGTCTGCGTCTATTCTTCCGGTTACCCGCCAGCCGTCACCTTCCGCTCTCCTGAGTATTATATTTGGATTGTACATTGTAGCTGTTTTTACATCGAAGTTATGAGTCGAAATCAACGCCGAATTTGCATCGTTCATGAAAAATACACTGTACCTTTCTTCTCCCGGGACAGCGTCTTTGTCTCGAACTAATTTATCGCTTAGTGGTGGTATTACAATTTCCTGGTCAATAACATGCAAACCTGTAAGGCCGACAGCGATGATTATTATTGGCATGATTACTCGTTTGAGGCTCACCCCCGATGCCATAATAGCGACCAGTTCATTATTGTGAATCATCTTGCCGAGCGAGAATACCGCCGCCACTACCGTTATCATGCCGGCAAAATCGCGAAAATACAAAAGGACGTTCAGTCCGTAGTATGTCAGGATGTTTTTCACTACGACCAGCGTCCCGAGGTCTGAGTGTTCGGCAAATTCGTCAAGATTAATAAACAGGTCTATAATAACTCTCAAACCTATCAGTACACAAAAGGCTATTATATAGCCTATGACGAAGTTTTTTATTATGTATTTGTCTAATATTTTCATATTCAAGCTTAATTTTTTGTTAATTTCCTATAAATTATCAGCAGCATAACAACCAGAATTGCCAATCCTGCCCACATCATAAGTATTCCTGATTGAACGGAAGAGCCGGGGTTCTTGGCAATATTCTTGCCCATCATAATCGCCACTAATAGCAATGCCGCTGGAATCGAACTGGCACCAAAGGCACTTAAAAGATGGCCGCCCTTCAGCTGTATCCCCAAGCCTATCCCGATAAGGATCATAGGCAGGCAGCCTAAACCGAATACTAATCGTGAATGGGTTTCAGCTTTTATCTTGATAATGGTTTTTTCTACCAGAAGATCAAGGTTATTTTGCAGGTCAGAGAGATTGGTCTTTGGCTGACCGATAAGTTTTTGGGTCGAAGCCGGCTTAATGATCTGCATGACATCTCTTTCGATCTGAAAATCTTTCTTTTCGATCACAGTTTCCATCTTGCTAACAATAGAGTCCGGCACAAGAAGCCCATAAACAAAAGGTCTCCTGTCAAGCATTTCCACGCCCTCAGGGCTTTTCCATTTGGCGTTATATATTTCCATCGTCAGAGTATGTGCGAATTCATCTCCTTCGATATAGATCAATGCCTTTGCACATCTATAAACCCTTGCCGGTTCCCTGGCAGAATCAATCACTATAACCTCGCCTGCAAGTTCCACCCTTTTATCTTCCAGTGGTGTGCATTTTGTTGCGGCGAAGCTTATTGCCTTATCCCCGCATTTCATAGAATAGAGATTGTCGAGTGAACCTTTCGTTTTGCTGTTGATATCCTCAGCCAGAAGTTCAACGATCAGCTGGGCATAAGCCTGCCGGGCAATTTTTTGTACCGGGTAAAAAAGCATCGGATTTTCTGCTATGTCTTTAATTTCACCGGCCTTTTTGAATTTTATATCATCGCCCGTTAATGAGCCGAATTCCTTTGACAAGGTAAGTAGCTGGGCAGAAAACCCGCCCTGATCAGTTCCCATCATCTGAAAAGTATTCAATGCTGTTATTTGTATCTCATTGTAATGCCTGTGAGGGGTAAAATGTATTTTTGCGGTATCAGCAGCGATAATACGTTCGGTTTTTGCATCCCTATTCTCTGCTATAATAACACCTGAAAGGAGGTTGTTTTTGACATCTACCTTGTCGGCACGTATCAGGTATTTTCCCTTGTCGGAACGATAAAACCCTTTTCTTTGAATATTTCTGAAGATAATCTGCTTGGCATCGGCTTTTAATGAACGGTCTGCCCTTTGAACAAAAGCCGGCATAACATGAAAGCTCAGTACAAGATTTGCCATCGCCACTATTAGCGTTAGAGTAATCCCCGGCTGAAGCAGCGACATCATGCTTATACCACTTGCCCGACAAGCGTCAAGCTCGTTATCGCTTGCAAATCTGCCATAGACCAGAGATGCCGAAAATAAAGCCGCTATCGGCAGTACAAAGGTAAGAACAATCGGTAGAAAATATCCTATCAGGTGAATCACCTGCACAGGGCCTACGCCATACTCCTGCACTGGCCCGATTATGCTACCCAGACACAAAATCACCGTCAAAGCCAGTGACGACAGAAAAAAGACCTTGAAAAGTTCTCTAAATATATACCTGTGAAGCGTAAAGACCATAATCTCTCGAATATCAAAACGATAAAACTGGATTATCAGCACATTTGCCTTGTTTTGCAACAAAAAACTTCATTAACAAAATACCCGGCTTTTTGTTAACTTACTTGTAATCAACGATTTGATATATATAATGAGTTTTTTAACTTTGTAAAGAAATCTGTTTTTAGGAATTTGAGCATGGCAAACCTGGCAAAACTCGAGGACATTGTATCTTTATGTAAAAGACGGGGATTCATTTTTCAGTCAAGCGAAATTTATGGCGGACTCGCAAGCTGCTACGATTACGGCCCATTGGGCGTCGAGCTTAAAAATAATGTCAAGAAGGCATGGTGGAAATCCGTTGTCCATATGCACGATAATGTTGTAGGTCTCGATTGCAGCATACTTATGCACCCGCTCGTATGGAAGGCTTCCGGCCATGCTGACAAATTCGCCGACCTTATAGCCGAGTGCAAATCATGCAACACACGAACCAGGGTTGACCATTTGCAAAATCACGCCGAAGAGCATACCGAGCACGTTAATATTGATGTCGAATTGGCAGCGACGCACGACTTGAGCAATAAAGTATGTCCCAAATGTGGCAAGGTGGGCAATTTTACCGAACCGATGCCGTTCAAGCTGATGTTCGAGACACAAATGGGCGCCAACGTCGATGATTCGATGACCCTTTACCTCAGGCCGGAAACCGCACAGGGTATTTTTGCCAATTTCAAAAATGTCATCGATACCACACGCGTTAAAATCCCATTCGGCATTGCCCAGATTGGCAAAAGTTTCCGCAATGAAGTAACAACCAAGGCTTTCACATTCAGGACCCGTGAATTTGAGCAGGCAGAGATGGAGTTCTTCTGCGAGCCGGGAACAGATGAGAATTGGTACGAATTCTGGAAGGAACAGCGGTTCAACTGGTACACAGAACTTGGAATCAAGAAGGATAACCTGCGTTTCCGCGACCACGACCCGGATGAACTGGCACATTATGCAAAGGCTTGTGTCGATGTCGAATATAAATTCCCATTTGGCTCCGGCGACTGGCAGGAGCTCGAGGGTGTCGCTAATCGAACCGATTTCGATCTCCGCCAGCATCAGCGGGGTATGAGGACACTCAACAGTTGGTATGAGCAAAAAGGCGATCTTACACAAATACAGCTGAAAGACGAAGCCGAAGATTACAATAAAGGCCCGTTGTCCTATTTTGATGAACAGGCAAAAAAACGCTTCATTCCCTATGTTATTGAGCCAAGTGCCGGTATCGATCGCAGCACACTCGCATTTCTTGTCGATGCCTATGACGAGGAAGAGGTAAAAGGCGAAACAAGGAACCTGCTGCGTTTCCACCCGGCTCTCGCACCCACCAAAGTAGCGGTATTCCCGCTCGTCAAAAAGGATGGTATGCCTGATATCGCTCATAATATTTGCAAAGAGCTCAAGAAATATTTCACATGCTTCTACGATCAGGCCGGTGCGATAGGGCGAAGATACCGCAGGCAGGACGAAGCCGGCACACCGTTCTGCATTACCGTTGACGGCCAGACAAAAGAAGACAACACCGTAACAGTCCGCGACCGCGACTCGATGGAACAGAAAAGGGTATCGACAGATCAACTGCTGAATTACCTGCGTGATAAACTGGAAATATAAAATGATAATAGACGCAATAGACAACATCAATTTATATAAAGGATTATCTAACAGATTGGCTGTGGCCTTAGAGATTTTAACTGAAGATGGTCTTGCCGAAAAAGCCGATGGCCGTTACGAAGTAGATGGCGATGATATTTTTTACATGATTCAGCGATATAAGACTCTGCCTCTTGAAGAAGCCAGGCTCGAGGCTCACCGCAAGTATATTGATGTTCAGTTTGTTGCCGATGGCCGGGAAGTTGTGGGATATGCCCCGACAGACGCCATGCAGGTTTGCGATGGGTATAATGAGGATAATGATGCCGCTTTTTACCAGTTGCCTGATAATGTCACGGAATTGAAATTGAACAGCGGCATGTTTTGTATTTTTTATCCCCAGGATGCCCATGCCCCCTGCAGATATACAGACAGCCCATCGGATGTCACAAAGATAGTTATCAAGGTAAAAGTTGATGAATAGCGATAGAGCAGCTATAGTACAATTACCGACTGTTTGATGTTTGTGAGCTTTAGAGAAAAAATGGGAGATTTTAATATGACAGGGGAAGTACAGGAAAAGAAAAAACCGGGTATTATCAAACGAATTCTAAAGTGGACTGGCTTGTTTTTTCTGGGGTTGATCTTAATTGTCGCTGTGGCTTTTCAGGCCCCTTGGAAAGTAACGACGATTTTGCTTATACTTTTTCTTGCTTGCACTATCCTGCCAAAACCCGCCAGAAAATGGTTCTGGCTCGGCTGTGCAGGGGTGATAGTTATCTTAATTATCTGGGTTTTCTTGCCTATCAATAACGAAGGCTGGCGACCATATACCTTTGATGACCAAATCGCCGCTATGGAAGCTAAATACGCTGTTCCAGATGAAGAAAACGCAGCAGTGTTTTACAATTATTTACTTGAGCAGGAAAAGAAATACGAAAAATATCCACCTCCTGAAAAAGCAGTTGAGTTGACGGAAAATGAAGATACCGCAATCCCGATAAAAGATTTTAATGATTGGCGAGCTTCCTTTGATTTTTCTTACAGTACATTCTTTCCTGAGTTCTGGGATGACGAGCTTGACAAATTAACTCTGGAACAATATTGGTCCAGTAAGGATTATCCCAAAGTAGCTAAGTGGCTTCAATCCCATGATGATACAATAAAAACTTTATTTGAAGCATCGAATAAAGAAAAATGTTATTTTTCGAAGTTCAACGATTCTTTTGTTGAAATATTTTATATGGAATACTTTGGTTCTATCAAATGTTGGGTAAATTTGTTTGTCAGAGCTTCAAACAACGATATAGCAGATGGCCATATTGACGATGGTATAGAAAAATTATTTGCCGTATTAAAAATTTCAGAACATATTTATCGACAGCCCACGTTGGTTGATTTACTGCTTGCCATCGCCATTGAAGACCTTGCTGTAGAACAGACAAAACGATTTGTTATAGAAGCCGATCCGACAGAAGAACATTTCAGCCGTTTGCAGAAAAAAATAGTTGATATTGAACGCGACTGGAAATCCGACTTACTCAGGATTTTAGAATTTGAGAAACTTTTATGTGTAAGTAGTTTCTGCCAGTGTGCATATCAGAAAAATGCAAAAGGAAGAATAAGGTTTAGTCGTGACCCTATGGGAGTTGCAAGAGAACAGTATCCCGAAGAGTTTTCGCTGCCAAGCTATTGGCAAAGAAGAGTAATAAAACTTGGGAATTTGTTGCATTGGTTCTATTTTCCTTCAAATCCAAAGCAACTTGATGAAATTATCGACAAATTTTATACACGCTTCTATCTGGTTGCTGAACCGGAATATGATTGGTCAAAAAAATCAGAAGAACTATTTTCATTAACTTCTTTGAAATTAAATTACAGCTATTTTTTAGAGTTGCATTCTAAGGGGTTACTAAAGGGTTTCTACGAAATTCACGATATGTATCTTCGCGGAATTGCAGAACAGAGAGGTACTCAAATTATAATAGCCCTGAGGCGTTTTAAGGATAAGAATGGAAAGTGGCCCCAGAATTTGGCTGAAATAAAGAATGGCTGTGAGCCTGAGATTTTTGTTGATCCGATGAATGGTGGTTCTTTTGTTTACAAGCTAACTGAAGAAAATTTTACCCTTTACAGCAAAGGCAAAAACAATATCGATGACAATGGCGAAAACAAATCTTACGCCGATGGAACCGGAGCGGACGACTGGCAAATCTGGCCGATTAAAAAATAAGGAATTTATAGATGTCAAGCAGCAACAGGGCGTATATAGCAAATTTGCAGCAAAAGGTTGAAAACGAAGTCGAGCTTGCCGGCTGGCTCTATAACAGTCGCAGCAGCGGGAAGGTGATCTTTCTTGTTCTTCGCGATGGTACGGGCTTGTGCCAGTGCATCGTTGAAAAAGGCAAGCTGAATGATGAACTTTTTGAAGAACTCAGGCATCTCGGCCAGGAGTCGTCCCTTACCGTTACCGGCATCGTCAGAAAAGAGCCGAGAAGCATCGGCGGCTATGAATTGCTCGTAAGCAATGCCCATGTGCTATGCTCGACAAAAGATTACCCAATAACCCCGAAATCACACGGCGTCGAATTTCTCATGAAAAACCGCCATCTGTACCTCCGCTCACAAAAACCCTGGTGCATAGCAAAGATTCGCCACACCGTGATCGATGCTATCCGCACATTTTTTAACGACAATGGCTTCACACTCATAGACACACCCATTTTTACAGCCATGGCAGGCGAGGACGAGCTTTCACTTTTTGAAGTGGATTATTTTGGCAAACCCGTCAAACTTACTCAGACCGGCCAGCTGCACCTGGAAACTGCGGCTATGAGTTTCGGAAAGGTTTACTGCTTCGGGCCGACTTTTCGGGCAGAAAAAAGCAAAACCCGCAGACACCTCACAGAGTTTTGGATGGTC
>JADHXY010000052.1 GCA_016782755.1 Phycisphaerae bacterium | reverse complement strand
TCTTAGCCTAAAATCGAATGTTCGGACAACATCGGACGGTTCGGACGGTAAATTGCAATACTATTCTAAAGCCATGGAAGGACTGATCTCGCTTGTGGCTGTCCCATTGGCAGGAATGTCAGGTTTGTCAGGTAATAATGGGATAGAGAGCTAAACTTTGGGAACATAGCGAACAGCTGATTAGAATCAGTCATCGTACTTGCACTACCGCATCGCCTTTCTTGACCAAAAGCCACGACACTTTTTCAGGCATTTTAGCATTTAATAATTTATCATAGAATTGTACATTTATGATAAATACCTCTTGACTTCTAACTCTTTTCACTGTATATTCTGTGTTATTAAGAAGTAAATATTGATAAATTAGAGGAGTCCAATTATGGCTAAAAGAAAAACAAAGCAAAGAAATGGATTATCGCCGGACAAGTACCTCAGCCAAGAGCAACTGAAACGGCTAAGGAAGCACGTCAGAGATATGGCTGATCTGGCAAGGCAGCGAGGAAGTGTCAGAGCTATTATTGATGAGCTTATTATCGAGTTGCTGGCCAATACAGGTTTGAGAGCAGCCGAGTTGTGCAACTTGAATATCCGGGACTTACCAGTGTCGCACGGTAAGGACTCTGTCTGGATTCGTGATGGCAAGGGCAAGGTAGCAAGGACTGTCGATATACCTGAGAATCTCAGGAAACGGCTTGAACGGTTTGTGATGCTGTACCGTAAGGGCGCTAAACCTAACTCCCCTCTGCTGGTAAGTACAAAAGGTGATCGTATGATATACCGGAGCATCTACGAGAAGTGCAAGAAACTTGGCAAACAGGCCGGCATCGGCAAACTGCATCCCCATATGCTAAGGCACACGTATCTTACAAGGCTCTATAACATTGAGCACGACCTCAGATTCGTCCAGGATCAGGCAGGACACGCCAGTCCGACCACAACGGCTATTTATGCCAAGACCAACAACGAATCCCGCAAGCGCCAGCTTGAGGCGTTAGATGAGCAGTTTTGAAGGCATACAGAATGGCGTTACCGGATTGTATCAGTAAGAATTGGCCCAAGTACAGTGCCTCTGAGAGCCCCTAACCAGCAGCTCGACGATCAGTTCGTCAATATAACCGGCTTGACATCGAGAACATCGCAAGCAAACCCTATCGGGTTAGGTTTGTACTTGACAACAAACGCTTCCTGGTCACTCATCTTTGTACCCCCTTAGGAAGTCAGCAAGGTTGGTTTTTTTTTGCTCATTATCCACGTTGTAGATACCTAAATGCTTACCGAGGTTCTCGAGGGCCTTGAGCTTGTTTTGCATCGTAACCTTTGTCCCCGTTTTGCTCGTTGTCACCGACTCCACCGCGGCAGTAACTTCTGGCGGCAGCATCGATACGTCTCTTATCTTATTACCGGGAGCAAAAACATCCCGAATATTCGCAAAGCCTATCCTGGCAAGCTCTTCTACAACCCGCTCGGCCTTTATGCCGGTCTTTTCACTCTGAGCAGCCATTTTTTTCTGAATTGCCTGGTAGATATAAGGCTTTGGATTTTGCTCACTATTGCTAACCCACTGATACGCCTTAGTCCTGGCCGTTGTGGCTGCATACTTAGCAGCCAATGCAGCCTTTTCCGGGTTAAGACTAACAAGGTACTCATCTACAAATATCTGCTCTTGATTGTTTAGTTGTTTCTTTACCATTTGTGTTACTCCTTAATATGTGATTGAATTAATGCATTGATTGCCGCTTTGATAGGGTTTGTCAGTTCCGGCCAGACCGCTACAATTTCGACAAGCCCCGGATCTGAGGAGGTATCAATTAGTCCGTGCACCATATTCGCACCAATTTGGTGTTCAGAATTGTTATTGTTCTGTATTGGAAGTGTGTTGTGTTGTTTGTCTGAAAGCCCGTTAGAAGGCTGTCTGTTAGGTTCTGTGGTAGAATTGTTATCTAATTGTATAGGTTCTGTAGAGGTACGTTTTGGGTTCGAATCCCCCCGCCTCCAGTCCCCTGTAATTGCTGTAAGTTGTTATTAGTTAGTAACTTACAGTATTCTTTCGTAGGCACATCTTTGTCTTGTGACACGCATATGACACAGTTTTCATGGTTTTCTTCTGTCTCATTATCATCTGATGATCCATTGAGCAGCCTACTGGGAAAAAAGACTGCTTTTTTAATACAAGGAGTTTACATTGATGAATATGGCTAAGTGCAATAGTGAATTAGAGTATAAACCAGATTTTCAGCGTGCTCAAAAATATTGGGATGCCTTTTGGGCACATGATATAATAGATCGCAGCCCTGTTATTATATGGTACGGTAACCCTGAGGAAGGTTTTATTAATCATCCTATGAAGAATGATTTCAGCGAAACAATTTCCAAGCTGGATTTGTACTTCGATAAAACACTTTTTATGGGTGAGTGCATGCCTTGCTATCGTCCTGATTTCGGCCCTGACCAAATGGCGGCTTTTGTGGGTGCTCCCCTTATATCAGGCCCAAAAGGCACGAACACAAGCTGGTCTGAGAAAATTGTCACTGACTGGAAAGAAGCTCTCCCGCTTACGATTGATGGTAGCAATGTCGCCTGGCTGCGAATGGAAGAATATCACAAAGTTATAGCCGACCATGCAAAAGGAAAATTTCTCATTTCCAATCTCGATATGCACTCTAATATAGACCTCCTTGAAGGACTAAGAGGGGCAGAAAATTTACTGTTTGACATGTTAGATCAGCCAGACATTGTCCTTAAAGCCTTGGCGGATGCGAGAAGGCTTTATACTAAGGTATTCAATAAGTTCTGGTCTTATGGCAAAAAAGACAAGCTTGGATCCACAAGCTGGATCAACCTTTATAGCAGAAAAAAATATAATCCCATACAAGCCGACTTTATTGCACTGCTTAGCCCGGATATGATGCGTAAATTTGTTCTACCGGCCATAGAAGAAGAAGCTCAGTTTCTTGACCATAGCTGTTTTCATCTTGATGGGCCTGATGCCCTAAAACATCTCGACGATATTCTTGCTATAAAAGAAATTGATTGTATTCAGTGGGTCCCCGGAGCCGGTAATAAACCTCAAATTGAATGGCCAGACGTATTGCACAAAATTCATAAATCAGGTAAAGCAACTATAATTTACGCCAAACCGGAACAGATAAAAGCCATTCATAAAGATTATCCCTCGAGTCTCGTGGTTTATGAAACCACCGTGGGAACAGAAGAACAAGGATTAGAGTTACTTAACTGGCTCGTAAAAAATAAGTAACGCAACATGTACTAAGAGATCGCTCCGTTTGAGTTATCTTAATACTCTTAATTTTTAAAATAATCATTATCATAAAAGAAGATTTGAGTTTTCGGATATTCATGCCCAAGTGGTATTATTACATTATAATCTGAAGCATCGCCTTGATAAACTACACTGATCTTTACATTATCGTCATCGGTCTGTTCGTCATATATAATTTTATTGATACAAACTTCATACAAACCTACAAAGTCCGGAGCCCAAGTAACATAATCACCTTGAGTAACAGTCCACTTTGAACCTCCGTCTAGTGAACTGTAGTCCATGTTCCCACAAAAGTAGTATTGGGGTCATCATAATCAACCACATATTCTGTTTCATTTGAAACCGACTTAAATTTCACCTTGTTTGCACGAGTAAACATTCCGCTGTCCGAAGGTAGTTGAATTTATTTCTACATTCATTGCTGTTAAATCGGTTCGAGTGTAATTCGCTAATTATATATGAAAAGCCTCTTATTTCCTATAACCATAGTCTCTTTCGGATGACAAAGTTTTGTTGAATGAATAAATAGCGATTGACTATTGTAAACACACTTGGTATTTTAAAATGCCGTTATACATTTTATTGTTGTGTATCAGCTTAAAAGAAAATCCAGACACAAAAATGACATTAATGAGGTTTTGTAAAGAGGTGCATATTGCTCGCGGTTCTCTTTGGACAGGGTGAAGTAATAACAATTGTGATCATTACCGCTGTAATTGTTTTTATTGTTTTTCGAAAGAAAAAACGATCGGATTAGCGGGGTTATTGCTAAGTGATTTCTGACTTGCCAAAAACTGGTAAAATGAAACAGACCAATATAAAACCAAAGATAATCGCATTTGAAGTTACCCGAAGGTGCCGACTCCATTGTCCTCATTGCAGGGCAAAAGCCGGCATTGATCCCAAAGAAGAAGTTCTGACAACCAATCAGTGCAAGGAAATTATAAGATCCATCGCCGACTATAAAAAATGTGTCTTAATATTAACCGGCGGTGAACCGCTCGAGCGCCAGGATATTTACGAGCTTATCGATACTGCCAGAGATAACCACCTCAAAGTTGCAATGGCCACATGCGGGTATCTTATAAACGAAGACTCCATCAAAAAACTCAAAAAAGCAGGTGTACTTACATTATCCTTTTCGCTTGATGGCGATTCTGCCGAAACACATGACGAATTCAGACAAACAAAAGGTGCCTTTGACATTGTCATCAAAGCTGCCGCCTTAGCCAGAAAAGCAAACATCAGGTTCCAGATAAATATGGCGATAAGCAAGTTAAACATTGATGAGGTTTTCGGAGTTTACGAACTTTCAAAAAAAATCGGTGCCTATTGTTTTAATCCGTTTATACTTGTCCCTACAGGGCGAGGAGAAATGCTAAAAGAGGCCATATTAGACCCTATTGAATACCAGACACTCTTAAATGAATTTATCGAGATGAAGTTAGAAAACACTATAAAAATCCGCATTACCTGCGGCCCTCAATTCGCACCAGTGTCAAAACTGCAGAAAAACCTGCTCGGCATTAATGATGAAGCCAAAGGCTGTCTTGGCGGCCGGGAATTCGGGTTTATAAGTTACAAAGGAGATATTCAGATTTGCGGTTTTCTCGATATCTCAGCTGGTAATCTCATAAAGAATAATTATAATTTCGAAAAAATATGGACCGAATCCGAATTTTTAAATAAAATCAGAAGCCGCAATTTCACCGGCGCTTGCGGCAATTGCGGATATATAACCGTTTGCGGAGGATGCAGGGCAAGAGCCTATACCATAGCCGGTGATTATATGGCAACTGACCCCATCTGTGCTTATCTTGGCGGTGATGAACCTTGAGCATTAAACTTACAAACCTGCAAAAAAAACTGATCTCAAATTTGCAAAATGGTCTGGTTATTTGCGACAGACCTTACGATATAATTGCCGACAGTCTCCATTGCTCAACTGCTGATGTTCTGACTGACATCGAAACTCTAAAAAAGGCAAATGTCATAAAACGCCTCGGCCCTGTACTGAATCACCGAGCTCTCGGCCTCTGTTCGGTTCTTGCAACCGCCTGCGTCCCCCAAGACTGCATCAAAGCCGTATCCGAAGCCATAAACAGCCTCTCCGGTGTAACTCATAATTACCTCAGGGACCATCATTACAATCTCTGGTTTACTCTCACTGCCGAATCTTATTGCGAAATCAATTCGATACTCAAACAACTCTCAAGCCGTTTTGAAATAGAATTTCACAGCATCACGGCAGAAAAAACTTTCAAGCTTCGGGTAAATTTTGACCCCGATGACACCGAGCCACTTCTTTGCGACCATGTCAAATCGATTCATCAAAAAACCCCGCAACCTTTAACAAAAAAGCAAAAAGAGACACTCAGCAAATTACAGCCGGACTTAACTTTGTCCCCGACCCCTTTTGGGCCATTTGATTTGTTGCAATTGAGGCATTTGGCAGATGCCGGCATCATAAAAAGATTTGCTGCCATCGTAGATCATTATAAACTCGGATATACTGCAAACACTCTTTTCGCCTGCAAAGTTACCCCTGAAAAACTTACTCGCGCCGGCAAGCTGCTTGCGAGCTTCAGATCGGTAAGCCATTGTTACCAGAGAACGACTTTCAAAGCCTGGCCTTACAATCTTTATGCTATGATCCACGCAAAGAGTTCTACAAAAATCGACGAGATCATTCAAATGTTTCTCGCTCACGGTTTTGCCGATTCATATCAGCTTCTGCCGACGGTTAAGAATCTCAAAAAAGGCTTCCAAATTTCGCTCCCATGCCTTGATTCCGAAAAATGCACCAACTACACTTTTGTAAACGATAACGAGTCGCTAACAAAACTCATCACGCTTTTGAAACACACAGAAAAATGTGCCATCGATACCGAAGCCGACAGCCTTCATCATTATTTCGAAAAAGTCTGCCTGATCCAGCTCAGCTTCGATAATAAAAATTTCATCATTGACCCGCTGGCCGATTTAGATATGACACTTTTTTTCAAGACCCTTGCCGAAAAGCAGCTTATTATCCACGGTGCCGATTACGACCTGAGAATGCTCAAAAGCAGCTTTGATTTCACCCCTCATCAGCCGGTTTTTGATACCATGATAGCTGCCCAGCTCTGCGGATATGAAAAATTTGGTCTTGCTGCTTTAATTGAGAAATTTTTCGGCATTACTATCGACAAAAAATTTCAGAAAGCCGACTGGTCAAAACGTCCATTCAGCGATGAACTTCTGAATTATGCCGCTCAGGACACGCATTACCTACAGCTAATTCAGCACAAGCTCTTGCGGCAATTACAAAGCCTCAAAAGAGTTGACTGGTTTGTACAGAATTGCCAAAAGGCTGTTCTGGCCACGGTATCCGTAAGGGCTCCCAAAAAAGATAAATGGCGAATCAAAGGCACCAGCCTGCTCAGCCAAAAGCAGCTTATGATAGTTCACAGTATCTGGTCATGGCGAGAAAAAATAGCACACAGCAAGGACCTGCCCCCATTCAAGGTGCTGGTAAACAGCCTTATTATTGATCTATCCATATGGGCTTCAAGACGAAAGACTGTGACCCTGAATAATGGGCCAAAACTGCCCAGAAACCTCAACAATCGAAGTATAATATCCCTTGAAAAGGCAATAAATAAAGCTATTTCAGCTGAACCTTACCAATTTCCGCAGCCCGCAATGAAGAAGAGTCAGTCCCGTTTACTGCCCCAGGACAAAAAGTTTTTCGATGACATAAAAAAACAATGCAATCTCATAGCCGAAGAACTCTCTCTCGATCCAGCTATTCTGATAACACGTACTGATCTCTTAGAAGTTGTCAAACACAAAGCCAAAACGGCAAATCAGTTAACCAGGCTCACCACTCTTTTGCCATGGCAGATTGATTTGCTTCTTCCTGTTCTCCAAAAGGCTTTAGCCAAAGAATAATTATTTTTTGTATGCTTCTTTGGGGTCATAAACCTTTTCGGCTATGAATTTCAGCTTGCTTTCCCCATCCTTTTCCAGTGCACGGTAAAAACAGGATTGATAACCAACGTGGCACTGCCCCTGGTCAACCTTAACTTTCAATATCAAGCAGTCCTGATCGCAGTCAACAAGAATATCTTCTACCTGCTGTATATGCCCGCTCTGTTCACCTTTTTTCCAGAGTTTCTGCCGGGACCTGCTAAAATACGTAGCCTTGCCGGTCTCGACCGTCAGATCAAGGGCCTCTTTATTCATATAAGCCACCATAAGAACTTTTCCGTTTTCAGCATCCTGGGCGATAGCTGTTATCAATCCGTTATCATCGAATTTAGGAAGAAATTCAAAACCTTCTTCTATTTGTTTTTTGTCAGCCACTGATACATCTCCTTAATTTACATGGCGCATTTTTGTGGAAGTTAAATATAACTTTTACAAATTATTATCTTCAAAAACAAGCTTTTTTATGCTATTTAATTGCTCATGATAAAAGTGAATGCCAGAAATAAAAAACGACTCATATTCCTTTTGCGTTTTGTTGTTGCAGCCGCAGCAGTATATCTGGCGTTCAGAGGCGCAGAAATGCAAAAGGTCTGGCAAGTCCTCAAAAGCCTTAATTTATGGATACTCCTGCTTGGTTTGATAATGTATTGGATCAGCCAGCTCATATTTGTCTTACGATGGCAGGTTTTGCTAAAGGCCCAATCGATTCAAATAGGTTATTGGCCTACCGTCAGACTTCATTTGCTCGGACTCTTTTATAACAATTGCCTGCCCAGTTCAGTCGGAGGAGACCTGCTGAGAGCATGGTATGTTACAAAACATACGGACAAAAAGTTCGAAGCTGCCATAAGTGTATTCGTAGATAGGGCCATCGGATTGCTCGGGCTTGTTTTGATGGCTTTCGTGGGGTTCTGCTTTCTTCCGAAGCAGGGCACAAAACAGCTTGTAGATTTTGCAAACAACCTTCATCTCACCGATAAACTTTATGCCGCAAGATGGTATTTCCTGGCCTTTTCAGCCGCTGTAATTCTGATCTTAACTGCAATACTCATTATCCCGCGAACAAGAACGGCCTTTTTGCACTTCTTCTCGGCATTGAAACAAAAACTCAGCTTGGTATTTCTAAAACTGCGTAAGGCTGTTATCGTTTATTGGGGAAAGAAAACGGCGCTACTTATAGCCCTTATGCTCACCTTTCTTTGTCAGGGGATTTTCATCACAGCACTGGTTTTAATAGGCAAAAATATTCACCTTGGTGCTCCCGTCAGGTACTATTACATTTTCATCCCGATTTCATGGGTACTCGGCACCTTGCCCATAAGCCCCGGAGGAGTAGGGGTCGTCGAAGGCGTATTAAGACTATTATTTTCGCAGGTATCAGGGGTCTTGCAGGAAAATGCCATCGCCCTGGCCCTCTGCCAGAGATTGCTATGGCTTCTCGGCTCATTGCCGGGTGCAGTCATACATATGATGGGAGTTCATTTGCCTAAAGACTTTTCTATAGACTACAAGGACGATAACGGTTAGACTTAGTCGGCTGGCTATTAAAAACTGATTATTTAATTTTTTGATGTTTGAAAGGGATTTCTCATGTCTTTCGGAAAGCACATAAAGACTTATTTTTTTAGAGGCCTTGCCGTTCTGCTTCCTACCATATTGACCTTGTGGATTCTCATCTGGGGTTACAAATTTATACAGGAAAATATCAGTGTTTATATCAACAAAGGCTTGCTTTGGGCAATTTTACAATTCAAATCCGATGTAACAAAAGAAACAGCCGAGAAATTGTATGAATTCTGGGTAGATGGCTCTGGATCGTTTACTGGCTTTATAATTGCTTTGATAGGCGTTTGTATTGTCGGAGCTTTTCTTGCCAGTGTTGTCGGCAAAAGCCTCTGGAAGATGATAGAGCGTTTTATTATGAGAACGCCTTTTTTCAAACACATCTACCCAAATGTAAAACAGATAACCGATTTTCTTTTTAACAAAGAAGACAAAAAAGAAATTTTCTCCAAAGTTGTAGCCGTCCAATATCCCCGAAAAGGACTATGGTCCATGGGATTAATTACTGGAAAAGCTCTTAAAGGAGTGGGAGATCAAAGCGACAAAGAATATGTTTCGGTCTTGATACCCACCTCTCCGACGCCGTTTACAGGCTTTGTCATAATGCTGCCAAAGGATGAGATGATCGAACTTGATATTTCTATTGAAGACGCAATAAGATTTGCTGTTAGCGGCGGGGTCATAACCCCCTCCGTAGAGCTTGGAGAAAACAAAACTTGAGGGGAGAACATAAAAACCATCCTTGCAGGGTAAATTTAGTAGTGGATTCAACTCATAAGTGCAACTAAGTCGCCAAAATTGTGATACACCTCTGTGGAAAGTTTTCATTATAAAAAAGCTTGCTTATTTGTAATAATTTTATAAAATCACAATTTCTTACGCCCGGGTGGCGGAATAGGCAGACGCGCTAGCTTGAGGGGCTAGTCCACTCACGTGGGTGCTGGTTCGACTCCAGTCCCGGGCATTCACCTTTAAAAGATGAGCATTTGCAAATCCTTTTGTTTTTTTGAAAAACAATAAATGGAAAAATCAAAAGTATCCTGGAAAATCTATTTTATCTTTTTGTTTTTAGCAGCGGCATTTGCGGGGTTGCTGGCTCGTTGTTTTTATTTGCAGTATTTGCGGGGTGGCGAATATGTTGAGAGAAGTTTTCGAATTCAGCGGAAACTCATGTCGCAAACATCTCAGCGGGGGCCGATACTCGATTGTCTGGCCCGGCCCTTGGCTGCGAGCAAAAAGATAAATATAGTATTTGCCGAGCCGAGAGTTATCGAGTACCCGAAGCAAGTGGCAAATGAGCTTCAGCCGATATTGGGGGTCGGGGCTCACGAGATATGCAGGAAAATAAATCAAAGCCGAAATCCCGGATACGTCAAACTTGCCGTAGATGTTGATACTGAAACATGCAGCAAGGCCGCCCAAATATATGGCATAGGGATCGAAAAGCAGTGGCGGAGGGAATATCCGATGGGGGAATTGGTTTCTCATGTGACGGGATATGCGAATTCTGCTGGTGAGGGACTTGAGGGGATTGAGCTGGGATACGATAAAATTCTTGCCGGTACGAGTGGGAAGGATATTTTGTTAGCGGATATCAGGCGGCGGCCTATCCGTCTGATGCAAAATCAAGAGCGGCTGAGTGATGGTGATCGTATTATTCTCACGATAGATGCAACTATTCAGCAGTTCGTTCGGGAGGAATTGGTTAAGGTTCGCGATAAGTACCAGGCGGAATCGGCGATCGGGATTGTTGCGGATCCGTGGACGGGTGCGATTTTGGCGATGGTCTCGCTGCCTGATTATAACCCGAATTCTTACATTACCGAGGATATGGGTATTTTTCGCAATCGTGCGATAACAGACCAGTTTGAGCCGGGCAGTATTATTAAGCCTGTTATTGCGGCTATTGCGCTCGATGCGGGTGTGGTGAACACTTCTGAGAAGATATTTTGCGAGGATGGCTTTTATCATGGTAAGGGATTTGGGAGCATCAAAGAATATAATTATCATCAGTATGGCAGCCTGACGGTTAAGGATATACTCGTTCATTCGAGTAATATCGGGATGGCGAAGGTAGGGCAGAAACTTGGCCAGAAGAGGCTTTATAATGGGATTAGGTTGTTTGGGTTCGGTACTAAAAGCGGTATTGATCTGCCGGGCGAGGTTGGCGGTCTTGTGTGGCCAGTTTCAAAGTGGACCGGTTACAGTGTTACAAGGATTCCATTCGGGCAGGAGATTACAGTTACGGGAATTCAGCTTGTACGTGCATTTTGCATACTCGCAAATGGCGGCAGAAATGTCAAGCCGCATGTGGTGAAAGCCATTGTCGATAGCGATGGGAAGATCAAAAAAATACATAGTAATTTTTCATCGGTGGGGTATGTCATTAAGCCGGAAGTAGCGAATTGGATAGTTCGCCAGGCATTGACAGCCGTTGTTAATGATGGAACGGGTAAGCCGGCGAAGCTGGAAAAATGGCAGGTGTTTGGAAAGACGGGTACTGCCAACATCGCAGCCAGCGACAGGAGGGGTTATTCTGAAAGTGATTTTATTGCATCTTTTGCGGCTGGCGCTCCGGTAGAGGATCCGAAGATAGTGGTATTGGTTTCTGTTCGCAAGCCAGACAGGAGCTTAGGCCTGGGCTACAGCGGCGGCAGGGTGGCCGCGCCGGTGGCTGGCAGGATTATCGAAAAGACACTTAACTATCTTGAGAGCAGGTAAGGTTATTTGGGGCTGTGTTTTTAATTTCAGCGACCCGTGGGCAGCGGATCCAGCGTGTTACCTGACAGACGAAGAAATAAAAAGAGAAAATAAACCGTTGTAATCTTGTCGCTTTTGCGTATAATTGCGAAATATGAAAAGTATCCGCATGGGCAAAAAATTTGCCCATCCTACGAAACTGGTATAGGGATGCTTTCAATGTATGGTGTAACTGCAGATATGCTTTTAGGGATGTAGGAGAATAATTTGCAAAATATATTAACTGCGATTGTTATGTTGGTATTCGGGATTTGTCTGATTATTCTCAGAAAGAGATTTCCAAGCTTCCTTATCCGAAAGAATCTCGATGAAATAGCAACGCCGAGAGCAAAAAAAGGAAGGAGAGACCTCCAACAATTGAAAGAGATGAAGCTTGAGGGCGTCTTATACAAAACATTAGAAATCGCAGCGATCATATTTGGTGTGCTTCTTATCCTAATAAGTATCTCCGAGTTTTTTCCAAAAACAGAAAAGTACATCGATTCTGTCATCGTATACTTTATGCTATCTCTTTTTGCAGCAGGTGCAGCAAGTATTGTCGAGTTGATATTTATATTTCCCTTTTTGTGGAAAAAAGTTCGTAAGTACACTCTGGATCGCGATGGCATATTATCCCAAAATGTTCAAAACTCTTCTGGTACTGATAAGATAAATGCGGCAATGAGTGGACCAACGGACGATCCTGTTCTTCGTGCCTTGCAAAGGAAAGCTATTATATACTCAATAATCTGTTTTGTCCCTCTGTTTCTTATTGTTCTGTTTGCATTCTGCACTTTATATATTTTGACGAGTTGAACAGATAGCATTCTATAAAGGATTTATTAGATGAAACTATTTGGATACTGCATTAAGTGGCTCGGGGTTCTTATTTTCATTGTAACTATCGTGTTAATGTTGTGGGGCCCGAGGGATGCGGCTGGTAATCACTTTTGGTGGTGGTATGTACTTTTGATTGCCGGGATATTGCTTCGGATGACTGGGTATAGAATATTGAAACGTCGACATTATGAGAAGCCAACTACTTGATTCTTCCTTTTTTAGCCAGTCTCGTAGGATGGGCAAATTTTTTGCCCATGCGGTATATAAAAAAATAACTCCTCGCCTCTGCGGGATAAAAAATCTTTTTTGTCTTTTTCTGATTTCTAATATCTGAAATCTTTTTCTCTTTTCTTTTTTTAATTCGTGATAATTCGTGTCGATTCGTGGTTCAAGTTTTTCTGATTTCTGATATCTGACCTCTGACTTCTAACCAATTCGTGGCTAATCTTTTTTGTCTTCTAATTTCTCTCTTTTTTTTTTCTTCGTGCTCTTCGTGTGCTTCGTGGTGAAATATGGAGCAAAGCGACATCCCGATTTATCGGGAATCCGCGCAAAAGTATAGGCCGCCTGCGCCTCGCATGCGGCCTCACTATGAAAAGAGA
>JADHXY010000051.1 GCA_016782755.1 Phycisphaerae bacterium | reverse complement strand
CAAACTTGTGAGCCAAAAAAATCAAAAAAGGATGTCCTGGCAGCTGAGTTTTTGCGATTTGCATCGGATCATTTGCAAATTGCTGAGCTGCTTCAATATAAAAAACCCCATCCTTAGAGATCAGGACCGTCGTGATTATCAAGTAAATACCAATTATGGCTGCAATAGAAATCAGAATAAGCAAATTAATTAAATCGCCTTTGTATTTCCTGGAATTGCCTTCTAATTTAGCTATCACTATATGCAACCTCTACAGATTAGGCTATTTCTACTGTCCTATGTTTTTAGCCGACATCAACCACTAAAATATTGGCATCAGAAAGTAACTTTTTGACCATCAAAATGAGTACAAAAATTCCTGATTTATCCGGCATTGGAGGTATCCAACTAATTGCAAATACCTCGTTTTTTTACGAGTGACTCAAGTTTGCTCAATTCTTTAATGGCCTCATTGAAATGGTCAACATTCTCGATACCAAGCCAATATTCTTCGATATGATATGCACCAATATGACGTTTTTGCTCTAATAGCTTATTTGCGAGGTCAGGCATTGTAAAAAAAGTATCTTCCGGAATGAAGTCAATAACAGACGCATCTAATACGTAAATTCCCGCACTCACATTAAACTCTGTACTTGGTTTTTCAACAATGCCGCAAAGCTTGTCGCTTTCAAGCTCTAAAACTCCAAATGGCAACTTATGCTCATATTTTCTATATCCAACAGTTATACAATACTTACCATTTGTATGATAATCGATCATCTTCGAAAAATTTAGTTGAGTGAAAATATCGCCGTTCATCAAAACAAATTTTTCTCCTTCGCTAAAACAATCCCGCATCAAAGACAAAGGCCCAGCCGTTCCTAAAGGTTTATCTTCATCAACATATTTAACAGAAAGTCCGAACTTTGCACCGTCACCGCAAAAGGCCTTTATTAGTTCGCTCTGATAGCCAACTGATATAATAACTTCTGTTATGCCAAACTTTTTGAAATTATTTAGAATAATCTCAAGAATTGGCTTCTCGGCAATTGGCAATAAAGGCTTCGGGATTGAAAACGTTAAAGGCCGCAGCCTCGTGCCCCGTCCGCCGGCTAAAACTACTGCTTTCATTTATACGCCTCACACTCTATATTTATCAGGATCGTAAAAACCGGGATTATTTTTGATAAACTCAATTGTTTTTTTGAGGCCGCCGGTCAATGAGACCTTCGGTGACCATCCCAGTACGTCTCTTGCGATTGTATTATCCGCGCACAATCTTTCCACTTCGCTTCCCGCTGGCCGGAGCCTTTCTTTATCCTGTTCTATAACGACATCCCGTCCGACGAGCGATACTATTTTTCTAATTAAATCTTCAATTGAAATCTCTTTGCCAGTCCCAAGATTGATCTCCATACCAACTGATTTTTCGGATTCGGCTACTTTAATAAATCCTTCCGCCGTATCTGTGACAAAAGTGAAATCCCTTGTAGGAGTGGTACTGCCCAAGGTGAGCTTATCTTTCGTTAAAGCCTGCGAAATAATAGAAGGGATGACAGCCCTGTCGGATTGACGCGGGCCATAAGTATTAAAGGGCCTTACTACCGCGACCGGCAAATCAAAGGAATGATAGAAGCTCAACGCAATGGCATCGGCGGCGATTTTGCTCGCAGAATACGGGGATTGGGGCTGTTTTGGATGGTCTTCGTTTATAGGGACATATTTTGCCGTACCATAAACTTCGCTTGTGGAAGTCTGTACCATTTTCTCTATACCGGCATCTCTCGCCGCCATTAAAATATTCAAGGTTCCGATGGTATTTGCCTCGACAACTTCCTGTGGATGTATATAGGAATATGGAATACCTACCAATGCGGCAAGATTGAAAATGACATCCACACCATCAACCGCTTTGGCTACGGTCTCCAGCTCCCTGATGTCACCGTAAACGAAGTCCACATGTTTCCTGAGATCGTCAGATAAATACTTTATAAAACCCTCGTCAGCCCGGGAAGTATATCGCACAAAAGCCCTGACATCGGCTCCGAGTTCGAGGAGCCGCTCGGTAAGATGAGAACCAATGAAACCGCCAGCACCTGTTACTAAAACCTTCTTCTTATCCCATTTAAACATCTCAAATTGCCCCTTATTTTCTATTTATTGTCCTGTGGTTCAATAAAAATCACTCTTAAGGGGCTATTATGGCATGGAAAGATTAAAAATTAAAGGGAAAAGTGCAAAATTATATAGATTGGAAAAAGGCAGGATAAAGAAAATAATCCTGAAAATCCTGTCCAAAGCCCTTAAGAACTTCGTGACCTTAGTGGGCTCCGTTATTTTGCAAGTTTTGATTTCGAAAAATCTCCGCTTTTTTCGGGAAAGGCTGAACGATTAAACTTGCAGAAGTTCAGTGTAGCTGGTAATTTATTCGTACTTAAACAGGTATGATTTTATTGCCGTAATCTCGATTTATAAATAATAGATGCTAAAGGAATGACAGTCTATGATTAATGTCGCTATGGTTGGCTGTGGTTATTGGGGGCCAAATCTCATTCGTAATTTTATTTCCCTGGCCGATTGCAGGGTAAAGAAATTATGTGATGTTGATCCTCAGCGGCTCTCGCATCTCAAATCCCTATATCCAGCCGTTGAGACTACGGAGGATTTCAGTGAAATAATTAATGATTCTGATATAGATGCGGTTGTAATAGCTACGCCTGTTAGATTTCATTTCAAGATGGCCAAAGCAGCTCTAAAGTCCGGAAAACATACCTTTGTTGAGAAGCCCATGGCTTCTTCTGTAGCCGAATGCACCAAGTTAGTAGAAATCGCAGAAGATAAAAAGCTGACGCTTATGGTAGGACATACGTTTATTTATTCTGCACCCGTTCGAAGGATTAAAGAGCTAATAGAATCAGGAGACCTTGGTAAGGTTCAATATATAAGCTGCCAGAGATTAAATCTCGGGCTTTTTCAGAAAGATATTAATGTTGCATGGGATTTGGCTCCTCACGATATTTCGATAATACTGTATATTATGACCCAGCAGCTTGTTTCCGTAAATTGCCAGGGAAAGGCTCATGTAAACGACAATATCGAAGATGTAACAAATATGACCTTGAATTTTGAAGATGGCGGTATGGCAATAATACAAAGCAGCTGGCTTGATCCAAATAAGGTCAGAAAGATAACAGTCGTTGGCGACAAAAAAATGCTTGTATACGATGATCTCGAGCCGACCGAAAAGATAAAAATTTATGATAAGCGAGTTGAAATACCGCCTCATTACGACACATTCGCTGAATTCCAGTACGCCTATCATTATGGAGATATGCATGCTCCGTACATTAATATGGTTGAGCCGTTAAAGGTGGAAAGCCAGGAATTTCTTGATTCTATCAAAAATGGCACAAGGCCATTATCAAGCGGACACGATGGCCTGAAGGTGGTTGAGGTGCTGGAAGCATCATCAAGGTCATTAAAGCAAAATGGCGGTGAAGTCAAAATTTCATAGTTAAAGTAGTGATAAATGCAAAACGAAAATACTGTTACAAGAAAAATATCGCCTGATGTCAAACTTGGCAAAGATGTCAAGATTTATGATTTTGTAAATTTGTATGGCTGCCAGATAGATGATAACAGCAAAATAGGTACTTTTGTGGAAATACAAAAGGGTTCAAAAGTTGGTAAAAATTGTAAGATTTCCAGCCACTCCTTTATTTGTGAAGGCGTAACTATAGAAGACAATGTTTTTGTTGGCCATAATGTCACATTTATTAATGACCCTTATCCTCGCGCAACTATAAATGATGGGCAACTGCAAACAGAAGATGATTGGGTTTGTATACCTACTCTTGTGAAAAAAGGAGCATCAATCGGCTCAAGTGTTACGATTTTATGTGGAGTTACAATAGGTGCTAACACGATTATCGGTGCAGGAAGCGTGGTAACCAAAGATGTTCCCGACAATACAATTGTTGCTGGAAACCCCGCTAAAATAAAAAGAAAAATTAACAAAAAAAAGGATGATAAATGAAAGTCCCGTTCCTTGATTTAAAAGCTCAGTATGTTTCAATAAAAGAAGACATATCCGCCGGCTTGCAGAATGTTTTAGATAATACCGCTTTTGCAGGCGGCCCATTTGTAAGTCAATTCGAAACCGAATTTGCGGCGTTCTGTCAAACCGAATCTGCAACAGGTCTTGGAAGTGGGACAGCCGCTCTCTGGGCAGCCATTCGAGGCTTAGGAATTAACCAGGGTGATGAGGTAATAACTACGCCAAACACATTTATCGCTACAGCCGAGGCCATTAGCTTTTCCGGAGCCAAGCCGGTATTTGTCGACATCGACGAACAAACATACAACATGTCCCCAGAGCTTCTCGAAAATGCCATTACCTCCAAAACCAAAGCTATAATCCCCGTTCATCTTTACGGTCAGACCGCTGACATGGACCCCATAATGAAAATTGCCAGAACCAAAGGCCTTTTTGTTATAGAAGATGCTTGTCAGGCACATGGCGCAGAATACAATGGAAAAATAGCAGGTTCAATCGGTGATGCAGGTTGTTTTAGCTTCTATCCCGGCAAAAATCTTGGCGCCTATGGAGAAGCCGGTGCTACGGTAACAAATAGTACCCAGCTAAATGAAAACATGCGGATGTTCCGAGATCATGGACAGGAAAAAAAATACTATCACTCTATGATTGGGTGGAATGCTCGTATGGATGGTTTTCAAGGAGCTGTTTTAAGTGTGAAGCTAAAACATCTAAACCAATGGAACGAATCTCGTAGAAAAAATGCTCAGCTATATAACCGGCTTCTGTCGGAGGTTGATGGCATAATATTACCAACAGAAGCAGATTATGCCAAACATATATACCATCTTTATGTAATACGCACAAAAAACCGTGATGAATTTATATCAGAATTAGCCAAAGACGAAATATTTTGCGGGATCCATTATCCGGTGCCACTGCATCTACAGGATGCTTATCGTTCTTTAGGCTACAAAAAAGGTGATTTTCCAATAGCCGAAAAGTGTTGCGAACAAATAGTCTCATTGCCTATGTTCCCTGAGCTAACGGTAGAGCAAATAGAATATGTAGCCGAAAAAATTAAAAAAATTGTCAACTCATAGCGGTAATCTTATGCAAAAACTAATAGTAAAAATCGAAAAAGAATTAGCACGTTTCAAAAAAAAGCTGCTTCATTCCGGTAAAAAAGACAAGCAGTTTGAGCAGATGCGGTGCAATTTGGATAATTTACCTTACGAACTGTATGATAAGATCAAAAACGATGATTTCCATGCTCAAATACCAGCCATAAAAAGTATCGACGAAACGCTGGATAGGATTATTAAGAACAAATGTTCTCTGACTCGTTTTGGTGATGGAGAATTTGGTATTATGTTCGGCAGCCGAATCTGTTACCATGATCGCAATTCCAAATTGGCCAGCCGGCTAAAACAAGTGCTTGCTTCAGAATATCCGAATTTATTGATAGGTTTGCCGCCTTGCTTTGGCTCTCTGGATGATTTTATTCCCGCTACTACTGATTTCTGGCGAAGATGGATGAACAAAAAAAGAGAGATGGTATATTCATATCTTGATATGAATCGAGTCTATCATAACGCTTTTTTGAACAGATGCTACTTAAATTATCACAAAACAGAAGAAAATTACATCAGTTGTGGAAGATACTTTGGGAAAATTAAAAAAATATGGGAAGATCGGGATGTGATAATATGCGAGAGCCAAAAAGCAGGACTCGGTGTGGGCGACGGTCTATTCGAAGATGCCAAATCGATATCGCGTATTCTCTTTTGTCCAGCTAAAAACGCCTTTGATAGGTACGGTGAAATTTTATCGGCATTTGATGGATTTGATTCCGATGTTCTGATACTTCTCGCCTTAGGTCCGACAGCAACTGTCCTGACTTATGATTTATGCAAAAAAGGATACCAGACCATTGATATTGGTATGATTGGAGAGGAGTACGAATGTTTTTTAAGAAAAGAAACCATAGGTAAGCCCTTAAAGCTAATTTATAGCGATGCCAAAAAAATTCGTCAACTTCAGGAGGGTGAATACAAAAGACAAATCTTAAAGACAATAAATTAAAAGGACAAAAATATTTATTATTTGATTTGCAATAAGATCGGAGATTGCTGGGTATGGGAAATATAAATGACCAAATTTTTATACAAAATCATATAAGTAGTTTCGATGGACCTTACCTTGAAGTTGGATCCAAGGATTACGGGAACACTCAAGATATTAAACTGCTTTTCCCTAAAGCAGAAAAATATGTTGGTATTGATATGGAAGACGGGCCACGAGTCGATGTTGTATTAGACTTATCAAAAAGTATAGCTGAAATTGATGAAAAACTGGATAGTATCCGGTTTGAAACTATTTTTTGCCTAAGTGTTCTGGAGCATTGTGAAGATCCTTTTTTAGTTGCAAAGAATTTGACGAATTTATTAAAACCAGGGGGTCAGATATGTTTGTCGGTTCCATTTGCGTTGGGATTTCATGGTTATCCTTCGGATTATTGGCGATTTACACATGAGGGTATTAAAAAACTTTTTCCGAAATTATCATTTGATCTAGATAGGTCAGTATCTGCAACTACAAGGAAAAATGATTTCAAATGTATCGATAAAGAACTTGGAAGAATTCCCTTTAGTTCAAAATACTACTTTCAAAGAGGGTATTTATTACAGGGTGTCTCTGCAAAAATACTTAAAATCCTGTCTCGTATCGGATTCTTACGTTGGTTAGTAGACTACAAGTATGTAATGCCGCCTACACACATATATATGATAGGAAAATTAAACTTAAGAGAAGAAAAATAAATTGTACCCAAAGACACAAAAATCTAAACGAATCTTTATTGTTGTTGATCAAAGTATCAAACCAGTCAAGATGTTCTTAAACCAGATGCCAAAGTTAGCAAAAGGTTTTATCAGGCTTGGACACGATGCTCGTATTTTCAGCTATTGTAATGCCCTCAAGGAGGTCAGCCCTTTAAAAAGTAAAACTATTACTAGGCGATTTTATAAGTCAACGGTTGACGCCCTGTTAGCTGAACAGATAAAAAATTACAAGCCAGACATTGTTTATGTCAGCTTTGCGAGAGTTCTCAATGCTGAAACAATTATGGAAATGCGAGATGCAGCACCCAACGCAGTGTTTATCGGCGGGGATGGTGACCCATGGCCAAAATTACATGGCGACAGGATTGAAACAGCAAAAAAACTTGATATACTAACCGCGACAAATGATGGAGAATTCTTACAAGATTATAGAGATGCCCGTATACCGTTATGCGTTTTTATGCCGAATATGTGTGATCCAGATATCGACCACCGTTATGAAGTAGGGCCAGAGTGGGAAACTGATATTTTATGGACAGGCAGCGCAAGTCATCATGCTGACACAAGCGAGGATTTCAGGGAAAAACTTGTTAAAAAGCTTTCAAAACAAGAAAATTGCACTCTTTACGGCTGCTTTGGAAAACCTCAGATAGGCGGCATAGATTATTTATATGCTATAAGCGGAGCTAAAATAGGAGTGAATGTAAATGCATACGGACCAGTAAAGTTCTGTCATTCTGACAGGCTCACACAGTATCTTGCCTGCGGAACTTTCGTAATGGCAAAACAATTTGAAGGCTGTAACCTACTCTACCAAGACAATACCCACCTGCGATATTTTGATACGATTGAAGAATTTTTTGATTTGACCGATTGGTACTTACGACACGAAGACGAAAGAAAAAAGATAGCCGAAGCAGGAATGCAGCATATCCATGAAAACTTTAACAGTAAAATAATAGCCGCTTGCCTTCTTGAACTTGTTGAAACGGGAACTTACAAGGTCCCTTGGACAGAAGTCAAAACACCTTAAATACCACAATAAGGATGCCCTGAATGAATTCAAATTTAGAGGACTTGAAAAATAAACCCATTGGTTATTATGAAAATGACCGTGAAGATATGCTTAAATATATTCCGCAAGGAATAAAAAAAACTTTGGAATTCGGTTGTGGTTGTGGAGGATTTTCTGGTTTATTAAAGAAAAAAAGAAATGTGGAGGCATGGGCTGTTGAGATTGATAAAAAGTCGGCTCGGGAAGCAGAAAAAAAACTGGACAAGGTCATAAATTCAGATGCATTAGAAGCTCTTGCTCAGTTACCGGATAATTATTTTGATGCCATTGTTTTTTTTGATATCCTAGAACATCTTGTAGACCCTTTCAGCCTGTTAGTAGCTATTAAGCAAAAATTAACAGATAACGGTATTATTGTCGTTTCACTTCCAAATATAAGATATTACCGAACATTCTCGAAATTAGTCTTACACGGAAATTGGGATTATAAGGATCATGGCATTTTGGATAAGACGCACTTAAGGTTTTTTACATATAAAAGTATTATAAATACATTTATCGGCCTCGGCTATGAAATTCAAGAAATCAAAGGAATACACCCAACTTCAAGTAGAACTTATAAGATTCTGAATTGTTTATCCCTAAATGCTTTTGCCGATGTAAGGTATAAGCATTTTGCTGTTGTCGCAAAACCAACATAAAGTACGAACCCAAATAAGACATGAAGATTTTATAAAAAAGGACAAAGCGTCAAAAATGTTAAAATACGACTATTTGATTGTAGGCTGCGGATTATTTGGGAGTGTTTTTGCTCAAAAGCAAACCCACCAGCGTGGCAAACGTGTTTTAATTATAGAAAAAAGAAATCATATCGGAGGCAATTGCTATACTGAGCAAATCGAAGGCATAAATGTTCACAAATACGGCCCTCATATTTTCCACACAGATAATCTGGAAGTCTGGAACTATGTGAACCGGTTTTCAAGTTTCAACAACTTCGTAAACAGGCCAAAGGTTTGTTATAAAAATAAGATATATTCCTTTCCGGTAAACCTGATGACTTTGTATCAATTATATGGAGTCAAAACACCATCAGAAGCAAAAAGTAAGTTAGATGAAGTAGCAATTCCAAGCCAAAACCCTCAAAACCTCGAAGATTGGATTCTTTCTCAGGTCGGGCCTGAAATTTATGAAATATTCATCAAAGGATATACGAAAAAACAATGGCAAAAGGAACCTGCCGATTTGCCGGCCAGTTTGATAAAGCGTCTGCCTATAAGGCTTACTTTCAACGATAATTATTTTAATGACCAATATCAGGGAATACCTATTGGTGGTTATACAAAAATGTTCGAAAATATGCTCAAAGGCATTGAAGTTAAATTGAATACCGATTACTTCGCAGAAAAAAGCTACTGGGACAGCATTGCTGAAACCATAGTATATACAGGTAAGATCGATGAGTATTTCGATTATAAATTTGGACCTCTGGAATACAGGGGTTTACATTTCGAAAACGAAATCTTAGAAGGTGATTATCAAGGTAATGCCGTGATCAATTATACCCAGGAATCTATTCCTTTTACACGGACAATTGAACATAAGCATTTTGAATTTGGCCAGCAGCCTAAAACGGTAATAACAAGAGAATTTCCTGCAAGTTGCCAGAAAGATGACATCCCATATTATCCGGTAAATACCAAAGCAAACAATACGCAATATGAATGCTATAGAGAAGAAGCTGAAGATAAAAAAACTCTCATTTTAGGCGGTCGATTAGGGGCATACAAATATCTGGATATGGATGATGTCATATTGTCGGCAATGAATGTTGCAAATAACATCAAATAAGGCTCACGGGTTATGAAGCTATCAATAATAATAGTAAGCTGGAATGTTCGGGCGGATATTATAAACTGTCTTGGTTCGATATATAAAAATCCATCCTCAAGCCCCTTTGAGGTCATATTGATAGATAATGCCAGCAGTGACAAAACTGTTGAGTGTATCCAAAAGGAATTTTCACAAGTTGTATGCATAGCTAACAACGATAATCGCGGTTTTGCGGGGGCCAATAACCAGGGCATCGAAATAGCAAAAGGTGAATATTTGCTGTTTTTGAACCCCGATACAATTATCCACAAGGGCACATTAGATTACTTAGTTGATTTTATGGACAACAATAAAGAAGCAGGAGCTTGCGGGCCGCAGCTTCTTAATGAAGATGGTTCAATACAGCGATCTGTTCGAAGATTTCCTTCTTTTCGGGGGGCACTGTATCGATTCACATTTTTAAAATATTTTAAGATTTTCAAGAAAGACTATCGAAACTGGCTTGCCAGGGATTTTGACCATAAAAGCCAGATAGAAGTTGACCAGCTTATGGGTGCGGCATTGTTAGTCAGAAAATCAATAACGGACAATATCGGCGGATTTGATGAACGCTATTTTATGTATTACGAAGAAGTTGATCTATGCTGCAGGATCAAACATGATGGCTGGCAAATAGTTTTCCTGCCTCAAGTGCGTATTACTCATCTGGGCGGCCGTTCGTCACAACAGATTCCGGCTGCAAAACGAATAATGATGCTAAGAAGCATGCTAAAATATTTCAGAAAACACCGTGGAATTGGTATCACATTTCTTTTTAATTGCTTTTTCAAAATTGGGGTCTTACTAAGGGAAATTGTTGATTTGGCAATCAAGATTATGACGTACTTTTTTGCTTTATTGCTTTTTAATAAGAAAAAAACAGTCAAAACCGGAAAAAAAATAGTAAGTTCTGCGATGTTTACTCTCAGATTCGTAGCCCTTTTATTTAAGATTTAACTCTCTGTAGCTAAAAAAGCCCCGCCGGAGTTAATTAAATACAACTAAGAAAGGAAAAACTTTATATGAATTCAATTCAATTTATTCTTGCGATGATAGCTATCATTATTACATGGGGACTTCTTTTCGCGATTTTTGTCGGAGTGGGGCTATTGGTTCAGCTTTTGATGGGTTTGCGGAAATTTGACTCCGACCATTGTTTTATGGCCTTTTGGATGGGCCTCGCTTGCACCATCCTTTTTCTGCAACTTTGGCACCTTGTGATGCCGGTTGGTGCTTTGGCTTTAGCAACAGTCTCAGCATTTGGAATACTTGGCTTGTTCCGCAACAAAAGTGATATATTTGCCTGGTCAAGAAAAAATCTTGCCGGCAAGATGGGGATTATCGTGGCATTATTAGTGTTAGCCGTCTGGTTGGCGAACCGTTCCGCAGGCCCCTGTAAAACCGATGACAGTGGACTATATCATCTCAGTGGTGTGCGGTGGATAACTGAATATCCGATTATACCCGGGCTTGGTAATTTACATGATCGATTGGCATTTAACAATGCCAGTTTTCTCTATTGTGCATTGCTGGAAGTAGGGCCTTGGTATGGCAAAGCAACACATTTAGCAAATGGATTATTGCTGTTGGTGTTAGGAGCTCAATGCATTTTGGGGGGCTATCGCTTGGCCCAACCGAAGTGCAGAAAAATGGGTGTATCACTGTTCAACCTAACGTTATTGACCCCTCTCATACTTACTGCCGTCCATAGTTGGATATCAAGCTACAACACTGATCTGCCAACTGCAATGATAGTCTTTGCCGCTACGGCAACAATGTTTGCGTTTCTGTTGCGTGACGACTCGGATCTTAAAAGTCAAGCTTACGATGTCATTTTTGTTTTAACGGTACTAGCTGCAGGGGTGTGTGTAAAAGTTAGCTTGGTCTTCTTCTTCCTTACCGCTGCCACAGTAATAGTGAGCGTCTGGTTGAACAGAGCATGGAGCCAACGAACTCTCGCTATTAAAACCACATTAAAAGCTGCTATGATGACATTTTTACTAATCGCTCCATGGTTAGTCCGCGGTATTATTCTTAGTGGCTATCTGATTTATCCCAGCACCTTTACACCAATAACGGTTTCATGGCGAGTTCCGGAAAACATTGCGAAATGGCATATTAATGAGATTAGAATATATGGTCGGCGCACCGAGCAAATCGATGGATGGCAATGGCTCGGACCATGGATGAAGGACCTTGAACGTAACATTATTTTGCCCATTGTGATTACACTTCTGGGAGTAGCTGTACTGGTATGGTTGAGAGGGAGTGCCCGAAAAACTCGTATTGGCACTACTGCTACAGGTTGGTTACTGCCGGTAACGGCACTGGTGGGTGTAGCGGCATGGTTCTTCATATCCCCAGTTCCACGGTATGGTTTTTTTCTATTTTGGATTCTTTCCGGGACCTTTTTGGCCATGTTATTTCATAGATATACCCCAGTTGTTGAAGAGAAAAAATTACGCAATATAGTGTTGATAGTGTGTATAGTCTTTTCAATTGTGAATATCAAAAAGTTTTTTATAATGCCACCAACAAATGGAGGCTTGCATGCAACTCCGAAGGTTGTTGCGAAAATCTTTACTACCGCCTCAGGATTGAATTTGTATGTCCCTGCTGAAGGGATTGGGTGCTGGGATATGCAACTACCATGTACTCCATATCCTCGGAAGAATCTAAGACTCCGGCGAAAAGAAGACTTGCAAAGTGGCTTCATTTTGGACGGGGCCATAGAACCTCCGCCAGAATAAAACTGCTTATTAATTGGTGAAACTCCTTGTTTATAGTCGGTATGTTCAATGGGTACTGCGGAAAGTGATCTTCTTTGGAATGAAGCAGTAGGAAAGCTTGCCTTTTCATCAAAGATATGATATTGTGCTGTATACGAGACTCAACGGCCGTGAGTCGTCAGATAGAAATAGAAAATCCAAGTGTAGGTATCTAAAATCGTAACCATTCACAGGGTATAAATGTGGATTATGGCCCCAATAATGAAGGAAAAGGTTGATCTGAGAAATGAGCTTGGATAGATTGAAATATAAAATCAAATGCATTTCGGCCTTGGCTGGTGCAGGTTGCCAGTACCGTCCAGATGCGTTCGCACCAAGCCCGACCGTTTTCGCTACGAGTGCCTTGGGTAATATAGCGGTCTATGACAACAAAGCGTATCGCCTGTTCAGCGAGATTATTTGTCGGTTCAATGCCAGGTGTTGTGATGAATCGGAAATAAGCTTCGCCGTGTGTGCGAAAACGATTTGCAAGATTCTGAGCTTGGCGACTTTCGGGAACATCGTTCAATGCGATACTGAGGAAAGCTTTTCGGCTTTCTTCCATCGCTTCTGCAAAATCATTTGCAGTCAATTCTTCGGCTTTGTGAAAAATGCTGAACATATCACGCATAGCATCAAGAAGTTTTTGGCCGTAATCGGCGGT
>JADHXY010000050.1 GCA_016782755.1 Phycisphaerae bacterium | reverse complement strand
CTGACTGTCTTTCGTACTTAAAAATGTCTTCTATGCCGACACCAAACGCATACGCTATCTTAAATGCCAAGCTAAGAGACGGAGAATATTTTCCCGCCTCGGTAGCGATAATCGTCTGGCGGGTAACACCCACCTTGTCGGCTAAACACTGCTGAGTCATCTCACCATTTTCAAACCTGAAACGACGAATACAATTTGAAATACCACTATTCGCCATCTTTGCCCCCCCTGCCGTAGAGAATAAGAGTTGTTATAGCGTGTACTATCGAAGCCGTAAAGAATCCGCCAAGGAAGAATCGGCCAAGCCAATATACTGGCATTAGCGTATCCATTCCTACTACTTTCGATGTTATTATAAACGATGCTACGAAAAAGACAAAAGCCGCTGCATAACCAAATCGTGATGCTTGCCGTTGGATCAATAAATCCCGTTCATCAAAGAGTACCGCACCTTTCTTGCGATAAAATTTAGAGAATGTTTTAGAGAATGTTGTAGCAAATACTATCAGAAAAACACATATTATTACTGGCCAGCCTGTACCAAACCACCATGCTTTTGAAAATGAATATCCGTATTTATGCATGTACAAAAAAGAATTGACCACACTCGCAATTGCAGCTAAGGTTATAACAATTAACTGAAACCACGCTCCTTTTTGTGTTCCATTCATTTTTCTTTCCTTTCCCTTATTAAATGTTAACCATACCAAACATAATGTAACGCAAACATTACTCAATGTCAAGTATTTTTTACATTTTTTTCTTAATTTTTATGTTTCTAAACGCTTGAGATTCCTGAAAGGCTCAAAAATAATCTGGTTTCGCCCATGGTCATACTATCTTAAAGCCGAATTTCTGCCTTCGTGGAATGATCGATTGGGGTTTTTCGGAGAAGTCGCTGTATTACGAGCAATTTAATTGACTTAAATCCATAAATTTGTTAATTATAGCGGTTTATATATTAATTTCGACGGCCTGTAAGCATTTTTAGGGATTTTTTCTGTGAGCCTTGAAGATTTAAGAAAAAATATCAACGATATCGATATTAAGCTCGTTGAGCTGATCAGTGAGCGTGCGCGCGTTGTGGTTGAGATTGGCAAGGTCAAACAGGGAAATAATGGCCAGATATTCGCTCCTGACCGCGAAAAGCAGATTTTTGAAACTATAACAAAACTTAACAAAGGCCCCCTGCCGGATAAATGCCTCGTTGCAATATGGCGAGAAATAATGAGCGGCTCATTTTTCCTCGAACGCCCTTTACGCATCGGATTCCTCGGCCCGGAAGGAAGTTTCAGCCATGCCGCTTCAATGTTAAAATTCGGCCAGAGCGTGGAATACGAACCTATCACAGATATTCACAGCATTTTCGGCGAGGTTAGCAAGGGGCACTGCGATTACGGAGTTGTCCCGATAGAAAACTCTGCCGGAGGCGGCGTTATCGAGACGCTGGATGCGTTTGTGGATTCTGATGTCAGTATATGTTCGGAAGTTCAAATGGCGATACATCATAATCTGCTGGCAAACTGTTCGCTTGAGAAAATCGAAAAGATATATTCAAAGCCGGAAATTTTCAGCCAGTGCAAGAAATGGCTAAGCTCAACATTTGAAGAAAACAAAACAATAGCCGTTGCATCAAGCGCCAAAGCAGCACAGATGGCAGCCGAGGAACCAAATACCGCTGCGATCGGTTCAGCTGTAGCCGGTGAGTTGTACGGACTGAATCTCGTTTGCGAAAATATCGAAGATATCGCCAACAATGTTACAAGGTTTTTCGTTATCGCTAAGGAAGACGCCAAAAAAACCGGCGAAGATAAAACCGCCATACTCTTTAGTACAGCACATAAAGCAGGTGCTTTGGCAGATGTTCTGGACGTGATAAGGAAATTTAAGATAAACCTGACAAATATCGAATCGAGACCGAGCAAAAAACGCCAGTGGGAATATTATTTCTTTATGGATTTTCTTGGTCACCGAACTGATGAGAACATAATAAATGCTCTCGACGAAGTCCGACAGCACTGTTTGCAATTGTCGACACTGGGCAGCTTTCCCCAGTCCAAGCTTGTGATGTAATCAGGTTGTGTAGTTGAATAACAATATACAACTTAGTGAAACAATAATAAAAAAAGAAACAGATTTTTATGATCAGGAGAATTATAATGCGGAAACCATTTGTAGCCGGCAACTGGAAAATGAATCTTAATAAGCTTGACTCGATTGAACTTATAGAAGGGCTTTCCCAGGGCTTAAAAGATATAGATACCGAAAAGGTCGATATTGCTGTTTATCCTCCGTTTGTTTACATTGACAGCGTGGTAAACACAGCCAAATCATCCCCTATAGCGGTTGGAGCACAGGATTTCTATTTCGAGAGCAACGGCGCTTTTACCGGCGAGATTAGCACCGATATGCTGAAGGATGTCGGCTGTATACATGCACTTTGCGGCCACTCCGAACGAAGGCACGTTCTCGGCGAAAGTGATGAGCTGATAAATAAAAAGGTTACTGCTGCTATTTTGGGCGGACTTCTTCCGACACTTTGCGTGGGCGAGCTGCTCGAAGAAAGACAAGCTGAAAAAACCGAAGATATTGTGATCAACCAAGTTAAAAAAGGACTCGAAGGTCTGGCAAAAGAAAAAGTTTCAGCCGTTACCCTGGCCTATGAGCCGGTATGGGCTATCGGCACCGGCTTAACAGCTACACCCCAGCAGGCACAGGATGTTCATGCTATGATCCGCAAACTAATCGCTGAACTTTACGACCAGCAGACCGCCGACCAGATGCGCATACAATACGGCGGCTCTGTAAAACCAAATAATGCCGAAGAGCTTTTTGGCAAGCCTGATATTGACGGTTTCCTTGTCGGTGGAGCAAGCCTCAAAGCCGAGGATTTCAAGGCAATTATAGCCGCTGTAATTAAATAAATCTTTGTAATTTACTTTTAAGGATAAAAAAATGATTTTGCAACCACTTTTAGCTGTTGGTTTTTTAATGCATGTTGTTGCCGTAATTTTTGTTCTCAGTGCCCTATCGCTGGTATTAGTTGTGCTGATTCAAAAAGGTAAAGGCGGCGGATTGTCCGGTGCTTTTGGCGGCGGTGCAGCCGGTAATATACTCGGCTCAAAGACCGGGGACTTTCTGACCTGGTTTACCATTGGTCTTGTGGCTACGTTTTTATTGCTGTCAGTTGTTATGGCTAAGTATTACAGGCCTTCTGTCAGCCAATCGCCAACCGCTCAAACTCCTGCATCCATGCCGGCACAAACCGAACAGCCGCAAATACCTTTGCAAACTGTCGATAACAACTCTGAAGAAAACAAAGCTGTTAACGAAGACGTTGCGTTACCATCCGAATAATAATTTTGACCTAACATAAATATAGCACATAGAAAGAGTAAGCTTATGATCCTGAGTATGACAGGTTTTGGGACTGCTGAAGGCAAGGTTAACGATTCTGTTTACGAAGTTGAGATAAAAACCGTCAACAGCCGATACTATAAGGCCCGAATAAAGCTGCCTGATGTACTGTATTTTCTTGAAGATGAAATTGACAGACTCCTGAAATCTCAAATATCCAGGGGAACGGTCAATTATTCTCTAAAGCTAAAGGAAAGCCGCGGCGAGAACCTTTTTGACATAGATGAGAATGTCTTAAAGTTTTATATGGACAAACTTAAAAAGACAGCTGATTCGGCTGGTTTGGAATGCGAAATTGATATTGCGGCTTTACTGAACCTGCCGGGAGTGATAGGGCAGGGAAAAGTTGACAGAGAAAATACAAAAATAAAGGAACTTATTATTTCGTTGAGCAAGGAAGCTATAAAAAGATTAAAACAGATGCGGCTCGAAGAGGGTGCCTCGATTGAGTCTGATCTCAAAAATAACTGCGAAATGATCTGCGGTTATCTCAAAAAAATACGCGAACTCAGTCAAAATGGTGTTGTTGAATACCATAAAAAATTAAAGAAAAAAGTTGATGCTCTCCTTGCGGAAGTAAATTTAAAACTCGATCAGGAAACATTAGCCCGCGAGGTTGCTGTTTATTCTGAAAGAATCGATATTTGCGAAGAATTATCCAGGCTCGAGTCTCATTTAAATCAGTTTGAAAAAAGTTGCAACCTGGAGAGGCAGACTGGAAGAAGACTTGACTTTATTGCACAGGAAATGCTCAGAGAAGCAAATACTATATGCAGCAAGGCCAATAACGAAGAAATTACAAACCTGGTGGTCGAAATTAAATGCTGTATTGAAAGAATTAAAGAACAAATTCAAAATATAGAATAATTATGAGTGAACATAAAGGCATAATAGCAGTAATAAGCGGGCCCTCAGGAGTAGGTAAGAGTACGATCTGCCGTAAAATCGCAGGAAAGCTAAATGCCTACCTGAGCGTTTCTGTGACTACACGGCCCAAATCCGATCTTGAAGAAGATGGAAAGGATTACTGGTTCTTAACCCGTGATGAGTTCCAAAAACAAATAGAAGATGGAAACTTATTAGAATATGCAGATGTTTTCGATAATCTTTATGGAACACCCAAAGACAAGACTGACGAGGCCCTCAAGGCTGGTAAGACGGTAATACTTGAAATTGATGTCCAGGGCGGCAAACAAGTTAAACGTATCTACCCGGATACAACCATGATCTTTATTCTTCCGCCCACTCATGAAGAACTTTCACAAAGACTCGACGGAAGGGGAAGAGACAAGGCAGAAGCTGCAGGGAAAAGACTCGGATGTGCCGGGACAGAAATAGCCGCTGCATGGCAGGATTACGAAAATATGGTAATAAATGACAAGCTCGAACAAGCTGTTGATGAAATATTAGAAATAATTAAAAATAAAATCGGAGAATGATAATGATAGATAATTTGAAAAACGAAGAGATTATTAACAAATGTGGTGGTAAATTCAAACTGACCTCGCTTATACAAAAACGCCTACGGGAACTGGTAAAGGGGTCAAGGCCGCTGATCGAGGATACTGAGGGCAAAACTATGCTGGAAATAGTTGTTCAGGAAATTAAAGAAGATAAAATTGCTCTTGAACTTGAAGACGCACCAACTGACGAGTAATTTCAACAGGTTACTTTAATCAAATGCAAAACGAATATACTAATCTCAAAGACTTAAAGGTTCTGCTTGGCGTAAGCGGCGGTGTTGCTGTTTACAAAGCTGTTGACCTTGCAAGCAAACTCGCCGGCTGCGGCGCAAAGGTCAGGACCGTAATGACCGAAGCGGCAAGTCATTTCGTAAACGCCAAAAGCTTCGAGGCAGTGACTAAAGGCCGGGTCTATACTAATTTGTGGTCAAGCAACGAAGAGTTCAGCAGCAACCATACCTCTTTCAACGATTGGGCAGATGTGGTGGTTTTGGCACCTGCTACGGCAAATATAATCGGCAAAATCGCATCAGGCATATGTGACGACCTTTTAACTACAACCCTTTGTGTATGCTGGAAAAAACCCAAACTAATAGCTCCTGCGATGAACACCGATATGTGGGAAAATCCTGTTTTGCAGGAGAATATAGAAAAGATCAAAAAAGCAGGCTACCAACTCATCGGCCCCGAAGAAGGCAGACTTGCGTGCGGAAGCAGTGGAAAAGGCAGGATGAGCGAGCCGTCCGATATACTAAAAGCTATCGATAGAATAGCTGGGCAGATATGAAGATTAAATCTTAAAACATGCATTTTTTAATTACAGCAGGCGGCACTAAAGAATATATTGATCCGGTGCGTTTTATATCAAATGCGAGCAGCGGAAAAATGGGATATGCCCTTGCCGGATCAGCCCTAAAGGCCGGCCACAAAGTCACCCTTATCACAGCCGAAACAAATCTCAAAAAACCTCAAAATGCAAAAGTAATCAAAGTTGTCAATGCCCGCGATATGTTTCTGGCTGTGAAAAACAATTTTGATGATTGCGACTGCCTTATAATGGCAGCTGCGGTTTCCGATTATACAGTCGATAAGAATAAAACTAAGATCAAAAAAAACTCCAGCGATCTGACTTTACAACTCAAACCAACTAAAGACATCCTCAAGTGGGCCTCAAATCATAAAAAATCACAGTTGCTGGCTGGCTTTGCCCTCGAGGACAGGCAATTACGAAAAAGGGCAGAGGAAAAACTCATCGAAAAAAAACTCGATATGATCGTAGCCAACCGCCCCGCTGTAATCGGCAGCCAAAGATCAACCGTTGAAATCAAAGTACCCAACCGCGACTGGCTTAAAATTGAAAACTCCGCCAAGTCATCTATCGCAAATAAGATAATAAAACTTATCACCGAACAAATTAGCCGGCAAATCTGACCGAAAAATCATGAGCAGTGTTTTGCCAGACGCAAATTTCTAATGTAAAGCTTTATGTCAATCGCCACCATAATCAGATTTACGCCGTAAAGATAAATCACCATATCATAATTATATAAAACCTTGTGAACCATTCCTGATATATAACCTGCAAGTATGATAAGAAGAAAAACAAGGCTTTTGCCGTCACATTTTTTTGACTTATACGAACGATAAATCGAAAAAGGCCATGCCGCCCCGAAACACAAAAGCATCACCATCTCAAAAACACTCATGATTTATTTCCACCGAATACAACATTGATCACTCGTTAATTTTCAGCACCTTCGCAATTGCTATGCTCAGGCCGTTATCCCAAGGTCATCTTTTGTGATTATACTGTCGAACTCGAAACCGGCCTGCTCTATGTTCTCTTTTGCACCCTGCTTACGGTCGATAGTACATATTATTTTCTTTACCCTCGCGCCTTGCTCGGTTATTATCTTCGCCGCCTCGATTACCTGACCGCCCGTTGTAGCGATATCTTCAACCAACAGAACAACATCGCCCTTCTCTATCGCACCTTCGATCATTTTGCCGGTGCCGTATCCCTTTTTACTGTTGCGAACAATTATCCATTTCTTCCCTGTTGTCATAGCCGTCGCAGCCGCAAGAGCCACCCCGCCCAATTCAGCTCCGGCAATAAGGGTAACATCCTCGGTAACATGTTTTGCAAATTCCTCGCCAAGAGCGGCGAGAATATCCGGGCATGTCTCAAAAAGATACTTATCAAGATAATATTTACTTTTCTTGCCGCTTCGGAGCGTAAAATCACCCTCTAAATAAGCGGTCTCCTTAATCCTTTTAATCAGTTCTTCTCGTATCATAGTAATATTCTTTCTTTTACAATTCGTCTCTATACTTTCAGTTCAACTTTCCTGTTCAGATATTTTCGATATCTTCGCCTCACAGGAACAACACAATCTCTCAAAAACTCATCAACCTGCTCAGGGGCCCTTCCAATATAACTCTTAGAATTCATCACCGACTTAAAATCAACTTTCTCAAAAGCCCCGTCACCTTTGAGCCTTTCGATTAAATCGTTTGCCCTGCCAAATTTCTTTACCTGTTCTGCGGCCTTATGAGAATGAACCCTTATCTTTTCATGAATCTCTTGACGATTCCCGCCCGATTTAACCGCTGCCATCATAATATTTTCGGTCGCCATAAACGGCAACTCAGAATTTACTCGCCCCGAAATCACCTTCGGATAAACCACCAGGCCGTCAAGTACATTTGTAAGTATCTCAAGAATGCCATCGACTGCCAAAAATGACTCCGCTATCACAATCCGCCTGTTGGCAGAATCATCAAGTGTCCTTTCAAGCCATTGCTCTGAAGCCGTCATCAATGGACTCGATGACAAGCTCATAACAAACCTGCTAAGAGCTGTAACACGTTCGCACCGCATCGGGTTCCGCTTATATGCCATCGCCGAAGACCCTATCTGTTTTTTACCGAACGGTTCCTCGATTTCTTTAAGATTGGCGAGCAGACGAACATCATTACAAAGCTTATGAGCAGATTGAGCAATAGAGGCGAGATTATTTACCACCAGTGTATCGATCTTACGCTGATACGTCTGACCGGTAACCGCACAATTCTTCTTAAAACCAAACGCCTTTGTAACGAGCATGTCAAGCTGATTTACCTTACTATGGCTGCCGTTGAACAGAGCGAGGAAACTTGCCTGCGTACCGGTCGTTCCCTTGACTCCACGAAACGGCAGATTTTCAAGTCGATGCTCGATCTCCTGCAAATCCATCACAAACTCATAACACCACAAAGCCGCCCTCTTGCCTACAGTAGTCAGCTGTGCAGGCTGAAAATGTGTAAAACCAAGAGCAGGAGTCAAGCGATACCTTTTGGCGAATTTACCAAGAAGATTTATAACCACAGCCGTTTTCGCTGCTACCATCTCAAGAGCCTCACGGATAATTATCAGGTCAGCATTATCGCCAACATAACAGCTTGTCGCGCCGAGGTGAATAATAGCCGCCGCCTTCGGAGCGGCATCGCCGAACGTGTGAACATGAGCCATCACATCATGTCTGAACCTTTTTTCATAAGAAGCTGCTTTTCTAAGATCGATATCCTCAAGATTTTTCTGCATCTGGTCTATCTGAATCTGCTTAATATCCAACCCAAGCTTTTTTTCAGCTTTTGCAAGTTCAAGCCAGAGCCGCCGCCACGTGCCAAACTTTTTTTGCGCCCCAAAAAGCTCCGCCATTTCCCGGGATGCATTCCTCTCCACAAGAGGACTTACATAAACATCTGTTTTTTTAGCCATTTACTTTTCCTGTTTCTTAATAAAAAATAACTGACATTACAAAACACTCTTCTCAATGGTCTTCGATACCCAAATTACCAGCCCTGCGGCTGCATCGCATCACTCACAGGCTCATTCCACCACTGGGGGTCTCTGAAATATTGCTTGAGCATCATAGCCGCCACAACACCATCACCAACAGCCGTCGCCAGCTGCATAGCCGCACCGACCCTGCAATCTCCTGCCGCAAAAACACCCGGAACCTGCGTCCTCAAATAAGCACAATCGGCCTTTATAAAACCGTTATCCGTCAAACCAACAAAACTATCGAGAAAACCCGTATTCGGCACCATTCCGATAAACACAAATACACCATCAGTTGAAAGCTCCTTCTCCTGACCGGTTTTCACGTTCTTAACAGTTGCCGACTCAACCTTATCTTTGCCGTCGATAGAAGCAACAACAGAATCAAGTTCCAGCTTAAGATTTGAACCCGGTTCATTAACCTTGCTCATCAATTCCTCTACGAGAACCTTTGTAGCACGAAATTCTTCCCTGCGATGAACCATTATCACTTCAGCTGCAAACTTTGTTAGATGCAAAGTCTCTTCTACTGCGGTATTGCCACCCCCTACGCAAATCACTTTTTTACCCTTAAAAAAAGGAGCGTCACATGTCCCGCAATAACTCACACCCGCTCCGGCATTTCTGAACTTTTCTTCACCGCCAACGCCAAGTTTTCTATAGCTGCTGCCCGGCGAAAGTATTACAGACCTGGCTGTGTAAATTTCGTTATCGCATTCAACCTGAATATTCCCATTCTCCAGCTTCTTCAAGCCCGTCACTTCCTTGCCATTTTGTATATCTGCGCCAAACTGCTGTGCCTGCTTCTGCATCTGCATTATAAGTCCGACTCCATCAATTTGGGGGATACCGGGATAATTTTCTATTCTGTCGGTATTGATAATCTGTCCACCCGGCATAAACTTCTCAAGAACAAGAGTATCCAGCCTGTCCCTTGAAGTATAGATAGCCGCTCCCAGACCAGCCGGCCCGGCTCCTGTAATTATACAATCATAAATGTAATTTTCGTTTCCCATCGTTCTCACCATAACCTTATTAATATTTTATTCATTTTCTAAAAAATTCTGATCACTATGCAATATATAATCTCCGCGTTCTGAAAATTCCTTTACTAATGCCTGCTTTGTTGTCCGCTCAAATATCTTCACCGGACTCGAACTCACAGCCTTATAAAGCCGCAAATCCGAATCAAGATATATCTCCTGAACAAATCCCGGCCTACTAAGATATTCTAACTCAAACTTTTTACTGTTACCATCTTCTTGCCCTTTTTTTTCTATATATACTGGCAATACGCCACCATCAGAGCCAACCATATCCACTATTATTCTGTCAACATCAGACAAAGCCATTTTTTTAAGTATAATATCAATAAAAAAATCAGGCATCGCAGCCGACATGACATAATAATACTCTTTTTCTGCGCTGCCAAAAGAATTGACCTTCATAAAACCATCTTTTTCTATCTCGACCTCTATCGACCGCGAAGAACCGAATGATGCAGACTCGCTTTTCATGTAATAATTTTCAAAAAAACGATCACATGTAAATACCATAGTTTCTTCCCGGTTGACCCGGGAACGATCGTAATAATAACCCGAACCCTTTATGGTATTGGCTGATGCATCAAAATTTACCTTATCCATCGTAAAGCCCACCGGCTTAAAATTGCCGTCTTTTATCACGTAATAAGATTCCGAAAATGTGTCCTCAATAAAACGGTCGATACCCTCTGTTTTAATCTCTCCGATTAACCGCTCACCGGCAGAAAGAAATCCTGTATCCTCAAAATTCACACTGCCGGCCACTTTCTCAAAAATTTTATCAACCGCAAAAGAACCGCCCTCTATCCCCTTAACTTTTATCGTCAAAAGCCTCTCGTTCGGCAAAACAGCAATTGCCGAATAATTATGAATCGGATTATCGGCTTGCGAGAAATGTCCCCAATGCAAAACCACAGAGCCTTTCTCTATTCTACCCTGCTCCAGAATTTTGGCTTCATAAATCTCTGCCAACTGCTCCAGCCACTGCTCAGGCCCCTGTTTTTCTCTGACGAGGTGGTATTTTATTTCAATCTGCGGCACAAATTCCCCCGGCTGACCAGTCATTGTACTCAGCAAAACAAATGAATACCGATTATATACCCACCCCTTAGTGCTCTCCCAACCCCTGCTAGCCGGCAAACTGATACTCAGTCCGGTATTAACAAGCCCTATAGGTTCAGAAAGTGATATCGCCGTTCGGGTCATTATTATCAGACGTGCCCCGAGCAGAGAAATAACCAATATCCCTAAAAAAACAACCTTATCCAACGCATATTTTTTAATTTTCGTCTCTTTATCCATAACGCAAGTGATATTAACCGCTTTAACGCCCATTTGCAACATAGATGTAAAGATAAGCCCTTTGCGTTACAAAGTTTTTTTACCCATGCCAAAATGATTTTTTAGAGATTCCCTTAATTATCGCGCCCCGCTGTCATTCCCGCGAAAGCCCGAAGCCAGTTTTCCATAATATGCAATGCGAATAACACCTTCTCTCTCATTAGACCAAAAGGATTTACTAAGTTGAATTGATATAAGAAGCCAGGTAAAATCTTTATTTTGCGTTCTCTGTATATTCGATGGCTGCGATCATAGTGCTTGAGTATTTTTCCCACAGTTTTTTATCGCTCAATTTTCCGTCTTTTTCGCTAAGTTCCATCGTGATAATCGATATGCCTAATTCTATACCTGCATAAGACCCAAGCGAACCGGGCCTTCCGCCCAACTTATTGACTGGCAATTCGCAATTCCGCCCCATGGCCTGAGCAATCCCTTCAGCAGGTCCGTCGTAGTCTATACATTCAAAAGGCTGATGAATACTAATTATTCTCGAAGGTTTATAAAGCCATATAATATCCCTTATCGCCCGTGCCTCCGGTTCGGAAAGTGCCGTATTTCCGAAAACCGGTTTGTTAACACGATTAGAGGTTTGGAAATTACGGTTCAAATCTACCCCTCTTTTGTTCTCCCTTGTGCCTTCAGCAAGACCATCAGGATTCGCTTTCGACATTAAGATAAGTTTTTTGCCTTTGAGTAATTTTGGGTTTTGCCTCAAATGTTCGGTCAGCTGTTCAACAAGCGTTTCCCCGGCTGGCTCGTCGCCGTGTATACAAGCAAAAATAAAAATCGCTTCCTTACCAGCACCTACCGAAGTATATTCGATAGGCCGGTTAGCAACACTAAAGCCCGCAACTCCGCAAATCTTATATGTATCATCGGGCCATTTCTGGTTTTGTGGCGAGCATCCAGTAATAACAAATATGCTGTAAATTAATGAAACTGTGAAAATAATTTTCTTTGGCATTTTAGTGTTCAATCTTTCTCCATAAAGTTTTTCAACATGCCAAGCTGTTCGGTTACCTTATTCTTTTGCTTTTCGAAAATCTCATCAGATGTAAACGGTAACTTAAAATGTGTCATAACGAATACACAAGCCCTGCTGTTTGATAATACACGACTGTGCAATATAAATTTTATCGGCAATACCGGCTTGAACTCATAATCAATAATTCCATACTCCCTGTTAGTTTTACAAAATAATTTCACCTTACCTGCCGCCGTCTGAGCTACCCATCCATCGCCATTACGCTCAACAGAGCTGCAGAATTGCGGCATCCATTCGGGAATATTCCCCGGTTCGGAGATAAAATTATATAATTTGCCAAATTCGCAATTTATTGCTATCGATTGTGTGTCTGAATTCATTTGTTTTCTTAAAGTCCTTTTTTGCCAACTTAAAACGGGTTTATATTTTTTTCATTCCTGAAGGGAACTCGATACCGGCTTTTGCCTTGGATTCTCTGAAGTCAACAATTATCCTTGTCGCCTCACAAGGGTCATCGCAAACCCTAAGGAAATTAATATCCTCAGGTGAAATATACCCATGTTCAACCAGCATCTTGTCCTTCATCCAATCGATTAAACCGCTCCAGTACTCGCTGCCCATAAGAATAACCGGAAAAGTCGCCTGCTTGAGGGTCTGAATGAGCGTAAGCGATTCGAAAAGCTCGTCCATAGTTCCCCACCCGCCCGGCAATACAATAAATCCGCTCGCATATTTTAAGAACATAACCTTTCTGCAGAAAAAGTAACGGAAGTGAAGAGACATATTCTGGTATTCGTTGGGCATCTGCTCCTTAGGAAGTTCAATATTCACTCCGATACTCTTAACACCGGCCTCTGCTGCTCCCTTGTTGGCGGCCTCCATTATACCCCCTCCGCCACCGGTAATAACCGAAAAACCCGCTTCGCCTATCTGCTTGGCGGTTTCTAAGGCGAGTTTGTAATAACGCTCATCCGGTGCCGTCCGTGCAGAACCGAAAATTGAAACTGCCGGCCCAACCGCACCAAGTTCCTGGAAACCCTCGGTAAATTCTGCCATTATCCTGAACATTCGCCACAGGTCTTCAACGGGGCTGTTAATATGTTTTTCATTCGTCATGTAATTTTTCTCCAGAAAAAGCTGATTTACCATAATTTTGGGTTATTTGAAGCCGGACAATACACGCTCACAGGGCAATTTTCGCAATCCGGCTTTCTCGCCTTACAAATATTTCTCCCGTGGAATATAAGCAAATCGCTGAATTTTGTCCACCTCGTTTTTGCAACTATCTCCATCAA
>JADHXY010000049.1 GCA_016782755.1 Phycisphaerae bacterium | reverse complement strand
CATCGCATAAAAAGGCTTGGCATCTGATGCCGTCATTCTCATAAAAACTGAATTGAGCTTAGGGTCTGTCGGCCATGGATCCAGATACACTCGTTTGAACTTGCTGCCCCACCAGCTGCCGAAAAAAATAACCGAAATAACCCCTGCAATAATACAAACTTTTCGGCATCCGGATGTCATCGGTAAAACTCTGAGCACACCATTACGCTTGAGATTTCTGGTCGCCGAAACTGACTCAATAATGTGCTGCAAAAACATCGCCAGCACAGGACAAGCCGCAATACCAGCAATAGCTATAAACCTTCTTGACCGAATTGCCATATAAATCGTCAAAGCCGCTATTATGATAAGAGAAATATTCATCTTCGGCCATTTATAGTTTTCCGATTCTGCGAACTTTTTAGGTCTAAGCTTATTTTTAGCATAGCTGTGCGTGGCCAATAAAATTAATATCCAGCTAACCAGAAGAATCCATCCAAGTATATACATTATAAGGAATGGTATTCCAGTACCTACAGGATTACTCCATTCAAAAGCAGGGTGCCACTCGTTAATTGAACGCCACATCTTGGCATGTTTACTCACACTTACAATGAAAGTATGAGTCAGGTTCGTCAAATGAAATGGATTAAAAACAATAGTAGCTAAAAAAGTCACCACACCAACCGCCGCTGTATGATAAAGACCTCTTTTGCCTATCGAAACAAAAACATTTTTAGTAAAAAAAGTTACCAGGTTTATGCCAAAATATGCCGCCAACATTATAAAAACATAAATATACCCGCCGTGAAGATTACACCAGAACACTGTCAAAGGCACAATCAGCCATAAATACAATATATTTTTATACGTTCCCAATATCAGCAACAGCAAAAACGCCGCTACAAGCACATTCGAAAAACCAGCCGGCCTGACATCAAAAAATGAACGCCCCACAAACAAAGCAAAACACGCAAATACCACCGACAACGCCTCGTTTACTTTCAATGCCCGGCAGCTATAATAAACCGCTATTATCGTCAGTATATATATCGCAAACTTCCAGTAAACAAGAGTATTAAATGACAACTGCTCGGCATCGGCAAACGGCGATTCATGTGAAAGCCAGTAAAATATCACATGAGTAAGCCAGTTTTGATTTACCCAGCCGGTAGGATGAACCTTTTTAACGAATCCCTTCGTCCCCTCCGACCAATCGGGATAACTCTCTACCTTTCCCAGCCACCAGCCGGTTAAACGCCCATTCAATGAATTCTTTACTTCAGGGTCCTTAAGAGAAGAACGAAGAAAATTTGCATATTTCTCCATCGTCTGCTCATTAGGACCAGCCTCATGAGAATTCGCACTAAAAGGTTCAACCGTATCAACACCATGATTGAAAAAATGTCTTCCGCAAGCTAATGCCACCCATGTATCTCCGGCACCAACCATATGCGTAGATGCATGCAAGGCAAATATCAGCATGGCTATCCAGCCTATTATCATAGGCCAGCCGCTTAATTTATACTCCCTTTTGTTCCCTAACTCTTCAGCCATTTTTCTAATCTTCCCAAACCCTTTGTAATTTGTTCGAGCGAACAGGCAAAACTCAATCGCACGTTATTATCACAGCCGAACGGTTGCCCCGGTACCAATGCTACTTGAGCCTGCTCCAAAAGAGCCTTTGCAAAGTCCAGGCTCCCATTTATTTTTACACCACTAATTGTCCTGCCAAAATACGAAGAAACATCCGGAAAACAATAAAACGCACCGGTAGGTTCTGCGCAAGTTATCCCATCAATAGCATTCAATCTCTGCGACATATACTCACCGCGACGTTCAAATTCTATTCGCATCTTTTCAACAACTCCCGTCTCATCCTTCAAAGCCTCCACGCCGGCATATTGAACAAAAGAAACAGCGTTCTGAGTCATATGCGACTGCAACCGCCCCATCGCTTTGATAATCTCAACAGGCCCAGCCGTATAACCAAGCCTCCAGCCAGTCATAGCAAATGCCTTACTGAATCCATTTATCGTTATCGTGCGGCTGTACGCATCCTCGCTTATCGATGCAAAACTAACAAACTTTGTTTTGCCATAAACAAGCTTTTCGTAAATCTCATCCGAAATAACCATCACATCCGTCCCTTCCAGAACTTTTGCAAGTGCCGCTAATTCTTCCGGGCTATATGTAAATCCGCCGGGATTGTTCGGCGAGTTGAGCAAAAACAATGCTGTCTTATCAGTTATCGCCCCCCTCAGCTGCTCCGGGGTTATCTTATAATCATTCTTGCTGTCAGTATTCACTATCACCGCTTTCGCTCCCGCAAGCTTTATCGCCTCCGGATACGTTACCCAATATGGTGCCGGCAGAATAACTTCGTCACCCGGATCGAGTACCGCTTGCATCGACTCATAAATCGAATGTTTAGCTCCAATATTTACTATTATCTGCTCGGCTGTATATTCCAGACCATTGTCTTTACTAAACTTTTGGGAAATTGCCGCCCGAAGTTCCGGCACACCTGGAGTCGCCGTATATCCGGTTTTACCCTCTTTAAGGTACTTTATAGCCGCTTCCTTTATGAAATCAGGAGTATCAAAATCCGGCTCGCCCGCACCAAAACTCACCACATCCATACCCTGTGCCTTCAACTCCTTAGCCCTGCCTGTTACTGCCATTGTTGCTGAAGCCGGAACATTTTGTGCCCTTTTACTTATCTTTATGCCCATGATTTACCAATCCTTTTTGAATTACTCTAAAATATCTCGTTTCTAAAAACATCAACAGTAAAAGTTTTTTAAATAAACGATAAATATTAAAGCTCATATCTCACATCAGGTCAAGTAAATTGACAATTCTAAGCCTTATTATGCCAACCGAGTATTTTTCTTATAAAACTCAGCAACGTCGGCAGCAAAAGTATCCCGTCTAACACTGTCGCTGTCGTGCTGTAAAAATTCTGATATTCGGTTAAACCCCGAAAAATTAAGAAACAAGCTGGCCTCTGACTTCTTTCACAATTTCACTTTACTTTTTATCCCCAATCCATAATAATACCGCCTATGAAGGATTCATTGGAACATTTACCGCAATTAAAACAGAACGAGCTAAAACTCATCTGCGATACCATCCTCGCCTCCTACTCCTCCGCCCACATGATAATCCTCTTCGGCTCTTACGCCCGTGGCGACTGGAAAGATGGCCTCCACGAACAGGGCCGCGGCAAACTCACCATCCACAAAAAAAGCGATTATGACATCCTCGTCCTGACACAAACCGAATACTCCGCCCGCAACCTGGCCTTCTGGGACGAGGTAAAAGAGAAATTAGCCGCTTGTAATCTAACTGCCCTCGTTCGCATAATTCCCCGCGATATCAGATTTGTCAACTTAAAACTAACGATGGGCCAGTACTTCTTCACCGAGATTTGCGAACAGGGAATCATCCTCTACAACCCCGGCCAATTCGAACTCGACCACAAAAAGAACCTCGACCCAGCCGAAGAAAAACAAATCGCTCAAGATACTCTCGATGAAGTCTTCGAAGGTGCAAAAGACTTCTATACTACTTTTGAGTTCAACATTAAAAGAGGCAAATATAAACTTGCCGCCTTTGAACTTCACCAAGCCACCGAATTTGCATCCAAGGCCGTTCTTTTGATTTTTGGTGGCGAATGCCCACAGGAACATCATTTAGATATTTTAGGTGACTTAGCCGCCGACTACTGCCCGGAGTTGAAAGGCATCTTGCCAAGAGGAACTGATGAAGAAAAAGAACTCTTCGAACTACTGGATTATGCTTATATAGGCGCAAGATACGACAGAGAATACAAAATAACAAAACAGCAGTTAGAACAACTCTCCCCATGTGTTAAAGAGTTACACAAAGTAACAGAAAAAATATGCAAAGAGAAAATAGAATCATTCATTTAATACATAGCCCCCAGCGCTGCCAGGAGTTTCATTGGCGTGGATATACTTTGTGCTGAGGGTCGAGCCAGACAATATGAAAAACATTATCAATAAAAAATCCATGAACTCTGCCATATTTATTTCCAGTAATTGAAAATTGCCAAGCATTTTCATCATATTCTGACTCTAAACCAAAACCCGCATATTTGACTTTTTCCTCTTTCCAGTCAATTGGATGTATTCTATGGGAATTATCCTTACAATGGATAAATTTCTTTAATGTCCAATCTTCAAATTCCTTTAGTTTGGACAAAAACTCCTTCGGGTATTTATTATGGAAAACAACCTTTTTTGATGTTTCGTGTTTCGGATTATAGAATATGAATGAGAACCTAATCTTTCCTAATTTAGGTTCTTTCGGTGAAGGGATCCTTGTACTGATACCAGTAGGAGAAAAGTCGTATTTACCCATCTAACTGTTTTTTGAAAAACCTCTTCATCGTTGAGGTACTAATAACCTTTCTACAAGGTTGAGTTGGAGGCAGAGAGCCTCTTGCTTCTTTCCAAGGTTCTTCTTGATGAGTCATATGTTCAAGTGCAAAAGCATCAAAACGAAGATAAGTAAGAAGTAACTCACTTAAAAAATCACTAAGTTTTTTCGGCAAAGACACCTGACGGGGATGAACTGGGATGGATTTAAATCCATAACCTCTAAATTGCGAATAAACTGATGGCACAACAGGGCCATGAACCCATGCTTGAATTGGCTCTCTAAACATAGTCTTATCAAAAAAAGCCAAATGCCAACCCTGGGCATAATATAACAACTTTTGCAATTTGAGATTAGTGATAGGCTCACCCTTGTCTTGAGCAAATCTAACAATATATCTTGCAACTTGTTTTGCGGTTAATTGAGTCATTTTACACCATTTACTGTAGGTACAATGCGTTTTACAAATGCGTAAAGCGCATTGTACCTACGAAGTCGGTTAATTTCAATAAAAAAAATATTTATTTTTCATATTTTTTCATATCGAATCGGTTCGGGTTTTCTCTAAAATTCCCGTTAAAGGTGTAAGTTTCAATGCCGTTTTGTAAACCTTAATCTCATCGCTCATCAATCAAGGTTTTTACAATATCATTTATGACTTTTCTTGTATAAGAGTTCGCGTTATTTGCTATTATCGAAAAAATATAATTACCCTTTTCCCCAGCACAAAAACCCGAAAAAGACTTCACACCCGAAATATAACCCGTTTTCCCAAATACCTTACCCTTATATTGAGCCTCGGTAAAATGCTTGCCCGCAGTTCCATCTACTCCACCTATAGATAGAGACGACTTAAAATCCGGCCATTGAGGTTTTTTATAAATATCAAATAAGACCGAACATAACGCATTAGCAGAAAGGCGGTTTTCTCGACTCAATCCACTCCCGTCATCAATAAAAAACTCGCTCTTCTCAACACCAAGCCCACTCAGATAACCTGATATCAAATCCGTCCCCACGCCCCAGCTGCCCCCCTTTCGCTCATTACTCGAACGATACGCTATCGTCTTGACCAGCGATTCCGCCGACAATCCCAGACTATCCTTATTCGCTCGCTTGAGACAATCCAGCAACGGCGTGCGATAGCTGCAAACACTCTTAAGCCCTTTACTGCTCTCAAAATCCCGTTCGACCAACTTGCCCCCAACCCTAATACCCTCAGCCGTCAATTTCTCATAAAGCAAATACCCAAAAAAAACTGCCGGCCTTTCAATCGCAACATCAAAAGGACCCTGCTGGCTCCTGCATTTCCCCCGCACCACAAGATTATTCGGCTTACCGGCTATCCTGTACGCTCCGACACCCTCATTCGACGAAGACGTAATCCTAACCTCATTTTTTAGCTTCAAAAAACCTGTAGCAGGATTAACGTCGATTTTCACCGAATTTCCACTTCGCCTAACCGTCATCTCTACGCAATTATCGTTATAATTAACACCGCAAACCTCACAAGCATACCACCTGTTAAGCTGATCCGCCGGCCAGTTCAAATGCGCCCTCTCATCATCGAAAACACTGCTGTCGATTATTATGTCATTAACCGAACTAACCCCGCCACCCTTAAGTTTCTCAACAATATCATCAAGCACCCAGCCGGGCTCACGACCGTAATACGCATCCGTTTTCGCATCTCCAAAAAGCGGATCACCACTGCCAATCACAACAATATTCCCATCCGCCAACCCCACTTGGGTAACATATTCAAAATCAATACCCAAAAAACGAACTGCCGCAGCCGTTGTAACCACCTTCATATTAGAAGCCGGCATCAGAGCTTTTTTAGCATTGTGGGCATATATCAATTTCCCGCTTTCGGCATCAATTATCTTCACACCAAACAAAACTTTCCGCTGAGATGCAGCCGACAAAAGACCGCTAATTTGCTTCGACAGACCATCACATAAGCTCAACGAAACGTTAGAAACCAAAAAAAACAGCCCAAACAATATTATTTTCCGTTTTTTAACCATAAGACGAATTAATAACATATTAAATGTTACTATTCAAGAACACTAATCAGTTCAGAAATACCCTGACATACTGGTCGCACACATAAACTCTTACCTGAAAAGAAGATAAGTAAAAAAACAAAAACCGATTACCATTTGAAAACCCTTAAAAAATGCAAAAAACGCGGTTGTTTCCATAAAAATTAACTTTATTGCTCAGTTACATAATTACCTAACTTAAAATCCAATTTACATAATAACTTATAATTAAAGAACTTATGTCTCTCAGCATTAAAACAAAAAACTTTCCTCACGATTTTGAGACAAGACCTGTTGACTTTTGGTAAAAATATGCTAAAATAAATTGCTTATGGTTACTACAGGAAAAAAGATAAGTAAAAAGAAAACGGCTCGTTCAAGCTCCAAAACCGCTAAGGTAAAGAGCAAGAAGGCCTTTAGTACCTACGATAAGGCTCTAAAGTACCTTTTTGACCGGACTGATTACGAGAGAGAAACCAAGTTCAGGTACAATGTAAGCACATTTGACCTGAGCAGGATGAAAAAACTGCTCTCTGAGTTAGGAAATCCACATAAAAAGATTGCCACAGTGCACATCGCCGGAACCAAAGGCAAAGGCTCTACCGCAACAATGCTCGCCAACATGCTCGAGGCAAACGGATACAGCGTCGGCCTTTATACTTCTCCGCATTTGCTCAGCATTCATGAGCGAATAATGATAAACTCTGAGATGATCAGCAAGACCGAAATGCTCAATTTACTTAACCGCAGCCATTCTACCATCCAAAAACTCGCGAAAAAAGACTCTGCAACCTTTTTCGAAATAATGACCGCATTAGCATTTATGCATTTTGCCGATAGCAAAGTTGATATTGCAATCATCGAAACAGGTTTAGGCGGACGCCTGGACAGCACAAACCTGATTACACCAAAAGTGGTTGGAATTACAAGCCTCAGCATCGATCATCAGGCACAGCTTGGAAACACCCTTGAATCCATAGCCAAAGAAAAAGCCGGAATATTCAAACCGAATATACCAATAGTTACTGTTAAGCAAAAACCTGAAGCCTTAAGGGTATTGCAATCCGAAGCCTTAGCGATGAATGCACCTTTAAGCATCACCGGAAGGGACATCGACTTCTCATACAGGTTTGAAACTTCCAGAAAACATGGACCGCACACGCGAATCTGCCTTTCAACTCCCACAAGCAAATTCGAACATCTCAGGGTACCTCTCCACGGAAAACACCAGGCTATAAACTGCTCACTTGCTCTTTCCATGCTCGATGTACTCAAAAACAATGGCTACCCTGTCGATAACGAAAAAACTATCTCCGGATTGAATACCGTTAATTTGCCCGGAAGAATGGAATTAATCAACGATGATCCAAGAATAATGATAGATGCCGCACACAATGCTGACAGCCTCAAATCAATTATCCATGCGATAGGACAAAACGTACCTTACGATTCCATGGTCGTTATTTTCGGATGCAACAAAGACAAAGACGTTGACGGAATGCTTCGCATGCTCCAGTACGGAGCCGACAAGGTAATATTTACCAGAAGCAACTCACCGCGTGCCATTTCACCTGACTTGCTCGTTGAAAAATACACCGAGATATGCGGCAAAATGTGCCAGTCCTCAAACAGCCTCGGCGAAGCCTTGAACATTGCAAATAGTGCCGTTGGCAAAGATGACCTCATCTGTATCACAGGAAGTTTTTATCTAATAGGCCAGGCAAAGCGAAGATTCCAGCAAAACCCCAATCTCTAAAATTACAATAAAAAAACATCCGCACCCAGCATGGTTTATGGCCTCTTATGCGATCTGAATTCAATAATACAACGTGCCCTGCTCACAATATCGATAACAAAAGCTTTTATGTGGTAAAAAACCGCCAGCTAATGTAAAATCTCAAGATCATATGGATATGATAAGGCTAAAGCTTGAGCAGATTGACAAAGACAGGTCTGCCGGAAAAACATTTATACAAGGGCTTTACAGCCGTTATCCTTTATTAGTCCTGGCTTTGGGTTTTTTGGCCGGCATTTTAATACAGCGGCAATTTAACCTGGCGATCACTCTCCTACTGGCTGCGGCTTTGGTTTTCTTCGTGTTTTCTTTGGTAGTTTTTACCCAGTCCAAGAAAATTGATCGTCGTTACTTATTGCTGATCTCCGGCTTTTGCTGCTTCGCCTGTCTGGGCGGATTGAGGCTTTTGCATTTTGTTCTCCCACCACCGGATTGTTTGCAAAACTCTGTCGGACAGGAAAAGGTCTTAGCCACCATAAAGGGAACAGTCATAACAAAGCCGTTTATATATGACAGCAGCGACTGGAAATTTTCCAGATTTTCACATAGTGACCCGTCGAGCGGTTTTTATCTTAAAGTTACCCAAGCAAAAACGCCGGACGGCTGGGCACAAGCAAGCGGCAAAATTAAGGTTTACGTTTACGAACCTGTCATGGATATAGCAGCTGGTGACAATATCAAAATACATTGCTGGCTGGCAAGATTTAACAAAGCACAGAACCCCGGCCAGTTCGATACAAAAGAATATCTTGCCGCAAAAAATGTCCATATTTATGCAAGTGTAAAATCGCGAGATGCGATAACCTTACTCAAAAACGACTCACTCCCGTTTTTTACAAAGTTAAGATCGAATTTATCCCGGTTTGCCCAGATGTATTTATTAGCAGACTCTACGGCTGAATCTGTCGAGCATGGACTGCTTGAGGCCTTGCTCTTGGGTTATCGCGGCGACATTGACCCCCAAACCTATCAGGCATTCCGCAAGACGGGCCTTTTGCATTTTATAAGTCTTTCCGGTATGCACCTTGGAATATTGGCCGCTATCCTCTGGTGGATATGCAGAACAATTGGACTCGGCAAACGCGGCAGAGCCGTTGTCTGCATTCTTGTCATTACGATATTTCTGTTTGTGGTTCCGCCTCGCCCGCCGATAATCAGAGCCGCAATAATCTGTTACGTATATTTTGCATCCATACTTTTAACAAGGTATGCCAATCCGGCAAATTCGCTTTCTCTGGCTGCCATAATTACTCTGATGATTTCGCCGCTGGATTGTTACAATGCCGGCTGGCAGCTTTCATTTGCCTCTGTAGCAGGGATTCTATTATTTGCCAAAATGTTAGATGTCAGATTTAAGATTTGGTCTTTTTATTTCTTTTCTAACCTGAGACAAAGAGATTTTTCCCCTCATTTCCTAAGAAGATTTTTATCTGCCTTAACCACCATTTTCTTTGTCGGCCTGGCGGCATGGATCGGCAGTTTCGGGGTATTGCTATACCATTTCCATGCCATAACGCCTTTCTCAAGTCTCTGGACGGTAATCGCATTTCCCTTTGTCGGCCTGATTTTAGCACTCGGTTACCTTAAAATACTCCTCGCTTTTTTACTCCCGACCCTTTCAAGCATAGCCGGCCTGCTCTTGAATATTATCGTTAAAATGTTCATCGTTCTGGTAAAAATGATAGCCGGCCTGAACATATCATCGATTCTCATCGGCCACGTCTCAATTGTTTTTGTCTTGTGCTATTATGCCTTTATCTTGTTCCTGGTTTCGGTATATTTCCGTAACATACAATTTAAAAAAATAACTGTATCTGCCGTAATACTGGTCCTTATCGCTTTTTTAGGTTTTGCAAAATGGCAAAATACACATAGAGAAGATTTAGTATTGAATTGCCTCAGCGTCGGTCACGGCCAGGCAATACTGCTCCAAACACCCTCAAATTCCGACTATCTCTTCGACGCAGGTTCTTTATACACCCCGGACATTGGAAATAGGGTAGTCAACCCATTTCTCGATTACAGCGGCGTCTCCTCTCTCGATGCAATAATCATAAGCCATAATGATATCGACCATATAAATGGAATTCCTGAAATAGTGAATGTTCGTACCCCAGCGGCAGTTTATGCCAACCCGGCTTTTTCCAGCAACAACGATAAGTGGGGCACTGCCGCATTTTTAAAAAATTGCCTCCTGAAGAAAAATCTCCACCTGCAAAATATCCCCAGAATATTTAATACCGAAAGCGAGGCGAAAATCGAAGTTCTCTGGCCTCTTGACAACTTGGCTGATGACGAAAATTTAAGCGATAATAACAAATCCAACGTTGTACTTCTCAGTTACCGTAATAAAAAAATATTAATATGTGCAGACATCGAGAGTTATGCCCAGTCTGCAATTCTCAAACTCTACCCCAATCTTACCGCAGATGTGGTCATCGTGCCACATCACGGTTCCGCAAAAACACTCAATCAGGATTTTATCAGAAGACTCGACCCCGATATACTAATTACAAGTTGCAGCCGCAGCGATTATCAGAAAAACAAAGTCTTTATCCCCCATAGCAACATAAAGTCATATTACACCGGCTTTGACGGCATGATACAGATCGTCCTGACCAAAGATGGTAATATAAAAGTAGGGACTTGTAAATAAATTAGGTTTTATTTTGGCTTCAGCGAGGACAAGGCTGGCAAGGAAGAAAACGCAACTCTACTCGTTGTAGGGTGAGTATTTCTGACGCCGCCAGCCGAAGCCACAGCCAGCCAAAATGAAAGATAATTTTTTTATACGTCCCAAGAACACCCAGCAAATAAAAAAAAGGGTCTTTAATATTAAAGGCCCTTTTGCATATTCAATCACAAATGCAAGTACCGCTGTTTTTTCTTATCTCACATGAACCACGATCTCGACCCTGCGATTTTTAGCTTTTCCGCTCACGGAGGCATTAGACGCTATCGGCTGGCTTTCGCCGCGGCCAACGGCTCTTATTGCGTCCTTCGAGTAACCTTTACTGATAAGGTATCTCACAACGGACAACGCCCTTTGAGACGACAGTTCCCAGTTGTCTTTCCATTTCGATTTCTTAATAGGATCAGAATCTGTATGCCCTACAACATCAACGAGTTTGCCGGCATATTTACTCTGCAAAACCGAAAAAATATGATCCAGCTCAGCGCTTGTAGAGCTTTTCAGTGTCGCCTTTCCGGCATCAAACAGGATAGAATTGTTTAACGTTACGGTAACCGTACCCGCCGCCGCATCAAAGCTCACATCGTAACCCTCTCCAAAGCCGGATGCTTCTGCTGGACTCTTTTGCTGTTCAGCGATCTGCCTTTGAAGTTCGTCGATAGTCTGCTGGCCTTGAGCAACACTCTGAGCGAGTTGTCCTTTTTCCGATTTCTCACGTTCGAGCAACCCGAGCGTATTCTGGTGTTCAATATTGAGTGCGCCGTATTTCGCTTTCCAGTTCGTACATCCGCTCAAGACGGTCATAGCCGCAAGGCACAAAAATATCACTATAGTTTTCTGGCTGGTGGTTTGCATCTGACTTCTCCTTAAATATCCACATTTAATTTCGATTCTAATAATAAAACATATTTGTCAAATAGGCAAGTATCCAATCATGAAAAATAATAACAATTAACACACCCAAAGACAAAAATGGGCCATAGGGAATCTGACGGGTCTTTTTAGAGAACATCTGAATCCCCGCCCATAACAGCCCGAAGAACGGCGCGATAAAAAACGCAGCCGTAACAAAAACCGGCCCTATTACTGCCCCCGCCGCACCCATAAGGTGAACATCGCCAAGCCCCATCGCCTCTTTCCCGAAGGCAAACGTCCCTAAAATCCTCGTCGCCCAAACCACCGCACAGCCGACAAAATAGCCAAAAAGACTGCCGAAAAATCCCGATATGACAGGTTTTTGCGAAAAATCAATCCACCAGCCGTTAATTCCGACGTTTTTCTTTACGAGCAAGTAAAATCCCACCGAGCAGATAATTACCGGCAGCAAAAATACTATTTCCTTCAGAGCCTCTAAACGGTGGTTATAAACCGGCTGATTTTCTTCCGAATCCGGGCCGAGATCGTCTTCGGCATAGCTTGTCTTTATCACACCTGTGAACAAAAGAATTAGCGATATAATCAACCCAACCAATGCCCCAAAAGCGATCGCAGCCGTTTTCGCCGATGCCATCGGCAGCAGAACATATTGACTTATCAGATTAAAATCCACAAAAAATACACTCACCGACGAACCAACCAGACCAGCCAGAGTTACGAACCAGCATATCGAAAGCGGTATCACCCACAATTCCAGATCAATAGCAGACCCCGCGATAAAAGCCGCCAGCATGCACATCGTAACAGCATATATCAGCCAGCCGCCGCCCAGCAGCTCCGGCATCCCCGCCCGCAAATTAGAATAGAAGAACAAATAAAATATCCCGACAAACGTCAACCCCGTCAAAAGCTCTATCACAAAATATCGCGGCGATATTCTTGCCTTGCAGTTCCTGCACTTACCTCCCAGTATCAGCCACGAAATCAGCGGAATATTGTCATAAAATGCAATTCTCTTATTGCACGATGGACACGACGAAGGCGGGCTAACGATAGATTTCTCCCTCGGCATCCTGTAAATCACCACATTCAGAAAACTCCCTATACAACACCCAAACGCTAAAATAAACGCAAACAATATCCATGCAGGTATTAACACGGCGTATCCTTTCGTAAAAAAACGTTTTTATTTCTTCTTATTTCTTTCGATCTGATTCGCTACCCGCATCGGCAAGCCGAACAAGCGTATAAAGCCCGTAGCATCTGCCGAATCGTATTCGGCACCCATAGTAAAGCTCGCCAGATCCGCCTGATACAGGCTGTTAGGGCTTTTCACCCCAGCCATACTGCAGCGGCCCTTAAACAGCTTCATCCGCACTGTCCCCGTAACATTCCTCTGCGTAACATCAACAAAAGCATCAAGAGCCTCTCTCAGCGGGCAGAACCACTGGCCGTAATAAACCATCTCAGCATATTTCAAAGCCACCTGCTGCTTATAATGCATCGTCTCCCGCTCGAGCGTAAGGCTCTCAAGCCCCCGATGTGCAGCCACGAGTATCGTCCCGCCCGGAGTCTCATAAACACCGCGCGATTTCATCCCCACAAGACGATTCTCCACA
>JADHXY010000048.1 GCA_016782755.1 Phycisphaerae bacterium | reverse complement strand
GCTCTGTCCAAAAACAGGCTCAAAAGCTTGAAATTACATCAAAACCAATTTCTTTGTTCCAAAATCCATCACAACCGATACTGCTTACCACCGATGCAAATGAATCAGTCAAAATCTTACTCATTTTGCAGAAGCCTTTTATTTACAATTGTTCATCATCTACCAGCATGAATTTCAATTCAGCCTCCGCCGCAATGTTATTACCAACCTTCGCAACACATTTGCATTGAGCTGTCCGCTTACGAAGCCTCATTGTCTCCGACGTAATAATAATCTGATCTCCGGGCACAACCGCTTTTCGCAACCTAACCTTATCCATTGCAAGCAGAACCGCAAGCTTACCCGTATGTTCAAGCCGCTGTGCAAACAGCAAACCAGAAACCTGAGCCATCGCCTCAACTATCAAAACTCCCGGCATTATAGGCGTCCCGGGAAAATGACCCTCAAAAAACTGCTCGTTGAATGTAACATTCTTAATGCCAGTTATTTTCTTCTCGCCCTCAATATCGATTATCTTGTCAACCAAAAGAAATGGATACCTGTGAGGAAGTATTTTCTGGATTCTTCGAATATCAAGCAAAGCGTCCGTACCATACATATCAACGCGATCTGCTTTTTGCGCAGCCTCATAAAGACGCTTTGCAAGCTTCTGATTCAAACTATGACCGCTCTTATAAGCAACTATCCTGCCGCAAATCCGCCGCCCAACAAGCGAAAGATCGCCAATCAGGTCAACTATCTTATGCCTCACGCACTCATTCGGAAAACGATAACTGTTTTTGATAGGACCATCAGAATTAATTACCAGAATATCCTTAGGCCCCAGATGCTTGCCTATACCACGAGCCTGAAACTGCTTGGCCTCCGCTTCCAAAAGAAATGTCCTCGCAGCCGCAAGATTCCTCTCAAAATTTTCACTCGTAACCCGACAACCATAAAACTGCCGCCCGATACCAGTATGTTCACCATAATCCAGATCATAAGTAATATTCAGTGCATCATCGTCATAAGGCAAAGCATAAATAGAGGCCTCTCCCTCTGAAATACTCACTGGTTCTCTGATAACAAACTCCTTACAGCGGGACGTCTGTTCCAAAATTCCGGCCCTCTTGAGTATCTTAAAAAACTCAAAACTACTCGCATCCAAAGATGGTAGTTCACCGCCGTTTACTTCGATTACAAGGTTATCAATCCCTAAAGAATTTACTGCCGCAAGACAATGCTCAACCGTCTCAATGCTCACAGACCCCTTCTTCAATGCCGTCCGCCTGCTTCGCTCTGCTAAACTAGTACAAAGCGCAGGTATCCGCACCGGCTCAGGAACATCGGTACGAACAAAAACAATACCGGCATTTTCTTCAGCAGACCTGAAAACTACACTGCTGTCTTCACCGCTAAAAAGTCCTTTACCAGAAACCCTAACTTCATCTTTTATTGTCTTTTGAAGATTCAAGACTTTCAATCCTCTTTGTCAATTCTTTTATCTGTTTAACATATTCAGGCAAACGTCGTGAATGGATCACAGTCCTTTGAAAAACCTTCAAATTCACAGCCGGCATCCCAGATACCACCGAACCAGCATCCACATCGCTCAAAGCAATGGAATTAGCACAAATAACCGCACCATCTCCGACACGCCGATTATCACCAACTCCGGCCCCGCCCGCCAAAACCACTCCATCACCTATCACCGCACTTCCGGCAATTCCAACCTTACCAGCTATCAGACAGCATTTGCCTATTTGCACATTATGAGCTATTTGAACAAGATTGTCTATCTTTGTTCCTGCCCCAATTACCGTTTGCCCGAATTTAGCCCGATCAATACAGGTATTTGCTCCGATCTCGACAAAATCCTCGATCAAAACGCCGCCATTATGAGGTATCAGCCGATGAGCACCATCAATAAAATAATAACCGAATCCCGTCGATCCTATCGTCGTATTCGCCTGAATTATCACATTCGAGCCAATTTTGCAATTATGATAAATCACAACATTAGCATCTATCCTTGAATTATCACCTATAACGCTATTCTGACCAATTCGGCAAAAAGAAGAAACCACCGTATTCGCACCAATTTCAACGCCGGCATCTATCACACAATAAGGCCCAACAGAGGCTGTATCGGAAATTTTCGCCGAATCCGCAACCACAGCCGTCTTATCAATACCAGCTTGCGGTCTCTGCAACGCAGGTGCAAAAACCTCTATAGCGGCTATCAGTCCCTTCTGAACATTACCCACAATAAGCTGCGGCATCGCAATATTATCCATCTTTTCAGAAGTTATAACTGCCGCCGCACTCGAATCTACAAGGCTCCTAAGATGCTTTTTATCTGCAATAAAAGTAACATCCCCCGCCATCGCCGCCGCTATCGGCGAAACACAACAAACCTCAGCCGAACCGCCAGAAGTCAACTCCGCACCTATTTGCTCAGCAAGCTCTTTAAGACTTATTATCATAATAATTATAAATCATTTAATCTCTATTCTCATTCTTTCACAGAGTCGCATCTCGCCAGAACCTCACCGGTTATATCAACGCAACCCTCACTATATAAAAGCTTATGCGTCTTAATACTCAGCATAAGCTCATTTGGCGACATAGACGGAAACATGATTTTATCTTTTTCAAAAACCATCTTAAAACCTTTTTCCCTGGCCACAATTTCTACCGATTTCAGTATATCCATATAAAGCTTTTCAGTCCACCTTTGTTCCATCAGCTCGAATCGTTTTTTGTAAAATTCTTCCTGGGCCTGCAAATTCGCCTGTTTTTCAAAAAGCTTCTTTGCTCGATCCATATATTCATCGCTCTCCGCCTTGAGTGTTTTCAGGCCCGCCTGTCCCGCCTCAATCTCCTTAGATATAGTCTCAAGCTTATCAATTATACCTCTCTGCTCCTCTAACATTTGCTGCCTATGCTCTGCATTTTTTTGAGAATTCTCAAAAACTTCTACTATACTAACAACACCAACTGCAAACCCTTCATCCGCCGCAGACTCAACCTCCGCAAAAACATAATTAAATGTCGAGACCGCAACAACCAATACCAAACTTAACATAAAAAAAGTCTTTGTCTTCATAATATCATCCTTACATGTATTTAAGAAATTATCACTTCGATTTCAAAACTTGATCAATCTCAACAAACCATAAGTCCCAAATAATCGCCAAAACCTTAGAACAACGTCCCCACCGAGAAACTGAATATCTGGGTATCATCCTCGCTCTCCTTCATCAGCGGAGCCGCCAACTCAAACCTCATAGGAACCGGCCCGAACCACTGAGGAAGCATTATCTGAATACCAGTACCAATTGATGCACGAATTCCGCCTGAATCTATAGCTCCGGCATCTGCAAAAAACAAAATCGAAAATGTGTCACTGGCAAGTGGAACCACTACCTCCGCATTACCAAGTAATATCCAGTCGCTGCCCACAGGGTCTTCTCTTTTCGGATTAGCCACATTTGTCTGCAACCCCCTCGTACTGACTCCGCGATATTCAAAACCCCTTATGCTCCTCGAACCACCTGCATAAAACTTCTCAAATACCGGTGCATCTCCAACTATCGCCCCGGCGTGCAGCTTCGTAGAAAGAATCGTCTTCCTTTCCGCAAGATCCTCATTCAAAGTCCTGTACCGGGTAAATGTCCCGCTGAGAATACCAAACGTATGATCCCCGGCAACCTGCTCATAGCTGCCTCGTAATGTATGACCCGAAGTCGGTAAAAACCGGTCATCCGTCATATCTTTAGCAAAACCCAACCTTATGCCACCGATTAAATTACTCCCTTTGTCGTCTATAATTTCCTGCGGCGCATCAGCGTCAAGTCCTCCCAAGTCAACATTTTCAACTCGAAAACCCAGACTCCGCGAATACTTATTATTGTATCGCTTCTCCAAACCGATATAACCCTTCGTCCGCTGCTCATCGTAGCTCTCTCTTCCTCTCTCCCAACTCGATCCCACAACATTAAGTGAAACAGGTTTATTGTGAAGATAAGGTTCAGTAAAACTCAAAGAATATTCGCTAACCTCAGTACCCGGCTGCAAAGACAAGCGAAGATGCTGACCGGCTCCCTTAAACGCCTTGCCTGTAATAAATTCGCCAAAACTTTTCGGTTTATCTTTGATATCAAAATTCCTCTGCTCAAAAACAAACTGACCGATCACTCCGCTATCGCTCGCAAGGCCGGCACCAAGCATGATCGACCCCGTCTGCCCCTCGATAATACTTACAGCCGCGTCCCTCTGCCCCTCTTTCTCTCCAGTAGCCGATATCACAGCCGATTTCGTAAGCGTCTGCCTCTGGACCGTCCTTTCAAGATGCCCCGAACCATCTCCCCTCGCAATATCTCCATTGTACCACTGACCCGGAACAAATTCATATTCATCAAGAACCCGTCGTATCACCTTATCCTGAGTCTCTTCGTTTCCGGTAATATCAACAGCCCCTATCCTGAATCGTTCTCCCTCACTAACATTAAAAGCTATAGCCGCTCTATCCGCACCAACAAAACTCCGTACCGCTAAAACCTCAGCATCTATAAAACCCTTCTCCCGATAATATTTCAATATCCTCTTCGCATCCGCATCCGTCTTAAACTGACTATAAGGCAAACCCGCCTGGTTTTTCACAAGAGCTCCAAGCTCAGATTCGCTATATTCTTTATTGCCATCTATCGAAATACTCTCTATAGTAAATTGCGGACCCTCGACTATAGAAAATAAAATGTCAACTCTCCGATTATCACCACTGTAACGCTTCTTCGCCTCAACCTTAGTATCAAGATAGCCTTTTTTATCGTAGATACCTGCTATCTTATCAACATCCCCTCCAACCTTATCCTCAACATAATAAGCTGAAAAAACAAAAAACTTCCTTTTCCTGGTCTTGAGTGCCTTCTTCAAACTCTTATCTGAAAAATGACTATTGCCCTCAAATTTAACCGACCCTATCTTTACCCTCGACCCCTCTGAAATATTAAAAACAACATTGCCCTCACCAAGTTTCTCTCTATCTACCTCTACGCCCGCAAAAGCATAGCCCTTCTTATGATAATAATCCATCAATTCCTTTTTCGCTTCCTCAATCAGAAGCCTTTCAAGATAATCACCTCTTTTGAGCTTGCTTTTTTTCAAAAGAGTTGACGACTTGACTTTTTTATTACCCAAAAACTCGATAGACCGGATAAGGCTCTTCTCTACAACAACAAAGGTCAATACTACCTTGCCATCCAATATCTTTGTATTATAAAAACAATACTCCACACCTTCCAGCTCTGCCACTCTCAACGCATCTTCCCCCGCTGCTTCGGCATCAAATATCTGGCCCTCCCTTGTGCGAACCTTTGAAAGTATTTCAGCCTTCGAAATACTCACATTACCAGCCGTCAGAACCTCACCAATCTCCACTTTCCCAACATCTTGCACTGCGTGCGCCAAGGGATTGATAAAAAGAAAAAAAAGACAACATGCACACGAAAGAAACATGCTCAAAAAAGAAGTGCTTGCTTTCTTCATAGCTTCCTTGCTCCTAAATAGGCTCATTAATATTTGAAGCGATATTTTCAAACCTTGTAAGGTTTTCATTAAACATGAACTCTACCATTCCAGTCGGGCCGTTACGCTGCTTGGCTATTATCACATCCGCCTTATGGTCTAATATATAATCCTCTTCATTTTTATGATAATAGTCTTCTCTGTGCAAAAGCATTATCACATCCGCATCCTGCTCTATACTTCCACTTTCACGAATATCGCTCATCCTCGGGCGGTGACCTTCACGACTCTCTGCCTCCCTGTTCAGCTGACTCAAAACAATCACCGGAACATCAAGCTCCCTTGCCATCGCCTTCAAATATCGAGATATAGCCGTGATTTCCTGCTGACGAGACTCACTCCGCCCGCTCCCAATATCCATTAACTGAAGATAATCGACAAAAACCGCCTCTATATCATACCTGCTCTTAAGCCGCCTCGCCTTCGCCCTCAATCCCAGCGGCGTCAAACCGGCTGTATCGTCAATATATATCGGGGCCTCCGAAAGCACACTGCAAGACTCTATAAGCTGCTGATAATGTTCCTCATCCAAAAGCCCCCTGCGAACACGCTGAGAATCTATCCGGCTGTGACTGCACAAAAGCCTCTCAGCAAGCTGATGTTTACTCATCTCAAGCGAAAATATCGCCACCGGCTTCTTATCTTTAAGCGCAACATTCTCAGCGATATTCAACGCAAAGCTCGTCTTACCCATACTCGGCCTGCCAGCCACAATTATCATCTCACCAGCGTGCAAACCACATGTTATACTATCAAGATCACGATAACCCGTAGATAAACCCGTTACAAGCGAACCATCCCTTTTTTCTATAATCGCATAAGCTTCGTTAACCAGATCCTTAATCGACGATATCTGCCCACTCGAATGCCTGTTTGTTAGCGCAAATATCTTCTGCTCAGCCTTATCAAGCGCATCCTCAAGCCCACCCGAAACGTCATACCCCATATTCAGTATTTCAGTACTCGCAACGATCAACTCTCGAAGTACGTACTTCTCTTTTACTATCCGGCTGTAATAACCGACATTCTCAGAAGATGGAACAGATTCGACCATCTTTTTGATATAATCGACTCCCCCAACCTCTTCGAGCCGCTTGCGCTTCTCCAGCTCATCACGAAGAAGAACTCCATCCAAGCCATCACTACCGTTATTTTCATAAAGAGATACTAATGACTCAAAAATATATCGGTGATGGGAATGATAAAACGCATCTGCCTTCAACTGCTCTACAACTTCGCTTATGCATTCGGGATCAATAAGCATTGATCCCAATACTGCTGCCTCCGCAACTAAAGACTCTGGCAAAGACTTCATGTTCATATCTGGAATATTCATCTACGGCTTTAGGTCCTTCCTAACCGAATTATTCCTCTTCGACTGCTTCGCTCTCTTCTGCCTGCTCCGCAACCACTACAACACTAACGATAACCGTCAGCTCTTCAGCGAATCTCAGCGTAACCTCACTGGTGCCAACCTCTTTTATATGATGCTTGAGCTTAACAACTGAATTCGCAACCTCAAAGCCCTGCTTACGCAGATTCTCCGCTATATCAGACTCTGTAACAGAACCAAAAAGATGGCCCGATTCATTAGCCTTCGATGAAATCACAGCCTCCGCTCCTGCAACAGCCTCAGCCGCTCTCTCCATTCGCTTACGGTCTTCAAGACGTTCCTGAGCATGCTTTTCTTTCTCTTTTGCTATCGAACGTATATTACCCTCACTCGGAACCATCGCAAGACCGTGAGGCAAAAGGTAGTTTCGGGCATAACCGGATTTGACTTCTACTATATCGCCAAGCCAACCCAGTTTCTCGATATCTTCAACAAGCAATACTTTCATATCTATTCTCCATTTTCAGTCCAAACTTCGCTTTGAAAACATACTAAATTAAAAAGTTAAAAAACTAATTCGTAAAAGGCAGCAAAGCCATGAACCTTGCTCGCTTAATAGCTCTCTTAACTTTCCTTTGACACCCAGCGCAATTCCCGCTTCTCTTACGTGAATATATCTTGCCGCGGTTTGTCAATAATTTCTCTAACGTACTGACGTCCTTATAATCGACGTACTTCTTTTTAGACCGACAAAAACGGCACTGGGTCTGTTCGCGAGCTGCCCTCAAAGGCTTCTTGTCTGCACCTGCAGATTTTCTTTTATTAAAGTTCATTTCTACCTCATCTTGTTAATAATCTAAATTCTAAAAAATTCTTTATCATCAATAAAAATCAAAACGGAATATCGTCATTGCTTTCATTGGAAACTGGTCCATTAGAATAATCCGATGTCCCTGACTGATCAGAAGAACTCGACTGACCGGACCCTAAGAACTGAAAGTTCTCTACCGTAACCCGGTGCTTACTTCGCTTAGTTCCATCCTGACCCGTCCAGCTGTCAAAATCCAGCCTGCCCTCAACAAAAACCGGCCTGCCCTTGCTCAAATATTTATTAATTGTCTCTGCCGGTTTGCCAAACGCCCTGCAATCTACAAAGCAGACACTTTCCTTTTTTTCGCCGTCTTTGCCGGTATACTTTCGATTGACCGCCAACCCAAAATCCACCACTGCCGTCTGGCTTGGCAGATAAGACAATTGGGGGTCTCTCGTCAGATTACCCATCAGCATAATTTTATTAAAACTTGCCATTAAAGCTCCCTTTCAGCTTACCGCAACTTATTCCTTTTCTTCCTGATCGTCTTCTTCGATAACTTCTTCTGCAACCTCTTCCTCAACCACAGACGCATCCGGTTCAACTTCCGTCTCAGCCGCTTCCTCCACTACATCTACAATCGCCTCAACTGCAGCTTCTGCCTCTTCGGCAGCCTTCTTTTCAGCCTCGGCCTCTTCGGTTGCTTTCTTTTCAGCTTCTGCAACAGCTCGTCTTTCTGCCGCTTCAGCAACAGCCTTCTCTGCAGCTATCGCGGGAGTATCCTTATCCATATCCTCATCGGAAAAATGCTCAGCATTCAAAATCAGAACACGCATTATCATCTCTGACAACTGAACATCCCGTTCTATTTTACTGACCTTCTCGCCGCCAGCCCTGAAATAGCAAAGAATGTAAGTTCCCCGCGTCTTCTTCTCAACGGGATAAGCCAAACGTCTCTCGTCCCATTTCCGGATGTTGATCACTTCTGCCTCAGCCCTGTCCAGTATCTTATTGATGGCTTCCATAACTCCATCCCAATCAGAACCAGCCAATACTGAATCAACAAGGAACATCGCCTCATATGTCTTTTTCGTAACAGTTTCCAAACTTGATACCTCCTGTTAATAAAACAGTCTTAAATTTATATTTCTTAACCTTATTCTTTTTCTAACCCGTTATACTTATTCATTGCCTCAACAACGCCATATTTAACCATCCAAAGCACCGCTTCTACAGCCGTCTCCACCGCTCCGGATAAAATCTTCTTATCCGCTGCCGACGGCCTGCCCAGCACATAGTCAGCCGCATCGATAACTCCGCTTTCGCCTATCCCGATTCTAACTCGGGCAACCTCGTTACTTTTAAGCTTCGAAAGAACATCGCCCAAACCCTTCTGGCCTCCGGCACTGCCCTTATCGCGAATCCTTATACGTCCGCATTCAAGCGCAAGATCGTCACTTACTACTATAACATCCACGATCTCAAGCTTAAAAAAACCAAATGCCGCCGAAACAGGCACACCGCTTCTATTCATAAAAGTCCACGGCTTCAACAATATTAACTTTTTATCCTCAAAAACGCCCATACCAAACTTGGCACCAAACTTCTTCTTGCTTACATCTATACCTAACTTCTCACAAAGAGCATCAACAACCTCAAATCCAATGCTATGACGGGTACCCGCATATTCTTTTCCCGGGTTGCCTAACCCGACGATCATCTTAACATCAGACATTTCAATACACTCTCTACATCTAATAATTTATTCCTCTGCTGACTCTTCTTCTTCCTTCTTACTCTTACCGATAACCTCAGGTGCCTGCGGCTCTTCACCTTCAACTACTTCTTCTTCCACAGCCTTAATCTTAAGCTCCTGGCATGAGATCAAAAGCATCTGCGGATCAGAAACAAGCTTAACTCCTGCCGGCATCTCAACATCGCCGGCATGTATCGAACCACCAACACCAAGTTCCTTCACCGAAACAACAATCGAATCAGGAATGTTATTCACTGCACATTCCACCTCAACCTTGTCGGCATGCTCAGTAACCAAACCGCCCTGTTGAATACCAACTGCCGTACCTTTGGCCTCAACCGCAACCTCAACTGTAACTTTCTCTTTTACGTTAACTCTCATCAGGTCAGCATGAATAATATACTTACCCAGGTGATCGTACTGAATACTCTTAAAAAGAACTGTTTCCTTCTTACCGTCAATATCTATTTCAACAACCCTGTGACCATGACGAAGACCCTCTGTCAAGCCGTGAGTACTAAGAGCAACCGAAACAGCATCCTGTCCGTGTCCATAAATTGTAGCAGGAATCTTGCCACAATTACGAAGAGCTGCCGATGATTTCGTACCTACACTTTTGCGAATCTCTGCCTTCAGAAGCAACGATTTTTCCATAATTTCCTCACTTAAAACCACATTTAATATCTATTCTATTAACAAAACTCACGCGTTGTTAAAAAGACTGCTAACCGATTCATTCCTGTGAATCCTCTTTATCGCCTCACCTAACATAGGTGCAACGCTTAAAACCTTAACATTACTCAGCTTCTTACAAACTTCCTTCAACGGTATCGTATCCGTCACTACTATCTCATCAATTCCCGCACCGCTCAACCGCTCCAATGCCGGCCCCGCAAAAACTCCATGAGTCGCTCCCACATAAATCTTCTTAGCGCCACGTTTCTTAACAAGCTTCGCCGCACTGCAAACCGTACCTGCCGTTGCGATTATATCATCGCACATCACAATATTTCTGCCCTCAACATTACCTATGACCTCCTCGGCTTCAACCTCACTACCGCTCACTCTCTTCTTGTGAACTATCGCCAATTCGCCGCCGAGATGACCGGCAAACCTCGCCGCCATCTTCATATTACCAACATCAGGAGAAATAACTGTCAACTTATCTATTTTCTTATCCCTGAAATATTTGCTCAATATCAGCTCACCCGTAAGATGATCAACTGGAATATCAAAAAATCCCTGAAGCTGCTGAGCGTGAAGATCAATCGATATCACCCTGTCCGCTCCCGCAACCGTAATAAGATTCGCCACCAGCTTAGCCGTTATCGGCACACGACCCTCATCTTTCCTGTCCTGACGGGCATAACCAAAATAAGGAACGACTGCCGTTATTCGCCGCGCACTCGCACGCTTGAGACAATCTATAAATATCAGCAGCTCCATCAGATATTCATCTACCGGCTCACATGTACTCTGAATAACAAAACAATCCCTACCGCGAACATCATCCTCTAACTTGATAAACTTCTCGCCATCCGGAAACTTTTCTATCTTGGCTCCACCGACTGGTATCTCAAGATAATCACAGACACTATTTGCCAGCTCCGGATTACCAGTCCCGCTAAAAACCTTGATATTATTATTCAAAAACATCCTGCAATGCCTTTCAGCTAATATAAAATCACATCTTGTAATTCATCTCTGCCCTAACTACCTTACCATCCTCAACAACAGAATCACCGTTAAGACACACAAAAGGCCCTATCCGACAACCGCACCCTATCACAACAGAACCTCTTATAAACGTAAACGGCTCAATCACCGTATCCTTACCGACCTGCGCCCTGTTATCGATCCACGTATTATCCGGATCAACTATCGTCACGCCCTCGTCCATAAGCCGCCGCTGTATCCGCCGCTCCATTATCTTAGATATTTCACTCAGCTGCTCTCTGCTGTTAACGCCAAGAGCTTCCTCAGGCCGAACCGATGTAACCGCCTCGACAACCTTACCCTCGCCAAGCAATATCCCTATCAAATCCGTTATATAGTACTCGCCCTTAGCATTATCACATCCAACCTTCGCCAATGCCGAAAAAAGCGATTTATTATCAAAAAGGTAATAACTCGGATTGATCTCACGAATCTTCAGCTGTTCGCTATCGCAATCCTTATCCTCAACAATACCCAAAAGCCTGCCGCCCTCATCACGAACTATCCGCCCATAACTATCCGGATCCTCAATCACAGCCGTCGCAAGAACCATACTCGCCGAACTTTCTACCTGCTTTTTGATCAGCGATTCAAGTATCCCAGCCCGTATCAACGGCATATCGCCGCAAATAACAAAAGTCTGACCTTCAAAATCGCCGATTTCACTCTCACAGCACCCCACCGCATGACCAGTACCCTTCTGCTCACCCTGCAATACCCACTCAATATCCGCCGCACCGCCAAAACGCTCCTTCACCTGCTCCGCGCCATAGCCTACAACGACATATATCTTCTCAACACCAACAGCCCGACAAGCATCAAGCACATATTCCAGCATCGCCCTGCCGCAAACCTCATGCAGAACCTTAGGCATAGCCGTCTTCATACGGCTGCTCACTCCTGCTGCTAATATTACTGCTATTCTTTTGGCCATCTCTACTTTTCTAAATATAAAAACAAAAAATTACCCGACCAGGACTTGAACCTGGAACGAGGGCATCAAAAGCCCTTGTGTTGCCAATTACACCATCGGGTAATAAAAACGATACCGTTCCAAAACAGATCAGATATTCAATTACCAAACTTACTACTGATAACCGAACCAAAAGTTTGTCACGGAGACCGTCTCATTTCGGCCCGATTGGACCCTGCCCGAGGCTTGAGTCAGCCATGCCGTGAAACTGCTGACCCCTTTCAGCGCTTACGCGCCTGCCGCTACCCCGTGGGGCAGAGAAAATTTCAATCCAGAGAATATAACCGATTTTCTAAATATTGCAAACTTTTTTCTCATTTCCCCAAAAAATTCTTAATATCAACACCAAAAACCCTTTTTTTTATTTGTTGAAGCCCAAGTTTACGCAGGGCACACTATTGCGATTGTTTTTTGTCCACGATTTGACGTTTGAGCCATCGCATCGCAAGAGGCGGCCAAGCATCCGCACCGTTACCGGGCCGCTGTGCCATGCCATAGCCGTGCCCGCCGGAAGCAAAGATATGCATCTCCACGGGAATTTTCGCATCGAATAGAGCACGCCCGTAATTAAACGAACTGTCAACTAAATCGCGGTCATCCGAAGATTGCGCTATAAAAGCGGGCGGGGTATCAGCGGTAATCACAATTTCAGGCGAGAGTTTTTTGCGTTCCTCTTCCTCATAGATATACGCCGGATAAATAAGCATGGAAAAGTCTGGACGACAAGATAATTTGCTCGCTGCGTCGTTGGGCGTGTCGATTTGCTTGAAGTCAGTGCTCACGTGTGCAGCAAGGTGCCCGCCGGCAGAGAAGCCCATAATCCCCACGTATTTGGGGTCGACATTCAATCTCGCCGCATTATAGCGCAACAGTTGAATAGCTCGTTGCGCATCATGCAACGCATCAATCCGCATATTGGGCACCGAATAAATTAGCACAGCCGCGTTGACCCCATGCATATTAAACCATTTCGCAAGATCCTTGCCCTCGTGGCGGTAGGCGAGTAATGCGTAACCGCCACCAGGGCAAATCAGCACGGTCGGAGCGGGCTTATTCTTTTCACCAACTCGAGACTCTATAGGAATGATGGATTCTTCGCTAAACTCAGACGCTTTATAGTAATACATTTCAGGATACTTAACAACGTCAATATGCCCTTGTTCGTTGCAGCCGTGTTTTTCGCCGGCTGGCATCACCCGGTCAGGCCAGAGAGAAATTCTTTCGTATTCCGTCGCACCGTTGATGCCTGCGTCAAAAGTTTGCTCAGGCGGCGATGCTGAGCTTTAGAAATTTCTCAAACTCACGGCAATGCAATAAAAACCGCTCGCTCACAGCCACACAAACACTTTTCACTGCTATTACTATCCTCAAAAATGCA
>JADHXY010000047.1 GCA_016782755.1 Phycisphaerae bacterium | reverse complement strand
TTTCCGCGTCTGTAGAGTGCGAGGCGGCATCTGTGGTGTACATTCCCCTGCCGCAATTTGTTAGTTTCCATGTTTCGGTGTCTGTGTCTTCGAAGTTTCCAACGTAGATGATCTCGTTTTCGATTCTGACGTTATTGAAGCCATTGTTGCCGCCGAGAACAGGTAGTATCCTGGGAAAATTTCCTCTTGTGTTGCATGGCAGTTCAGTGCCTGGGTTGGGTTTGAAAAGGATGGTTTTGTCGTCAGCACTAACAGGTTTTGCTAATTTGCCGCTGCCCCAGCTTGCGAGCCGCCGGTCAGGATTTTTTGCGATGTAGTCGGGATCGCTCTTACCGATGCTGCCGCTGAGGAAATGGAATTTGAGGTAAATGCCTTTACTGAGCAGATGGTCGGAGAATTTTCGGAGGTCTTTTACGCCTTCGGGAAAGACTTCTTTTCTGAGATAGCAGAAAGACTGAGTTGTTGGCCAGAAACCGCCTCGCCACGTATTTGTGAAGATATAGATTTGTTTTGCGTCGGCCATTTCGGCGTATTTTACACCTTCATAGAGGTCTTCGGGATTTTCGGCTTCGAGAACGAACTGGCTCTGGTCGGCGTACATTTCTTGCCATTTTGCGATCCAGTCTTTTGCTCTTTTGTATGTCCATTCGCCTTCTACCTTTGGATGCGGCATTCCTTCATTTGCCCATATCCTAAGGAATATGTCGTCTTCGGTGTCGGGGTTTTTGGCGTGGTAGAGAGCGAAGGAGCCGAGCGGATTTGATTTGTCTCTGTTCCAGATGTAATCCCATTTTACTGCGACTGAATTTCTGTTGTTAGATACGTTTGTCATATAGTCGGTAGCAAAGACTTTTATATCTGGTTCGACGTTCATTTGGAATGCGAGTATGAAGCCGCTGTTTGTCGGGAAGCCTTTTAGTTTTTCGATTACAAACCTGAGATATTGATCCTGCTGGACAACAGCGAAGACAACCTGCTGGGTTCCGTTGCCGCTTGTTGCAATGAGTTTGTCATTTTTAAGTTCGAGGTTAGATAGGGACATTTTCGCGTTTGCGATGTTTGTAATATAAAAACCGTCGCCGGGAGAGGCCTGGTTTAAGAGCTGCTGGCCGTTAGCGTTTAGCTTTAGCGATGAAGGTTTCCCGTCAGCGGCGAACTGAAGTGTAAAGGTTTGCGTTTTAAGCTGGACATTTGCTGCAAAGGCAGGGGATAATAAAAATGTTAAAAATACCAGTGAGAGGAAAATTCTGTTCTTCATATTTGTCTCCATACTAAAAAAATGAAATTATACATTTAACCGTTATTATGATAACGATTTTCACCTCGTAATTCAGCATCATTTTAGTCTGTGTAAGCCAATAGTTGTATCACTTTTGCAAGATTCGTAAAGGCGGATAGTAAATATTAGCATACAACCTAATACAAAACTGATAATCGCACAAAATGGGCGAAAAGACAATACTATTTTCAGGCATTTTTTTTACCATTTATGGGGATTGCGCTTTGTTAGCTGTTAAATTTCCTTTAGCTTGATAATGTAATCGCCGTCTTCGGCCAGTGAACTCCAGTCTGGGACGGTAATCGAGATTTTGCCATCGGCTTGTGAGAAGGTAAGTTTTTCCCATTCATAGGATTTTTTAAAACGCACACCAGATATTAGCATTCCGCCTTGGTTTGCCAATATTTAAGTATTTTCAATTTTACCCTGCAAGCCGAAGAATCAAAAAGTCAGCGGTTTTTAGGGCAGAGTCCAAACGTTATTGTGTTCAGCACCGAAAGATTTATCCGGGTCCGGCAATGATTTAGCCCAATTGAGAAGTTGTTTTTTCATTTTTTCGGCGCGGGCAGTTTCATATTCAGCGACATTGGCTGTTTCATTGGGCTGCTTCTCAAGGTTGTATAGCTCGACCCGGGTCCCATCAGGGTTCATCAACAACTTCCAGTCTCCATCACGCATCGCAAGTCGCGGGCTGCTTTGAATTAGTCTTCCCCATGCACCGCCTCGATATTCCCAGAAAATTGGTTTTGTCCGCTTCGATGGCTTACCCAAAAGTACATCCGACCGATCCTCACCATCCCATTGGCTACTAATACTCTCAAGGACGCTTACGTTAAGCATCTTTGCAAAGGTTGGCATAAGATCCATGCTTGTAACAACACTCTTTCTGTCGATTACTCCAGCAGGAACCCTGCCGGGACACCATGCAATAAACGGCATCCGTATCCCGCCTTCGTAGATTGAAGCCTTGCAGCCCCTAAAAGGTCCAGCAAGTCCGGCCCCAGAATGTGATGTGCCCGGTCCCCATGCAGGTGATGGCCCGTTGTCACTGGAAAAGATGATAAGCGTATTGTCGTAAATTCCCTGTTTTTTAAGCTCATCCATGAGTCTGCCGACGTTTTTATCAATATTTGTAACGATTGCATAGAAAACCGCCATTATACCAGAATGATTTTTAATGTTCGGCATCAAGTGTTTATAAGGTTCCATCATCTCATCGGTGGGTTCCAGTACACCATGAGGATCCATATGCCAGAGGTTGAGATAGAAAGGTTCATCCTTGTGCTCACGAATAAACTTTAAAGCCTCATCAGTAATAACATCGGCCTTGTTAGCATTGGTCAGACCTTTAAGGTTTTTGCCGGTACTGTGGGTGGTTACCGAATAATCAATACCATATTCCTTTGGCGGTGGAGCATCCTTTTCAAGACCCCTGTGACCCATGTGCCACTTACCAACATGCCCTGTAACGTATCCGGCCTCTTTCATCAGGTCAGTAACGGTAAAGTAATCAGGATTAAGCCATTCGGCAGAATTGTTTTTCGCGTTATTTTCAGGACTTCCGATCGCATAATGTATTCCTGTTTCAGCAACAAACCTCCCAGCCATATAAGCTGCTCTCGATGGTGAACATACCGGGGCACCTACATAAAACTGGGTAAGACGTAAACCTTCTTTGGCCAGACGATCGATATTAGGCGTTTTAACTTTCTTATTACCGAAACAGCCAAGGTCTCCCCAGCCAAGATCATCACAAAAAACAAAGATAATATTAGGCTTTTTGGCTGTACCGCCGAAGATGTCTTTGCTTGCAAAACCACCCATTGAACCAAGTACGGCAGAGCCGAGTGAAAATTTAAGAAAATTACGTCTATCCATTATGAATACCTCCTGAATTAAAAACACAATTGTACCTTGTGAAAAAGTATTTTATCAAGGTAGCCTTATTTATATACCAAGTCAAAGGTTTTTTGAGGGGCGAGTTATTGTAACAAAGTTTTGTTTTTGTTGAAAAAGAGTTAGTTTTGCCTTAGGATGCTTTGTTGTTTTTTGTGACGTTAAGATTTTTTGAGATTTTAGATGGCGATATTTAATACGATAATTCCGGTATTTGTAGTGATCGGTCTTGGTTTTGTATTGACGCGGCGGGGATTTTTTTCCGGTGAATTTGCAACAGGTCTTAACAAGCTGGTTTACTGGGTAGGCCTGCCGTGTTTGCTTTTTTATAACGTAGCAGTCTCTGAATTTGATTATGATATTGCGGGCAGGACATTTCTGGGAGTATTGGGCGGAGCGGCTGCATCTTTGGTTGTTGGTTATTTATTTGTTTTTTTTAGTGGTATGAAATTTGAGGGTGCCGGCACTTTTGCGCAGGGGACGTTTCGGGGGAATTTGATGTATATTGGCCTTCCGGTTTTGGCTTACAGTCTTGGCGGCGGTCAGGGTGTTCTTGATGCGAGGACGGGGATGATAGTGGCTTTTGTTTTTGCCCTGACGGTTCCGATTTATAATGTTGTTTCGGTTTTTGCTTTGTTGCTGAGCCGGCATAGTTTTAATCGGGGTGCGGTGAAGAGAATGTTTATTGAGCTTTTGAGGAATCCTTTGATAATAGCTTGTGTGCTGGGTGTGGTCTGGGGCTATCTGTTTGGGGCTATGCCGGCAGCGATGTCTCGGAGCCTCGAGGCGATAGGTCAGATGGCGCTTCCGCTGGCGTTGCTTTGTATCGGTGCGATTTTAGCGGCAGAGCATATTGGAGGGCAGATATTTTATTCGGTGGTCAGCTCAATTATAAAGGTTGGGGTTTGTCCTTTGGCGGCTTATGCAGCTGGCCGGTGGGTTGGTTTGGGGGTTGATGAGATGCGAATAGTCATGGTGTTTTCAGCTTGTCCCACGGCTGTGGCTTCAAGCGTTCTGGTGGATCAGATAGGTGGCGACAGGCGTATGAGTGCGGGGATAGTTGTGATTAGTACGCTGATGTCGATAATTTCATTGAGCGTTGTAGTTAGTATATATTAGCTTTAAGCTATTTTTGTTTTTTCGGCATCACCCCAGAGCAGTTCGAGGTCGTAATAATTTCTGTATTTTTCGTCGAATAGATGCACGACGACATCAACGTAGTCGAGCAGTACCCATTGGCCTTGTTCGTATCCGGCTCTTCCGAATCTTTGAAAGTCGTTTTTCCTTGCCTCTTCATTTATCTCATCGGAAACGGATTTGATCTGTCTTGCGCTGGTTCCGGTGGCTATGACAAAGAAATCGGTGGCTGGCGATTTTCCTTTCAGGTCAAGAACGATAACATCGGTGCAGTGCCTTGAGAATGCGATTTTAGCGGCTTCGATGGCGAAATCTTTTGTTTTTTTGGTCTTTTTGTCTTTCAAATTCATTGTTTTTCCAAATTAAATAAAAAGGGTGGCCTACATATTATCTAAGACCACCCTTACAGATTAACTGTATTGAGTTAGAATGTCAACCAAAGTACTGGGATTGTTTAATTTCCCAAATGTAGCCATTCTGAGATCGCTGGTCCGAATTTAACAATAACACCAGAGAAAACAACGCTGACCATTGTCATAAGTTTAATAAGAATATTAAGGCTCGGTCCGGAGGTGTCTTTGAACGGGTCGCCTACGGTGTCGCCTACGACACTGGCTTTGTGAGCTTCTGAACCTTTACCGCCGTGAGCGCCTCTCTCGATGTACTTTTTGGCATTGTCCCATGCGCCGCCTGAATTGTTAAGCGTGATAGCGAGTACGAAACCTGCGGTGAGACCGCCGAGCAGTAATCCCATAACACCAGCTACGTTAAGTATCAGTCCTGTTACGACGGGGACGATAATAGCCAGCAGAGAAGGGAGTATCATTTCTTTCTGGGCACCGGTAGTAGAGATGGATACGCATCTTGCATAGTCAGGTTTTCCTGTTCCATCCATGATACCGGGGATTTCTTTGAACTGTCTTCGAACTTCATTGACCATTGCGCCGGCAGCTCTTCCGACTGCTTTCATTGTCATAGCACAGAAGACAAACGCCATCATAGCACCGATGAAGATACCGCAGATGACTTTTGGGTTCATGATGTTAAGGTTATATGCGGCGACAAAATCCATGATCTCAGCGGTTTTTACATTGATGGTATTTGCGATCTCGCCGTCAGCACTGAACCTGATATCGCCGATGGCATAAACGCCGTCAACACTTTCCTTTGCCAGTCTTCCGATCCATATCCTGATCTCTTCGATATAAGCGGCAAGAAGCGCCATAGCCGTCAGTGCAGCAGAGCCGATAGCAAAGCCTTTTCCTGTTGCGGCGGTGGTGTTTCCGAGAGAATCGAGTGCATCGGTTCTTTTTCTTACGTCTTCACCTAGACCGCTCATTTCAGCGTTTCCACCGGCATTGTCGGCTATTGGGCCGTAAGCATCAGTTGCAAGGGTAATACCGAGAGTTGCAAGCATACCCACAGCCGCAAAACCGATACCGTATAGTCCCATTGCCATATTGGTAAACCCGCCGGCAAGACCGTATGCACAAAGGATACCGATGCAAATTGTTATTACAGGCAGTCCGGCAGAATACATTCCGGTTCCGAAGCCATCAATGATGGTGGTAGCGGCACCCATTTCTGTTTGTTCTGCGATTCCTCTTGTAGGTTTGTATTCGTCAGAAGTGTAGTATTCGGTGAACTGTCCGATCAAGACGCCGGCCAGGAGACCGGAAACGGCTGATCCGAATAATCCCCAGCTTATCCAGCCAGTTTTTGCCATAACAGCAACAGCAACCAGTATCATTGCACTGCTTCCGAGAGTTCCTATCAGCAGTGATCTTAACAGGTTTTTCTGGGTGGCGTCTTCTTTGCATCTTACCATGAAGATACCAACAATCGAAAGAAGAATTCCGAGTCCGGCTACGAGCATTGGAGCCATAACAGCTTTTAGCGGGTCCATGCCTTTTGCGGCAAGCGTGCCAGCCGAAAGGGCGGCACCGAGAGCGGCAGTAGCTAAGATTGAGCCGCAATAACTTTCGTAGAGGTCAGCACCCATGCCAGCTACGTCGCCAACGTTATCGCCTACGTTATCAGCGATTGTAGCAGGGTTTCTTGGGTCGTCTTCGGGGATACCGGCTTCGACTTTTCCGACGAGGTCAGCACCAACGTCAGCAGCTTTTGTATAGATGCCGCCGCCAACACGAGCAAAGAGGGCCTGAGTTGAAGCACCCATTCCAAAGGTGATCATTGTTGTGGTTATTTCGACGAGCTTGTGGCTCTGCTCCATTTCGGCAGGAACCAGCTGTAAGCCGAGGAATCGTACGCCAGAGGCCATGTGTTCGGCTGTATAAACGAATTTGTCGAGAACAAAATACCATGCAGAGATATCAAGAAGGCCAAATCCTACGACGACCAGACCCATAACAGCACCAGAACGGAACGCAACCTGAAGCCCCTGATTAAGGCTCTTGGTACATCCCTGTGCGGTACGAGCTGATGCATTTGTCGCAGTCTTCATTCCTAAAAAGCCACATAAGCCGCTAAAGAAACCACCAGTTAAAAATGCGATCGGGACAAATGGATTTTGTACTCCGATGTATGCCAGTACGGTAAAGATCGCCAGCAGTATAAGAAAGACGAAGGAAACAACGCGATACTGACTGAAGAGATAAGCATATGCACCTTCGCGAACGTGGTGTGCGATCTCGATCATTTTTTCGTTGCCTTCGGGAGCCGCCATAACTTTCCTATAGAAGAAATAGGCGAAGAAAAGCGCAAGCAACGCAGAACCCGGTGCTAAGTACCAGATTGCAGGGGTTGATGCAGCCGCAGCTTCGGCGGTTTCTGATGCCATAGCTGTAGTTGCCATCGCCAGTACAGGCAATGATATTAAAAAATGTTTCATTAGCTTCTTCACTTCCAGTGCTCCTTTAATAATTTAATTTAAATTTGTTTTTTCGTAACCAGTATAAAATAGTGTGCAGTTTACTATAACTGAGATTGTTTGCAAGTTTTTTGTATTGAAAACTTATCTGTGGTGTAAGCGGAGGTTGCGACATAAAAACACCGGCATAATTGTAAAAAACAAGAGTAATAGATCACCACAATTTTGGCGGTTTAGTTGTATTTATGAGTTGAATTCGCTTAATTATGCAAGTTTTTGCCTTTTAAGTTATAAAAATGGGGTAAATAGTATTGACTTTAGTTGCTTTTATGCTACCATGTTAAAAGATATTGAGGATTTGGCATTAGCGTAGCATATTGCTAATTTAAGTCGCAGATAACGTCAGGAGTGTAGGTGATAGGATGTCAAGATGGGTTCAGGAGCCGTTGAAATCAATTCTTGTGGTGGGTGACATTCGCAAAGTTTTTTCTGATTTTCAGGTCACAGAAGAGGATCACGTTACCATCTGTGAAGATATGGTTGAAGCACTAAACATCGTCGGTAATAGAGAATTCAATCTTATTGCTGTCGTGATGCCAGAAAAAAGTGCCAAATTCTTCGGTGCTCTCAAAACTCTCGCCAATATTGCAAGTGATGTGAGGTTAATTTTATTGGCACAGATGTGGCAGGAACCGCTTGCAAGAAAACTTTGCGGTTCAAATTTGGGCGAAGCTGCTTATGCTGACGAGTACCTGATATGCCCGATAGAGTGGCGAAAGTTTATTGAAACTTTACAATATGCCAAAAAGCCCGATATGGGCACGGAAGATATTCATTCATCTGAAGTTACGCCTGAGAAAATAGCTGAACTTGAAAAGCTTGCTACTACCGATGAGCTTACAGGGCTTAAAAATCGGCGATATATCTGGGAATTTGCAAGGCAGATAATAGATCATGCAAAAGAGCAGGGTTTTCTGGTAACGTTACTTTTGTTTGATATCGATAACTTTAAGCATTATAACGATGTATATAGTCACTCTACTGGTGATGAAATACTTAAAGAAGCCGCAAAGCTTATGCTCAACTGCTGCCGCGAACATGACGTTGTTGGGCGGGTCGGAGGCGATGAGTTTGCTGTGATTTTCTGGGATGGCCCGAAAATTGAGCAAAACCAGCCTCAGCAGGAAAGAAGAGGAGAAGCGAAAGGTCACCCATCGGAACCTGTATTCATTGCAAACCGATTCAGAAAAGCTATTAACAAGGCTAGTTTTTCAAGACTTGGGACGGAGGGAAATGGTGTGCTGACTATAAGCGGCGGGCTTGCGACTTTTCCTAAAGACGGGCAAAATATGGACGAGCTTTTTGAAAAAGCTGACCAGGCGCTTCTCGAAGCAAAAAGAAGCGGCAAAAACAGAATTTACCTGGTGGGTTCTGAAAATTCTTCAGAAATTTCAAAATCTTAATCATGCGTTTTTTATCAACTCTCTAATCTTGCAAAAATGCAATTATCAAAATTTTGTTAAATTTTTATCGGAACTTTTTTACTCTCTGGCTGCAATATAAAACACTTACAAGCCTTGTGCTTTAAAAGTCTGCATAATTTTAAAACTTTTTAAAAAAATTCCATTATTTTTCTTCACTACTGAATGCAAATTACGTATAACAGAAAGGCGGATTGACAACAACATATAGTGTTTCAGTACTTTTTTTTACTATATCTTGTAAATTTTCAGCAAAAGCCGTTTTTAGACAGCAGTATGTGCTTTTGGGGAGAATGGAAAAACCGGCAGTTGTTCTGTAATTTACAAAGTATTCAAAATAGAAGATTAATTTAGTTTTGTGGGAACTGCATGGAGGCAAATATGAGCGAAAAGTATTATCCTGAAAATCCTTTCAAGGAAGAAAACACAGATGTTACGGCTTCAGGGCGCAATGAGGCAGAGAAATCGCCAAAGGCTTTGAAGGTCGAACAGTACTTCTCTACGCCTTCGGTTCATCCTTTTGAGCAGATACAATGGGAGAAACGAAGTGCTAAGATCGCCAGTGATTCGGGAGAGGTTGTTTTTGAACAGGATGATATCGAAGTTCCTTCCTTTTGGAGCCAGCTTGCTACAAAGGTAGTTTCGAGTAAGTACTTTTTCGGTGACGTCGATAGCGGTCAGCGGGAAAACTCGGTAAAACAGCTTGTACATCGTGTATGCAAGGCAATTGCCGACAGGGGATACAGGGACGGGTATTTTGCGACCAAGAAAGATGCCGAAAATTTTTATCATGATCTGACCTGGCTGTGTGTAAATCAATACGGGGCGTTTAATTCGCCGGTATGGTTCAATGTGGGACTCTATGATGTTTACGGGATAAAGGGCGGCAAACATAATTACCGTTGGGGCAATAAAACAAATCAGCCGGAAGCTTGTCAGAGCAGTTATGAATATCCGCAGGCATCGGCATGCTTTATACAGTCGGTAAAGGATTCGATGGAAGACATTATGCGGCTGGCAACAAGCGAGGCTATGCTGTTTAAGCATGGGTCCGGAACAGGAACTGATCTTTCGACACTTCGCAGCAGTCGGGAAAAGCTTTCCGGCGGTGGGAGACCTTCGGGGCCGCTGAGTTTTATGAGAGTCTATGACCAGGTAGCGGCTGTGATCAAATCGGGCGGTAAGACACGTCGAGCGGCGAAGATGCAGTCCATGATGATATGGCACCCCGATATAAAGGAGTTTATTACCTGCAAGACCGAAGAAGAGAAAAAAGCCTGGGCACTTATCGATGCCGGTTACGGCGGGGCTTATAACCAGGAGGCTTATGATAGTGTCATGTTCCAGAATGCTAATCTTTCTGTAAGGGTTAGCGATGAATTTATGGAGCAGGTGGAAAAGGATGGCAAATGGGCGACAAGGGCCGTAACTACACAAAAAAAAGTAGAAGAACATTCCGCTTGCGAATTGATGAACCTGATAGCCGAAGGTACCCGGGTGTGCGGTGATCCCGGATTGCAATATCACAGCCAGATAAACCGATGGCACACCTGTCCGAACTCCGGGCCAATAAATGCATCTAATCCGTGCAGCGAATACATGTTTATAGACGATTCTGCCTGTAACCTGGCGTCTTTGAACCTGATGAAATTTCGCAACGAGGATGGTACTTTCGATGTCGAAAGTTTCAAAAAAGCGATAAGGATATTTATAATCTCCCAGGAAATACTCGTTGACAATGGAAGCTATCCGGAAAAAACTATTACCGAAAACAGCCATAATTTCCGTCCGCTCGGCCTTGGTTATGCAAACCTTGGTTCGCTGCTGATGAGTCTGGCTTTGCCATATGATTCCGAACAGGCAAGGGCAATGGCAGGTGCTATAACGTCTATAATGACAGGTACAGCCTATGGCGTGAGCGCCGAATTGGCTTCGATAAAATCTGTTTTTGCGGGATTTGAAAAAAACAGGGACGCGATGCTCAAAGTTATAAGTATGCATCGAAAACATGCTTATGATGTCCCCGAAGCACACTGCCCGGATTATTTGAGAAATTCTGCTAAAGATGCATGGGATATGGCTTTTGATGCCGGTAGTAAGTACGGTTTCCGAAATGCTCAGGCAACTGTTCTGGCACCGACTGGTACGATTGGTTTCATGATGGATTGCGATACCACCGGTGTTGAGCCGGACATAGCCCTGGTAAAATACAAATTGTTAGCCGGCGGTGGAATGCTCAAGCTCGTAAACAAGACTGTTCCGATGGCACTTGAAAGGCTCGGGTACAGCGCGGACGACATAAAAGAAATCTGCGACCATATTGACAAAAATGAGACTATAGAAGGCTGTGAGAAATTCAGTGAGGAGCATCTGCCTGTCTTCGATTGTGCGTTCAAGCCTCGCAACGGGATAAGATTTATACATTACATGGCACATCTGAAAATGATGGCTGCTGTTCAGCCGTTTATTTCTGGAGCAATAAGCAAGACGATAAATATGCCCAATGAGAGCACAACCGAGCAGATCGCCGAAGCCTATACCGAGGGATGGAAACTCGGTCTCAAAGCTGTGGCTATCTATCGTGACGGTTCAAAGAGGCTTCAGCCGGTTTCGACTGCAAAACACGAAGACGGGAGCAGCAAAAAAGCTGTTGAAGTTAAAACAGTTTTCAAACCGTTAAGGAGAAGACTCGCTGAGACGAGAAACAGCATAACACACAAGTTCAGTGTAGCCGGTCACGAAGGATATCTAACAGTCGGGCTTTATGAGGACGGTCAGCCGGGCGAATTATTCATTACAATGGCTAAGGAAGGCAGTACCGTTGGCGGTTTGATGGATGTTATAGGTACATGCACTTCTATGGCGCTTCAATACGGCGTGCCGCTTGTTACTCTCGTCGATAAATTCCGTCATGCAAGGTTTGAACCTGCAGGGATGACATCTAACAGGGATATACCTTTTGCAAAAAGCATTATCGATTATATCTTCTGCTGGCTGGGCTGTCAGTTCATTCCCGGATATACCGAAAAAAACACACCCAATCGATCCGGTGGGGTTAGTGAAAATAAAAACAGTACCACCGCAAAACAGCTTGTCGAAAAAACAAAAGACCTTGCAGACAAGATCGCTGAGGCTAAATCCGAAAATACAAAGCCGGCAAAAAAAATTGAGATAAAAGAAGCCGCACAGAAAAGTAAAAAAATATCCTTAGCCCAAAATCAGCGATTCAAAGGTGCAATAGACCATGTAAAAGAGCTTGTAACTTCTACGATTGCTCAGAGCAAACCACAGCAGGATGGAGCAGTGATGCAGCAGTTTAATCAGCAGTTTGAGCATTTTCAGGACGATGCCCCTGCCTGCGATATCTGCGGATCTATAACGGTAAGAAACGGAACATGCTACAGGTGTTTCAACTGCGGAAACTCGATGGGATGCTCATAAACTCAGAAAATTTCTCCCAGGCCCTGATAGTCTTTAATGAAATTTTCTGCCGACTCTTCGGAGTTCTATTATGAATTTGCTTGCATTTGTTTTTTGTATTTTGTAAAATCCCAGCCTGTTATTAAATCCAAGGCGACGTAGCTCAGCTGGTTAGAGCATGGGATTCATAAGCCCAGGGTCGGTGGTTCGAGTCCACCCGTCGCTATTTGTTTTATGCTGACGACATTAATAAAATAATGCCCCCATCGTCTAGCGGCCTAGGATACATGGTTCTCATCCATGTGACAGGGGTTCGATTCCCCTTGGGGGTATAAGATACGAATTGCTCTAAATCGTATCTTCTCGCATATTGTCGTAAGTTGTTGCAGAACAGGTAGCAAAATCAACCACACTGTTTGAGGTTAGACTCGTGATATTCAGCTATTCAATGCTTAATAGCCAGTCTTCACTCATAATCAGCAAATCATCGTTGTTAACTTCGTTATCGAAATTCAGGTCAGCTCTATTACAGTACAAATTCCAGTCACCACAGTCCTGATTGAGCCATCCCTGCGCGAATTTTGCAAAATCTTCAAAGTTGACGATATCGTCATTTGTAATTTCGGCAAGGACTCCGAATCCAAACATATAGTCACTCTCGCTGTACTTGGCTAATTCATAAGGAATACCGTCAGCATTGTGTGAAACTTCCTCCCAGCGTTCGAATGAAAGACAGGTTTCCCAGTAGCCGTCATTAAAATCGAGGGGGCCGGAGTTAGTTGCAGTTACATTAAAATCGAATTCGACATCATTGTAAGTTAATGGTCTTTCGAGGCACAGCAGGATAGAATCAGCATTGGGGTCTGTGCAGGCATCCCACCAGAATGTCGCGGGGCTTTCGAGTCTCTGGCGGTTTGTGAAATTACTAAAATTTGGTTCTTGTATCGGCTGGGGAATCGGTGTGGTATCGGCAGGCATGCCGTACCATATGTCAGTATTGTCGGAGCCTCCGCCATCGTAAAAGACAGTTACCTCGTACCAGCCGTCGCCATAGCAATCAAGCTCACTTGGCACAGATGTGCTTTTGGAATATTCCCAGTAGTATACACTCTCACATGGGTCGTATTCGTAGGTAGTCCAAATCTGATTGATATCATCCCATTGGTTGGCAAGATTCGGGATTTCAAAAGTGATGCCGCTGGCAACACCTGGCGTGCCAGGCGTGGTAACTTCAACGAGATTAACTGTATCATCGGTTCCGATTTCAAAATAAAATTCATATTCAACTTCTGTTTCATCCGGCTCGCCGTAGTCGATACAGCTTTCGATACAAATATCATCAACATGATTTGTGATTGCCGCCGGTTCGCAAGTTACACTCCATGTACCGCTGTCTGAAGCTGGCCAATAAATATTGCTGAAAAAAATTTCATAATTACCTGTTGCGATGTCTCCTGTAATATTTCCGTTTGTTACATACAAAGTATAGCCAGAGGCAGTTCCAGAACTGCTTTCATAT
>JADHXY010000046.1 GCA_016782755.1 Phycisphaerae bacterium | reverse complement strand
GGTTTTTTATATAAGCGTCGATCAGGCCAATGAGCTTGACAGGAGTTTTCTTGTAGAAAGACACCTTATCAGCCGCAGTCATGCATTCGGCAAAGGCCCCAGAGGTGCGGTTATAGCGGAAAAAGAATTCTTTACTGCCATGATTAACGAGGAAGATCATTTAAGGATTCAGGTCATAAAAAGCGGCAGTCAGCTTCAACAGTGCTGGGAGCAAATAAACGACATCGACGATAGGATCGAGAAAAAGATCGATTATGCATTCAGTCCAAAACTGGGTTACCTGACAGCTTGCCCGACAAATGTAGGTACGGGGATTCGCGTATCGGTAATGCTGCATCTGCCTGCCTTGAAGATGGTCGGCCATATTGAAAAATTTCTAAGTGCCACTAAAGCTATGAGCTTGGCGGTTCGCGGGCTTTTTGGTGAGGGGACAGAAGCGATAGGTGATTTTTACCAGCTATCCAATCAGGTTACACTCGGTATCAACGAACAGGAAACAGTTTCAAAATTTGAGAAATTTATTATACCTGAAATTGTGGAATATGAAACAGTCGCCAGAAAAGAACTTGCAGAAAAAAAACTCGATCTTCTGGACGATACGATATCCCGTGCAATGGCATTATTAAAAAATGCACATTTGATAAGCTCCCAGGAGGCCCTGCTTTTGCTGAGTCATTTGAGGCTGGGAGTAAATATGCATGAACAGCTGGGAGTTGAAACACCGGCTATAAAAAAACTTTTCGAGTCAAACAAAACTGACAAGTTCCAGCGGCTGAACATTAGCACGATCAACCGCCTTTTCATGCTTACACTGCCGGCACATCTGCAGCTTAATTGCGGCAAGACGCTCGATGCCACAGATCGGGATGTTCTGCGGGCAAAAATCATACGCACAGCCCTTAATCAACCGAATGAGGAATAAAAAAATTCCCTGTTAATCAACGGATCCTTTAACTGCGACAAGATTCATGTCTGCCAAAATGGCATTTTTCAACAAAAAAACAGCGATTAGCCTTTGCCACCAAAACAGCTAAAGTCTTATTTTGCAATTACTTACGAAGTATTTATCGAGTTTTTCTGTTTTGGCACGAAGTTTGCAAAGTATTGGGTGGTACGAAGATAAATATACATAAACGAAAGGATTTTTGTTATGGCTAAGATTATTGGCATAGATTTAGGTACGACAAATTCTGTTGTAGCGGTTATGGAAGGGTCGGCACCAAAAGTGCTTATCAACTCATCCGGTTCGCGTCTGACGTCTTCGGTGGTTGGTTTCACTGAAAAAGGCGAACGGCTTGTCGGGCAAATAGCGCGTCATCAGCAGGTTACAAACCCTGAGAATACGGTTTTTTCAATAAAGCGATTCATGGGCAGAAGGCACAACGAGGTTGCCTCGGAAGAAAAGATCGTCCCTTATAAGATCACCGGAGGCCCGGATGAACTGGTAAAGGTTGATGTTCGCGGTAAAGAGTATACTCCGCCCGAAATTTCAGCAATGATACTGCAGGATTTGAAAAAGACGGCTGAGGACTATCTCGGAGAAGAAGTTACAAGTGCGGTCATTACCGTTCCGGCCTACTTTAACGATGCACAACGTCAGGCAACTAAGGACGCTGGGCAGATTGCAGGGTTGAAAGTCGAGCGCATTATTAACGAGCCGACGGCTGCGGCTTTTGCATATGGTCTTGAAAAGAAAAAGAACGAGAAAGTCGCAGTTTTCGATTTCGGTGGTGGTACTTTTGATGTTTCTATCCTGGATATTGGCGGATTTGAAGACGAGGGCGGCATCATCGAGGTTTTGAGCACTAATGGAGACACTCACCTTGGCGGCGACGACCTCGACGAGGTTTTAATTAATTACCTCGCCGATGAGTTTAAGAAAAAAGAAGGCATCGATCTGCGAACCGACCCGATGGCACACCAGAGGCTTAAAGAAGCAGCAGAAAAGGCTAAATGCGAACTCAGCACCCAGGTTGAAACAACAATAAATCTGCCGTTTATTACAGCTGACTCTTCGGGGCCAAAACATTTGCAGTTATCCATAACTCGCAGCAAATTTGAAGCCCTTGCCGAAGAGATACTCGAAAGACTTAAGATACCATGTCAGAAGGCAATTCAGGATGCAAATCTGAATCAGAACGAAATCGCCGAAGTATTGCTTGTCGGTGGTTCAACGAGAATGCCGAAAGTGCAGCAAATCGTTAAGGACATCTTTGGCAAAGACCCAAACAAGAGCATCAATCCTGATGAAGTAGTAGCTTTGGGTGCGGCTTTGCAGGGAGCGGTGCTGGCAGGCGATGCGGGCGTTAAGGATATCCTTCTGCTGGATGTTACTCCACTGTCATTAGGTATTGAAACTCTCGGCGGTGTTATGACAAAGCTGATCGAGCGCAATACAACCATCCCGACCAGTAAAAAAGAAGTCTTCTCCACTGCTGCTGACAGCCAGACTACTGTTGATATTCATGTCCTTCAGGGAGAACGTGAATTTGCCCACGACAACAGGACACTGGGCAGATTCCAACTCAGTGACATTCCAACTGCACCACGCGGTATTCCTCAAATAGAGGTAGCTTTCGATATTGATGCTAACGGTATATTGAATGTGTCGGCTAAGGATATTGGCACGGGCAAACAGCAATCTATTCAGATTAAATCAAGCTCCGGTTTGAACGAAGAAGAAATTAAGAAAATGCAGTCTGATGCAGAGGCACATGCAGCCGAAGATAAAAAGAAACGCGAACTTGTTGATCTCAAGAATCAAGCTGACCAATTAGTTTACTCGACCGAAAAAACTCTCAAAGAACATGGCGACAAAGTTTCTGCCGATGCACGTGGTAATATTGAAAATGCCTCAAATGCTCTCAAAGAAGCTGTCAAGGGCGAAGACGGCGAAGCTATAAAAAAATCTATGGAAAATCTCAACACAGTTGCTCAGGAGCTTGGCAAGATACTTTATGAAGAAGCCGCCAAGAAGCAGGCTCAAACAAATCAGCAGGCTCAGCCGGAACAAGAGGGAAAAAAGCAAGATAAAAAAGGCGGCGATGATGTGATCGATGCCGAGTTTGAAGCAAAAGACGAATAGCATCTTTTAAAGTAAATATCGAGGCGTATAGTGATGGATATTCTGCTATACGCCTTTTTTTATTAGGGCAATTATTTGCCTATGCAGAAATTAGAGAAGATTTTTTCGAGAACTTTGTCCTCAATGTCCTGCTGTTCCATCGTACCAATAGCCTCGTAGGCAGAACGCAGCAACATGGCCGCCACTTCGTCGTTTTGATCTTTGATCTCACTTATCGCCTGATTAATATTTTCAATGGCTTCGGCGACAGCTCCCTTGTGTCGAGCATTTAGCAAAAGTCCGTATTTTGTTTCGACATCTTTGGGGCCGATTAAGTGCTGAAGTAATTTACTGTCAATGTTTTGTTTCAACCCTGTTATGTTCCGATTTTTTAAGGCGCTCACGCCAAAAAAATCGCTGCTGAAAGTATCATTGAGCCTTTTGATGTGAATGGGCAAAGAGGCTGATCTTACCAGATCGATTTTGGTAGCGAGATTAATAACGTTGCAGTTGTTAAAAAGTTTTCTAATATGGATGTCTTGCGAAAGATTTTCTTTTGAAATATCGACACAAAAAATCACAAGTGAGCTGTTAGAGAGACTCTCTATAGCTGCCTGCTGAGCGAGCTGATCGATTATTATTTCGGGCTTTTCGAGCAGGCCGGCACAGTCAAAGAGTACGCATTGTGAATTATCTAATGTCATATGCCCGCTTAAAATATCACGTGTGGTTTTGGCAATGCCGGAAACGATACTTCTGGGTTTACCGAGAAGAGTATTCAAAAGGCTGCTCTTTCCGGAATTTGGAGCACCGGCTATCCCTACTGAGGGCAGTTCCATAAGAAGTTCGCAGTCGATACTGTTTTCGACAATATTTTCCAGACTTTTATTAATATTTGTGAGTTTTTCGACGGCTTCCTCGGCTGTAAGAAATTCGATATCCTCAGTGCTAAAGTCTATGCCTGCTTCGAGCAGACTGATAGATTCGAGGATTTCTTGAGATATTGAGCCGACCTCATTTGCTAACCTGCCGCCAAGGAGCTTTTCGGCGGCTGATAGCTGAAAACGGTTAGAGCTTATGATAATCTCATTGACCGCTTCGGCCTGTGCCAGGTCGATCTTGCCGTTGAGGTAAGCCCTGGCTGTAAATTCACCGGGGCCGGCCATTTTTACGTTCAACTCCAATAATTTCAAAATTAATGCCTCTGTTAGTGCCCGATTGGAATTGAAATGTATTTCCGCCAGATCATCACCGGTATAAGAATATGGCGACACAAAAAGGTAAAGCCGGGCATCAAGAAAGAGTTCGGGGTCAACGCAGATTTCTACTTTTGTCGTTGCCTGTTTTCTGGCCGGCTTTTGTTTGGTGATTTGATTAAGAATATCAAATGTCCCCGGGCCGGTTAACCTGACAATGACATGATTATCGTGTGTGGGAGAGCTAACAGCTATAACTGTTTCGGTCATGTCATACATTTATTTTATCGAGCCTCTCGCAAAAAGCTGTTTCGCATATTATGACTTCTTTATCCATCTGGATCTGAATTTGTCACGGAGCTTTTCGGTAAATCTGACCCCCATTTTTTGTGTGGCAGAGGGAAAATCTAATTTTTTAAAATCTTTCGGAGATGGCTTAGCGGCCTTTCTAAAAAGCGGAAAAACAAGTGCTGCCAAATAACCCAGTAACGAATTGATACCTTTTTTCAAATGCATAATGTGCCATGATTTTTTTCTAAGACCATTAACGCTGAACAGCTACTTTGAGATTAGTGAAAAGCTCTTGTCCGGTTCTGCTAATATCATCACTGGAACCAAACAACTGGTGTGTCTCGATTATCTCCGGCTTGGCTGCATAATAACCTTCAATTACGCTGATCCCCCCTTCCGCAAAGCCGGCAGCCCTGTATTCACCATCAAGGAGCCATTTGGATATCTCATCATCATACTCGGCTGGATAAATATAAGCTGTTACGAATTTATCGTCGGCAAGTTTTGCAAGCTGGACTTTAGCACGGCATGGCGGCTGAGTTCGAATTGCCAAAGCGACAAGGGAATTGTAATCTCTGTCGGCTGTTCGCTGGTCGGCGGCATAAAAGAACATCCCACTTTCAAGTGAAAATGTTTCAGCCCTTACGCCTTTAAGTTCCATTCTGCCGTCTGGATATGCATTGTGTATTTTGTAAACCTTAACGTCTGCGTATTTTTCACTTTCTAAAAGCTCTTCAACTTCGCAGCCGGTAAAACCGACTCCGCAATGGTCTCCAAAATCTACAACATATAGACTAACGTATTTTTCACCATTTTTTATTTGCGGCAATTTCATTTTCAGCCCACCTTTATTTTAGCAAATCTTCTTTTGCCAACCTGTATGACCATTGCGTCCGCTGGAATGATCTCAAGATTGGGGTCATTAATTTTTTTACCATCAATACTAACAGCCGACTGTTTTATCATTCTCTTTGCCTCTGAGCCGGACGAAACCAGTTTGCAAATCAACAGAAGCTTGCTTGCCATAACCGGCTCAGCAGAGATCTCGATGACCGGCATATCATCTGGCAGCTGACCCTTTGCAAAGACCTTTTCAAATTCGGCAGCCGCCAATTGAGCGGTTGCATCGTTATAAAACTGGGTCACTATCATTTTAGCCAGGGTAATTTTGGCTTCTTTGGGGTGTGTTTTTTCAGGATCGATCAGCTGGGCAACTTTTTCCTTTGGAACATCGGTCAGGAGAGTAAAATAATTTTCCATCATCTCATCGGAAATACTCATGACTTTACCAAACATATCGGCTGGCTTATCAGTAACCCCGATATAATTACCCTTGCTCTTACTCATCTTTTCTTTGCCGTCAAGACCGACCAATATAGGCATCGTAATAACGATCTGCGGCGGCTGAGCGTTTAGCCTTTGAAGGTCCCTTCCAACGAGATTATTAAAAGTCTGATCCGTTCCGCCCAACTCGACATCGCTTTTAATACAAACGGAGTCATAGCCCTGCATAAGCGGATATAAGAATTCATGGATGCCAATCGGATCACCTTTTTTGTATCTGATCTCAAAAGTGTCTCTTTCGAGCATTCTGGCAACCGTCATGGTTCCGGTTAATTGAATTATATCCGCCAGCCGTAAATCCGTGAGCCATTCGCTGTTATAGCGGACTTCAAGCTTTTGCTTGGTTGTGTCGAGAATTTTTCCGGCTTGCTCAAAATAAGTTTCTGCGTTTTGCCTTATCTGTTCCGGCGTGAGTATGGGGCGAGTCGAATTTCGTCCGGTCGGGTCTCCGATCCTTGCTGTGTAATCTCCTATAATGAGCACCGCTTTGTGGCCTGCGTCCTGAAACTGTCTCATTTTTCTCAATACGACCGTATGGCCGAGGTGAATATCGGGGCTTGTAGGGTCAAGGCCGAGCTTAACCCTTAGCTGTTTGCCTTGCTTAGCGGCTAAGGCAAGTCTTTCGGCAAGCTCATGTCCATTATAAATTTCAACCGCACCACGCTTTAATGCCTCGAATTGCTGTGCCAATTTATCTTTCATAAACGATCTCAATGAAATTCAATTAAAAAACGGATTATAACCCAAACGGTGCATACAATCAACTGTTTTAGAAGTATTTACCGGTAATAAGGTGCATCTTGATTTTCAGGCACATTTTTGTATAGCCTCTTCCCAAAGGCAGCTGAGCAAATTCGAACGGGCGGTTTCCTGTATTTTTTTCACATACCATAAGATACTGCAACAATTCCAAAAGAATAATTTGACATTAGCATCGGCTGTACTATCATTAATAATTATTAATTAGAGGGTATATCATGGAATTTGAAAACAATAACGAAAATCAACAGCCGCAAACAACTGTTTCCGGCTCAACGCAAAAAAATAAAAAATCCAGCTTCTGGAAAATCCTCTGGGGACTTTTTACCGGCCTCTCCGTATTTGCAAATTTCATCTTTCTTCTCGTCATCATCGCAATAATTGCCTTTTTAGCTACCGGACACATTTCCGACTACGAAGAAACCACTATCGAGCCCGGACCACAAAACCGAAAGATCGCAATAATTAACCTCAACGGAATGATCGATAACCAACAATCTGACGATATCACTCAACAGCTAAAAATGCTAAAAAAGGACAAATCCCTAAAGGCACTCATACTCAAAATAAACTCTCCCGGCGGTACCGTCTCAGCCAGCGACCAGATCAACAACCAGATTAAAAAATTCAAACTCCAAACCAACATCCCCGTTATCGCCTTCATGCAGTCTCTCGCTGCATCCGGCGGATATTATTCTGCCGTTGCAACAGACAAAATAGTCGCAGAACCCACCGCCATCACCGGCTCGATAGGTGTCATCATGGGCTACTTTGTCCTGCAGGAACTGCTCGAAAACAAGCTTGGCATCATGCCCGTCATTATAAAATCCGGAGAAAAAAAGGACTGGCCAAGCGCATTCTCACCGCCAACACCAGAACAAAAACAATACCTCACCGACCGCATTATCACCCCCGCATTTCAGAGATTTCTCGATGTCATAAAACAAGGTCGACCATCCCTCGACCCCCAAAAGCTCGCAACCCTCGCCGATGGAAGTATCTTCCCCGCTCCCCTCGCTCTCGAAGAAGGACTCATAGACCAGATCGGCTACCTCGATGACTGCATTGAAACCGCAAAGCAAATGGCAAAGATAAAAGATGCGAAAGTCGTCGAATACAAAAAGACCCCCTCATTCTACGATATGCTTACCTCGCAGCAAAGTTCCAGCTTGAAGCTCGACCGCAAAACTCTCCACCAGCTCTCAACACCGCAGCTGATGTACCTGTGGAACTGCCGCTAAAACAACCGCCGAAAGACTTGAAAATTAATCAGGCCTGTTTGTCTTCCCGCCATTTTGTCGGCTGGAACCAAGCTGACCGCAGGCCGCATTGATACCACGACCACGCTTAAAACGCATTACAACCTCAACCCGGCTACTCTCCAGCACTTTTGCAAAACTCTTGATCCTCTCCGCCCCCGACGCCTCGTACTTACAGCCGGGATGTGCATTATACTCGATAAGATTAACATTGCACCTTATCCCCCGCACTAACCTCACCAGTCTCGCCGCATCATCATCGCTGTCATTAACACCTTTCATCATCACATACTCAAATGTCACCCGCTGACCGGTTAGCCGCTGATAATCCCGCACCGCTACCAGCAATTCCCCCAGCCCGTATTTACGATTTACCGCCATTATCTCCGAACGCAGCTTATCATTAGCCGCATTCAGTGACACCGCTAATCGCGGCTTCAATTCCTCACGGCTAAACCGCTCGATACCATCAACCAAGCCGCACGTACTTATCGTTATATGCCTTATACCAAGATTCCGACCCTTGCTGCTATTGAGCAACCCGACAGAAGCCATCACATTATCGTAATTTGCAAACGGCTCGCCCATACCCATATAAACAACATTGCTAACCTTGCTGCCGTCCCTCTCGATAAGGTACAGCTGATCCAATATCTCCGCACAGCTGAGATTTCTACGAAACTTTATCTTCGCCGTCGCACAAAATGAACAGCCCATACCGCACCCGGCCTGCGTTGATGCACATACCGTCACCCTGCTATCATCCAGAATCAATACTGACTCAATAAAATTGCCATCTCCAAGATCGAAAACATACTTCATCGTTCCGTCGGCATCCTGCAACTTCTCGGCAATCTTAAGCTCTGATATAAAATAACCAGCACCTGCTAACTTTTCTCGCAGCCGCTTACTCAAAGGGCTTATATCCTCAATGTCACTAACGCCCTTCTGGTGAATAAAGCTGAATATATATCCGCCAAGATAGCTTTTCTCGCCAATAGAAGCCAGCAGCTCAGATATCTGAGCATAACTGAAATTTTTAAGGTTCTTATCCATGACTCGATTGTAGCAAAAATCTAAAGATATGCAAAATCAACAATTGAATTGACACAAAAAAAAGCTCCACTTCCCAATAAGCCTTTTTATTTTACTGTCATCTTTTTGGCTATCCTGCCAAGATACTGCTTGCCGCTTGCAACTTTCGCCGTTACTGATATCGCCTTAAGCTGCCTGTCATCAGGTGCCAGCTCAACTGCCGCCGAAAGAAGCCTCGCAGCACGCAGAGGTTTTTTCATCTTCAACAGAACAATAGCATAATCACGCAAAACCGACACATTATCAGGATCAAGCTCTAAACTCTGATCAAAAAAGTCACACGCATCATCGTTACGATCCCTGATCGCACTTATCAAACCAAGATAATAATAACACTTAGCATTGTCTCCATCTATCCCAACCGCTCGAACCATGCAATGAGTCGCACAATCGAAATCTCCAAAAATCATAAACATCGAACCCATCGACACAAACATATCCGCGTCTTCATGAGATAAATCAAGCTCTCCTCGCAGCAGCCTCAAAGCCGCCCTCTCGTCACCTGATTCAAATTCAAGCTGCGCCAGCCGATACCTGCACCCGACTATCTCCCTGTCAAGCTCGAGTGCCTTTTCAAAATGCTGCTTCGCCTTATCCAGCTTTTGCTTACAAAGATAAATCTCACCAAGATAATAATGTGCCAGACCGCAACCGTCGTCAAATTCAAGAATCCGGTGAAATTTTTCGCATGCCGAATTTATCTCCCCCTTCTCAAAAAGAACAAGGCCGATATCCCTTATCACTTCTATATCTGCGGGATTTTGCCTGATCTCTGCAAACATGTATTCCTTCGCCTTATCAAGCTCACCTCCGCACCAGCAGCTCTGCCCTATCCGGTAATTTATCTGCGGATGCTCCTCGTCAAGCTCCAAAACACGCTGCCAGCAATATTTCGCCTTCTCATATTCACCCTTAGCAAAAAAACAGTTACCGATATTATAAAAACACATCGGGCAATTTTCGTCTATCTGCTGGGCCATATAAAACATCTGCTCCGCAAGATCGTGCTTGCCGATCTCGCAATAGGCAATTATTCGGTTACAGTAAGACGGCTCATACATCGGATCCATAGCCGACATGTTTTCAAAATACTCAATGGCCTTGTCGTGCTGACCTATTCGCATATAATTCACCCCGATGCAATTCAATATTTCCAGATCGTAACCAGCAAGCTCACTCGCCGCCTCGTATCCCTCGATTGCCCTCTCGAACTGCCCCAGTGAATCAAATGTAAGCCCCTTATTAAAATGCAAACTGCTATTGGTCGGGTCCGATTTGATAGCTTCCTCAATATACAAAAGCGACTGCCGGTAATCACCGTCTTCATACAATTCGTACGCACGCTGGGCTTTCTCACCGGCTGAATCGTAAGAACTAAATCCGCTATCTTCGAATAACATGGTCTTTTCCAATAAACAACTAATACCTTTATAATTATCGCCAAAAACCCCCTACCCCCTAACCCGCACCAAAAACCCCTGCCCAATATTATTACAAAAACAATTTTTTTTCTGGCAATAAACACCATAACCCCTTATAATTAAAAACCTTAAGAATAGCAGAAGACCCTGACGGCTCTGACAATTAAAAGCTCGGCAAGTGTTTTTCTGGAAAAAAAGCCAAACAGGTCTTATAATATGCACACTTTAACTGTGTGCTGAAAAATAAATAGTTTCGGAGAGATCAAATGATCAAGCATATAAAAGGTAACCTGACTGCCGGAAAAGGCAAATACGCTATTGTAATAAGCAGATTCAACGAATTCATTACTTCAAGGCTGCTCGGCGGAGCGATCGACTGCCTCCAAAGGCACGGCGCCTCAGATGATCAGATTGAAGTCGTATGGGTCCCCGGTGCCTGCGAGCTTACCATAGCCGCAAAAAAACTCGTTGACTCCAAAAAATTCACCGCTGTTCTTTGCCTCGGTGCCGTTATCAAAGGGCAGACCCAGCACTACGACTACGTCTGCCAGCAGGTCGTAAGAGGCATAGGCCAGCTAAACTATGAAGCCGTCATTCCCGTCGCTTTCGGCGTTCTTACCTGCCAGTCTATCGAACAGGCAATTGAGAGAGCCGGAACAAAGATGGGTAATGCCGGAGCCGATGCCGCATTGACCGCAATGGAAACTGCAAATGTTTTAGAACAAATATAAAAACAATGCACCGCGATAGTACTCTGAAAGGTTGAAAAGTGGATAAGAGAACAAGAGCCAGGGAATTGGCAATGCAGGCTGCATGTCAACTTGACGTGCAAGGCAAAGATTCACTTGATTTTATAAATGCTTTCTTCGCCGAAAACGAAACGAATCCTGCAATATGCCAGATGGCTGCCAAATGGGTTAATGGTCTCTGGGAAAATCTCTCACAATGCGACAGTCTTATAAAACAAGCGGCAATAAAGTGGGAGCTTTCAAGGATTTCAATGGTTGATAAAAGTATTCTAAGACTCAGCGTTTACCAGTTAAAATACTGCCCCGATATCCCCGCAAAAGTCGTCATAAACGAGGCCATAGAGATTGCGAAAAAATTCAGCTCACTGCAAGCACCGGGGTTCGTAAACGGTGTCCTCGATGCGATACTGAAAAAATTAGAAAACGACCAGAAAGAAAACCAGGATGGTTAAATGAAAAAAATATCCGTACTAAATCAAAAAGGCGGGGTCGGAAAAACCACATCCGTCGTCAACATCTCAGCCGCTCTTGCCAGAATGGGGGAAAGGGTACTCGCAGTTGATTTCGACCCGCAGGCACACCTGACAATACACCTCGGCTGCAACCCCGAAACCACACATCAGGGATCATATAAGGTACTCACCCAATCAGAATCAATCAAGGACCAGATCATCGAGGCAAGAGAAAATCTCTGGCTGCTGCCAGCGAACATTGATCTTGTCGGTGCAGAAAGCGAGCTCGTCAGCGTCGTCGGTCGAGAGATTATATTCAAAGAAGCCCTGAATGAAGTATCCGACAGCTTCGACTATATGGTCGTCGATTGCGCCCCATCGCTCGGACTGCTAACACTAAACGCATTAGCCGCCAGCGATGAAATAATCATCCCGCTTCAGCCGCATTTCCTCGCTCTGCAGGGACTCGGAAAACTCCTCCAAACCGTGCAGCTTGTAAACAAAAGAATAAACCCCCAGCTAAAGGTAAAAGCCATACTGCTTTGCATGTTCGATTCAAGAACCTCCCTCTCAGGCGAAGTTAAAGCCGACATCCAAAATTTCCTACAGAAAGCAAGACAAACAGACCTCCCCTGGTCACAAGCAAATGTAATACCCGTTCACATCAGGAGAAACATAAAACTCGCCGAAGCACCAAGTTACGGTAAGACAATTTTCGAATACGAACCCGAATGCAACGGAGCAATTGATTATTCTATGGTCGCAGAATACCTCCTCAACGGAACCCCAAACACAAACTCTCAGCCGCAACCAACCGAAGAAAATAAAACCCAAACCACCCAGCAACAAAACCAAACCGACACCGAAACCGCGCCGACATGCGAAAATCGAACATCCGAAACACCAAATCAACTCGACAAAGAAAATTTTAAAATAAAAGACTTCAGCAGCGACTACACCATAGATTTCAACGACTAACCCAAAATCCAACCATCAAGTGCAACACCAAGCGTATTTTTCTCCGCACAGCAGCGGCGATTTTATTAATTCCTCCTTGGTTTGTCAAAAATTTTCTTTATTCATCGCTTCTGCTACGCCTAAACCGCCTGTTTCCCACCTAAACGGGGCACTCGGGTTGAAAAACGAATACCCTATATTATCCATGTTACCAGTATTAACAATTGGTATTTTTTTTAGGTTTTTTTTGAAATTTTCTTGTTTTTTTCAAAAAATTCCGCTATTTTTCTGGTTTTCTGGGCTGATAACCTTATTTTTATTGGAATAATACAAAAAGGCTTATTTTTGCGATTTAAAGAGATTTTTTCCTTGATTTACTGTTTGGTTTTTGGTAAGTTCTAAGTAGGTGATTAAAGGCTGGAAACAGCTTATTCTTTCGCACCAGTGCGAGAAAGGAGGAAACGGGCGATAAGTTATTCCGAATAGTCCTGTCGGTTTAGGGATGATCGAAAGTATTTCCCATTCCTTTTTTGGTTTCGCTGGCGGGAGGAGGTGTTGAGTCCTTAGTTTTATTTGAAACCAAAGTATTTCAGAGTGTGTTGCTCTGGATGTTGTACTGAAGAAAAGATATGGAAAGGAAAAGACAATGAAAAAAGTATTATTTTTAATGGCTTTGCTGGCTATGGCTGTTCCTGCTATGGCTGGTGTGACCGTTAGTGTAACAGATAACGCTGACGGCACAGCTACAATTGGCTACGATTCAACGGATGCCAATGTTGCTACTTTTGGTATCGATGTAACTGTCGATGCTGGTGTGATTGTATCAGTGACACCTGCTAAGAAGGGTTTCAGCGATGGAAGTGGTCTTGGCTACGGTATTTTCCCGGGAAGCTTCCGTGATAACATTGATGCTGGCAATCCTAACTGGGCCAATGTCAATTATACACCTCTTGGTGTTGCTGGTGATCCTGGTGTACTCGCTGGTCTTGGTACCGATGAAGTTACACTTGAATTCGCAACAATTTACGAAGCAGGCTTTCAGCCGCTGAAAACTGGCGTTCTCTGCACAGTTGAA
>JADHXY010000045.1 GCA_016782755.1 Phycisphaerae bacterium | reverse complement strand
TTCAAAGGCCCAGCCGTCCTGCTCATGTCATTGGCATCTCTAACCTCTATCGCTGATTGTATCTGCTTGATCTCAACCTGCTCTCCCTTCGCCGACAACTCCAGAAATCGCCTCTTCGCACGCTGGGCGACACTGGCATCAAGAAAAAACTTAAAATCAGCATCCGCAAAAGCCACTGTCCCCTGATCTCTGCCTTCGGTTACGACCCTTTCATGCTTACGTGCAAATTCCCGCTGCATATCAACGAGCCTCTCTCTAACCTTTCCACAGGCGGCTACGGCTTTAACTTTTGCGGTAAGCTCAACGCTCCGGATATTTTCCGTTACCTCAATACCATTTATCCAGACTCGCATCACGGAGTCGCTTGATTTGAACTCAAATTTGTCCGTATCAAAAACACTCATCAGCTCTTGCTCGCTCGACATATCCAGCCCTTTTTCGACAGCTGCTAATGTCACCGCCCTGTACATCGCGCCCGTATCAAGAAATACCGCACCTATCCTCTCGGCAAGCTCCCTTGCGACAGTGCTCTTTCCGCTGCCAGCTGGGCCGTCTATCGTTATTATCATCGATGCCATTATTTGCCGCCTCTAAATCTCCGCATTCACCTTCACGATAATTATACTCGTATCGTCTATCTGTTTTGCTAATCCTACAAACCTTCTTCGATAAGCAAGGATATTATTTATCATCTGATCTGCCGGACAATCAATAAATTTCATAGCCGCTTCCAGCATCCGCTCGCGTGTCCAGATATCACCATCATAATTTTGTGCGTCGATCAGACCATCAGTATAATAGATCAAACAATCGCCCTTCTTCAATTTTAGACACCCTGTCTCGTAATCAGCCCCCCTGTCAACGCCAAGAACAAGGCCGCCCTTATCAAGATCGATAACTCCGCCATCACGAATCAGAATCGTCGGCTCATGACCGCAATTGCAATAATTCAACCGCCAATTTTTATAATCTATCACCGAATTGAAAAACGTTATAAACTCCCCATCCCGGCACTCATCACACGCAAAAGAATTAAACTTCTTAACCAGCGGCGAAAATTCCTCCTCGTTATAGGCACAATCGAAATACGCCTTAACAACTCCCCGAAACGAACTCATCATTATCGCCGCAGGAAGACCCTTACCGATCACATCCGCAATACCTATCGCAAGATGATTTTCCCCGATCTTAAAAAAATCATAAAGATCCCCGCCAACCTCAAAACAGGGAACATAAGTCGCACCGATATCCAGACCCTCGATTACCGGTGCCGCTTCCGGGATCATACGACGCTGTATTATCCCCGCTAATCGAACCTGCTCTGCAATACGACTACCCTCTATAGCCTCTGAATACAACCTCGCATTGGTAATCGCTATCGCACACTGGCTGGCAACGGCCCTGGCTAAAGATATATCGTTCTCGTTAAACCTCTTGGGCTCCGGGCTGTAAATCCTAAGCACACCGATAGGTTTATCCCTGAATTTCATCGCCACCGTAAGTTGACTTACCAAACCCTCTCTGGTCGCTGCCTCTCTATACTTTACACGCTTGTCAACCCGCATATCGTCGAGAACCATCGCCTCGCCGTCAAAAGCTTTCTTTATTACCTCGTCTTCTTTGGAAACAACGCCCTTATTGCGGTATTCGTCACTGAGTCCGTAAGTGCTTCGCATCTTCAGATCACCGCTCGCCTCGTCAAGCAAACGGATAGAGCAAGCCTTCACCAGCGTTATCTTCACAGCCGCCTCTGCCAGCTTGTCAAGAACCTCAGCAAGAGAAAAAGAACCTGCCGCATATGTGCCTATCTCGTATATTCGTTCATCTATTTTCATATTAAAATAATTCAAAAAAATTTCAAAAAACTGATTATATGCTAATTCTTATTTCGAGTGAACCAAAATTATCATCTTCTACACTTGAAATAAAAAAAATATCCCTATATAGTAACATAAAACTTGTGCGGAGATATAAATGATGAAAATTGCGGAAAAAATAACATTTATCGGACGCGTTCAGGGCGTCGGCTTCCGTTTTACAGCCCTTAACATAGCAAAAAGAAACCTGATCACAGGCCACGTCAGAAACTTACCGGACGGCTCCGTAGAAATGGTCGCACAAGGATACTCCCAAGACATCGAAGATTGCATAAATGACTTAAAGGACACATTTCAAGCTTACATTCAAAAAATTGTGCAAGATGACATACCATTCAATCCCGATTTAAATGATTTTAAAATTGCTTTTTGAAACTGCAAAATGAATTTCTGATTTGTACTTCTACTCACCTATCTTCGGCAGACGAAGACCATCTAAGGAAATAAACCTGCCAAGATTCTCAACCGCCTCCATAAATCGGCTGTAATCAGCAGGCTTAACAATATAAAAACTGCAGCCCAAATCATAACACCTGCTAATCTCTAAAACATCATCGGTAGTCGTAAGCATTATTACCGGTATCTTACAAAGCTGGCTATCTGACTTCATCCTTTTAAGTACCTCAACCCCATCAACCTTAGGCATCCTTATATCAAGCAGCAGAATATATCCCCTCCCTGGTTCTCTTTTCATACAACCATTCTTCATAAACAGAAAATTCAGAACCTGCTGACCGTCTCTAAAGTTAATTATCTCGTTATCAACACAGCTGCGCCACAGATTCCTTTTGATAAGCTCAAAATGCCCCTGATCATCTTCCGCTATTAATATAACATCGTTTGTATCCATCGTATCCCCACTAAATCTTTGGGATTCTGACAACCGACAAAAAAAGCCCTATCTTCTGAATAGCATCACCAAAATCTTCATAATCTGTCGGCTTGACAACATAAACGCTCGTTCCAAGCTCGTGACATCTATCGATCTCCGGACTCTGATCGCTTGTCGTAACTATGATTACCGGCATCTTTTTCATATCCTCATCCTGTCTTATCCTCTCCAGTACGGTTATCCCATCTATCTTCGGCATCTTTATATCAAGAAGAAGAAGATATTTCCTCGCCCGCCCGCTCGATTTCACACCGTCTTGCCCGAAGAGATAATCCAGAACCTCCTGCCCATCCTTAAAACGCACCAGTTCGTTCCGAATACCCGCACGTTCAAGATTTCGCTTTATCAATGAAAAATGACCGTCATCGTCTTCTGCTACCAATAACAATGTTTCTTTATCCATAATTTTCCCCTTTTTCTATTTTACTTTTTCAAGGGAGACATAAAACTTGCTCCCCTGACCCGGCTCAGACTCAAGCCAGATATCGCCGTTATGCCTTTCAAGTATCCTACGAACTATCGTCAAACCCAAACCCTCACCTTCAAATCTCCCCGGTTCAAGCTGGTGAAATATCTCAAATATCTTATCCTGATAATCCTTAGCTATACCGATGCCGTTATCCTCCACACAGTAAATACTCCTGTCCTCCTGCTGGTAACCGGAAATATGAACAACCGCCTTTCGTGATGGTTCTTTGTACTTTATCGCATTATCTATCAAATTTGAAAAAACCTGGCTTATCTGTGTATAACCGCCAAGACAGATAGGAAGAACTTCGATCACTACTTCGATCCCGAATTCTTTGATCCTGTATTCCATCGAATCAACTATATTTTTGATCAACGCATTCATATCCAGTACTTCAATCGATATCGCCGCACGGCCAAGACGAGAAAGCCGCAAAAGCCCGTTAAGAAGCATATCAAGCCTGTTGGCACTAAGCTGGATAAAACCGAGAGACTCTGGAATATCCTCTCTCAAGGACTTCTCCACAGCCGTCCCTGTCTTATCTAACAAACCCATATTATCCAGCTCTGTCTGGACAACATTACAACTGTCACTTAATTCCTTACTGAAACCCTGAATATTTACCAGCGACGAACGAAGATCGTGCGATGCGACATATATTATCGACTCAAGGTCCTTATTCTTCAATGCCAATGTCTTTAACAGTTGCAGCCGCTCGTTCTCCTTCTTTTTAAGCTCTGTTACGTCTCTGCCAATACCTACGAGTCCAATTAATTTATCTTTTCTATCATAGAGTGGGGTCTTAGTAGTCAAATACCACCTTATATTCCCATCAGGGCCTCTTGCAGATTCTTCTTTATTTATCAAGGATTTTTGTTCTGCAAGAACTTTTTCCTCGTCCCCGCTATACTCTAAGGCCTTTTCTTGTGGGTAAAAATCTGCATCCGTCTTACCCAAAAGCTGATCAGGATTTTCTGCCCCCATAAGCTTTGCCGTCGATTTATTTGCTATGATAAATTTCTTGTCTATATCTTTCACAAAAATATAATCCGGTATATTATCTATCAGCGTCCGCAGAAGATTTCTCTCCTCAAGCAAAAACTCCTCGATCTCCTTACGATCTGTAACATCGATCACCAAAACCATTTCAGCTCTCCTGCCCTCAAATTCAATCCCGTGGGCTGTCGTTTCTACATAAAATACTGTCCCGTCTTTTTTCCTGTGACGCCATACCCCCCCAAAGTCCACCCCGCTTTTTAGCTTCGATATGCTCTTGAGCAAGTCATCTACATCTTCTTCGGGGCGGATATCCTTTATCGTCATGGAAAAAAAATCTTCCCTGCTGTATCCATAAGCTTCTACTGCCGTATCATTAACTGCCAAAAACTTCAGACTCTCAACACCATAAACCCACATCGGATGGGGATTCGCCTCGAACAAAACTCGATACTTTTCTTCAGAAGCCCTCAATTTCTCTTCTGTCTGCTTCCGCTCGTATAAATAATCCTTCAATAACCTCAATGCAAATACCCACCCGATCACCACAAGGACAACCGAACCGGCTGTAAGGACTATCGAAAAAAATGCATAACTCCTCTCCTTATCCAATCGAGACTGTTCCTTGGCGTAAAAAACTTCGTAAAGCCGATTTACCGCTTCTCTGGATATTTGCTTTTCAACCTTATAAAGCTTACTCTCGATCAGAGCTATCGCCTCTTGATAATTACCCTCCGCTGCCAATTCAAATACCCCCGATTCAACCGCTTTCAACCGTGAATGGCTCGCCTCAATTCTGTCAAGAGAATCTACAAAATCAAATAAACCCCTTATTTTCTCGACATCTTCATTAAGTTGTCTCTCAAAAATATCATAATGATTTTTCCATTTATCATCACCTGTCACTGCCCCCATCCGGGCATACATCGAAAGAAGCTCGTCAAGATACCTGATCGTAGATATCCTCATCCCCATATTATAGTGCCTTATTTCCTCTCTTCTCAAATATCTGCTCGTCCTCCACGTATGCCATGCCATCGAACAAAGAAGCATTACCACCACAAGAAAAATAATCGAAAATATCCTGACAAGTAATTTTCCTGACAACCAAATAACCCTCTCAGGCAAAAAGGGCATCAATTCTTTTAGCTTAATTTTTGTCATAACTTTTTTCATTGCCTTACTCCGCATCTAAACAATTTACAACTTAAAAACCCGCCCCCGCTATCTCGGCAATACTTTTTACACTATTTTTCTTTTGTCTCACCTGTCCGACAAATGCCTCCAAACGCGTCTCAAGACTCGGATCCTCCTGCCCGTCAAAACTGATATTCAATATAGGCATATTCCCACAGTCCCGGCTAACTGCCATTGTCACCGAACTCACTATAGTTGACGGCATGCATCCGAAAGGCATAACATTCACCACCCCACCAAAACCCTGACGATGAAATTCAATTATCTTACCAACACTCAAAACCGCTTCACCCTCAAAACTGTCATCCAGATATGGACTCGCCATCTCAAGCACATCCTCTATCTTGCCATCACAAAGCTCACCAAACCTTCGCTCAAGCGGTTCACCAAGTTTCTTTTCTATCCAGTGCTGACTTCTGTCCTGAATCTTGTTAACAAGCAAATCCTTCCAATATCTCTGCTCCACCGCTTTCCTTATACGCGTAAAATTCGTATAGTATATCCATTCTGCAAGCGATGCCACCTGACATACCGCACCTAATTTCTCAAGTCGCCTGACAATATTACCGTTGGCAAACGGGTGATTGCGAACATATATCTCGCCGACAATTCCTACCATCGGCTTGCGAATAATACTATCAACATCCAAGCCACCAAAATCCTCCGAGATCGACTCCATCAAACCAACCATCTCTCCCATCGACAAACGACCCTCAATACCCTTTACCCACTTAGCAAGTGACCTCTCGTAAACCTGCTGCACCTGCTCTGGATATTTACAATAACCCCGTATTTTCAAAAACAGCTTATGCAGCAAATCTATCCCCCCTGCAGCCATCCAGACCGACCTCATAAAAACTATCTTATCCCGCCCCTTCAGATCACTTAACAATTGCATATAAAAGTCCGTGTCCTGATTCGGCGAAAAAACCTTAGCCTCGCCAGCCCCCGCAAACCCGAGTATCAGCCGATGCATATGGTTATACATCCCGAACCTGCAGGGGCCACAGCCGCCAGGTACAAAAAACGCTATTCTCTCCGGACTCAAACTGCTTTTATCAATTACGTCAAGCATTTCACCGCTCGTGATAGCACAAGGCAAACACTCCTTACCCGTCGTAAAACGCCTACCTTTCAATAAAGTCTTTTCATCCGCCAAATTCATCACCTCTGCCGGCTGACCAAACGCCCTGAAACTCGCAGCCACACCGTAAGAACAATCACTCATATAAGGTATAAACAACTTACGCTTTGATGATTTACCCCGAACAGCCAACCGCTTTTTATCACAATCCCGACCACCGCAACCCTTATAATGCTTCAGACTCTCCAGAAATGCCTCAAGCCTCGTTATCAAACCCGCATCCGCAGAATGCTCATCCAGCTCAAGCTGCAAACTCGGCTTTTTCGAAATCATATCCTTAAAAAATGTCTGCAAGAACGAGTCCGGGCCGCAACCGAAATTAGACAGATAGATCGCAAAAAGACGATCATCCCTCTTTATTATCTCTGCCGCCCGCAATATCTTCTGGCCGTAACTCCAATAAACATCCCGATGCAGCGAATCATCCCCCAGCTCCGCCCCGCCGAGATTGAGCATATCCATAGGTATCGTATTCACGCCCAGCGACCTCAGCTTTTTAACCACCTGCAGATTAACACCCTCATCGCACCCATTGTAAGGCCGCGAAACAATAACAAACAATCTCTCTGTATCTGCTGTCCCATTCAATATCTCCACACCCTTGCGCCTGATATCCTCTTCAAACCCATCCTGTGCAAAAAACGCCTTTTTAATACCCTTTTTCACATCCCCTGCAGAAACACCTAACTTCTTCCCAAGCTCCACAAAACTCTTTATCAATTGCCTCTCTCCACTTCCCAGCCTCATAGGCACGCTAAGAATTTCACTCTTTCCCAGCTTACCCTCAAAAGCCGCCGCAATATGATATGGCAGCGACTGAACATAAGGACACAATTGATTATGCTTATTTATTTCAAAACTCGCCGTCATAGAAACGATACTCGGCACAAATATATAATCCACTCCCTTTTCCACCAGCTCCGCAACATGGCCGTAAGCAACCTTCACCGGAAAACAAATCTGGCTCGTCACCGACTCTAAACCCTTGAAAATTGTCCCGTGATTTGTCTTCCCCGAAACAATAACCTCAAATCCAAGGCTCTTAAAAAATTGCGAAAACAGCGGCAAAAGCTGCCAACTGATCAAAGTCATCGGAATCCCTATCTTCACAGAACCCTCGACAGTTTTTTCACCTTTCCCTCCCAAACCTGCATATTCAAAAAGTTTTCGCTCACGATAACCAAAAGCATCAAAGCCGTTGCTCTTATTTGTCTTTTTCTTCAAATTATACCTGTCACACCGGCTGCCGTAATACAGCGGCTCCGACCCTGCGTGTTCAACCTTCTTGATCTCACAATTATTCGCACAATGCTCACAAACAAAAGTCTCGATCTTATAATCCGCCCCGATCAGGTTATCAAAACCCTTAAATTTACTCTCACATTTCTGACCTCCCTCATTACTCACCAATTTCATATGCTCTGCCGCAATACTCGCCGCACCAAGCGCACCTGTTACCTCATGATGATCAACCACACGGATCGGCTTACCCGTAACCTTCTCAAATGCAGCCCAAACCGCCTTATTAAACGCCGTCCCGCCCTGGAAACATATATTATCACCTATCTTCCTCCGCCCGACCACGCGATTGAGATAATTAGCAACTATCGAATAACTCAATCCGCTCACAAGGTCCTCTGTTTTTGCCCCGCGCTGCTGATAGCTCAAAAGATCCGACTCGATAAAAACCGTACATCGCTCACCAAGCCGTATCGGTGCACTGCTCTTAAAGGCCAGATCGGAAAATTCATCCTTTATATTCAAACCAAGCCTCTGCGACTGTTCTTCAAGAAATGACCCCGTCCCCGCCGCACAAGCATGATTCATTTCAAAATCGACAACAACCCCGTTTTCCAGCGATATATATTTGCTATCCTGTCCGCCTATCTCAAATATCGTATCAACATCCGGATTCACTATCCGAGAACCCGCCGCCTGTGCCGTAATCTCATTAATAACAACATCCGCACCTATAAAATCACCAGTCAAGTACCTACCCGATCCCGTACTCGCCGCCCCCAAAACCCTAACCTTACCACTAACCTCCCTGCCGACAATCGACAACCCCTCCTTTATCGCCTCCAACGGCCTACCCGCCGTCATCAAATAAGCCTTCGATAATATCCTACGCTCCTCATCCATCACTACCACATTGGTACTTATCGAACCAACATCCAAACCGATATAAACCCCTAACTGCTCGGTCCCACCTTCTAACAACTCACTATAAACCCGGCTCGCCGGAACCCCAAAAACAGGAACCTCAAGCCGCTCCCTTCGCTTAGCCCCCTTGAGTCCCAAACCCCGATCGTTGAGATATTTTTCCAGCTTACTCGCTTCAAAACCCCCAAACTGCTCGCCATTGCCCTTACTCTTACTAACCAAAACCGCACCAAGAGCACCGGTAAAAAAATGTTCACGAGGCACAAAAAACTCATCGCCCGCCAATCCGAACACATCCTCAATCGCCCTGACAACACCTATATTTGCCGCAACTCCACCCGTAAAAATGATCGGCTTGACAAATTTCCTCCCACATCCAAGATTACTCTTAAGATTCCTCGCCAATGCCGCACACAACCCCGCAACTATATCACACATAGGCGTCGCCTGCTGCTGAAGATGTATCATATCGCTTTTCGCAAATACAGAACACCGCCCAGCCATCCGCGGAACATTCTTACTCTCCAAAGCAAGCTCGCCAAATTCATTCTCGATATCAACTCCCAGCCGCTGTGCCTGCTGATCCAGAAACGACCCCGTGCCGGCTGCACATACGCTGTTGAGTGAAAAATCACGAATACTAACTACCCCGCCTTCTCTGGCGACAAAAATCAGCTTACTATCCTGCCCGCCCATCTCGATTATGCTCGCTTCTTTTATCTCGGGATAAAGATAACCGATCGCCGCTGCCTGGGCAGGAACCTCGTTAACAAAACCAACACCCAATATCCTGCTTATCAAACGACCTGCTGAACCAGTAATCCCAATCCCCGCCAAATCTGAAGGCTCTATTTGACTCAAAATCTCACTCAGCTGCAATGTAACCGTCTCTACAGGCTTGCCATTGGTACGTTGGTAATCACAAAAAACTATCTTAAATGAACTGTCAACAACAACAATGTCGCTGCTCGTCGATCCTACATCGACCCCCAGATAAACTCTGCCCCCAGTGTATTCAGTCTTTAAGTATTCCAGCCTTCCACAACAAGCCCGGACATGCTTCGAACGTGTTCCCCCATTCATTATATACCTCCCTTGAAAATCTGCCAATATCTTTGGAAACTATATCACAAAGAACTTTCGAAAAATTTCCCTCAAAAAATCTCGGGTAATTTGCTGATGATTTTCTTTTTGCAGGTATTTCAATTATTTCCTGAACTACTCTCTCTTCACCCCTCTTATCGCCGGGTCCTTTACGCTTCAAAGAAGTCATATTCCGCTGTGCTGCAAGTATCTGATCCGCAAGATTATACTCTGGTATCTGCTTTTCCGGCTGCTCGTCGGCAAAATTGCCAAACTCCGACAATGCCGCCTTTTCTTCTTCCGTCAAAGGAATGATCTCATTAATCGGATGCTTACTCGCAGAAAAACTATAATTGGTATTACCGAAAGGATTAGATCGATTTGAACTGTCCGCGCTTTCACGTCCCAACTCTGACCGATTAGCAATGCCGCCATCAGCATCAACACCAGAATGTTCGTCGCCCAAATATCCACGATCGCTCATCAAAACACTCCTCACTTACCCCAAAAGGGGTAAAATAAAGATATACGTACCCCAACGGCCTTACTCTAAACCACACCCACAAAAATATCAAGAAAAAAACCGACAAATATCCGTCTATCAGCACACAAAAAACCCCCAACGATCGAACTACTTATAAAAAAGCCCCCAACCCGCAAAACTACCGGCTATTTCTCAAGCAATGTCTCTTCGACCTTCATCCCGAAATGCCTGCCGCCACCGCAAACATAACCCAAAACCTTATCGCCAGCCTTGAGCTTCGTTACGGAAACCGCATCTCCACCATCGCTCACAAGGCGAATCGTCTCAGCATTCTGCAAAACAAGACTTATAACATGCCCCTGAGCCTGCGCCTCGACAAGGAGCATAGGCCTTTTTTCAATCTTGTTCCTGCCAAGATAAGCAACCTCGCTGCCGCCTTTGCTGTCAACAAGCAGAACCTCGTCACCGGTTTTCAAGTCTGAAAGATATTTGGTCCTGCCGCCCGGGCCGAGCGTATATGCGTGAACCGCACCGGCATTAACCCTGAAAGGCCGCGATGCCACGTATGGATTATCGATCGTCTCCGAGTGAACAAGAAAAAAACCATTCGCAGTATTACCCACCAGCATCCCCTCGCCTAATCTCATCTGCGTACACGTATCGATACAAGCCCTGTCGCCCATTCCAAGCTGTTTAACATTCGTAACAGTTGCCGTTATCAATTCATAGCTATCACTCACTCCACGAACGATCTCTGCTGTCTTCTTGATCTCATTAAAATCACAACTGCTGAGCAAAACTCCGTCAACACCTTTTTCCAGTATTTCTACCATCAATTTCGCCTGCTCGCTGTTTTCAACCTGAACAATCAGATTATCACCCCTGCGAGCAAGAAGATTTTCTATCGGTATGATCGTCCAATCGAGCATCCTCAAAACTACTATCTTATCCTTGGGTATCTCTGCCGCCCTGTTTTCGTCTTCCTTGTTCTTGATATCAATAAAAACAACATCCCTGCCGGGCACAATATCTCCGCCGCTCTCGACTGTCTTTATCGTCCCCAACTCCCTGACCTTCTCGCTGCCGCCATCAGGAACTACAACCGCCTCTGCACCGCTCTCAAGCGCCGATATAACTATCTCTTTATCAAACGGATCCGCATTAACCCAGTATCGTTTCATCCTTTAGATTCCTGACATTCGAATAAATTATTTCTTAAGCTCCTCAAGAGCTTCATCGACACTCATACCATCATGAACCATCTTACTCAAGGCACCGATCATCTTTCCCGGCTGCTCATGCTGAAAAACATTCCTGCCGATACTCAATCCCTTCGCACCCGCCCTAAGTGCCCCATCGACCATCTCAAAAATCTCCTTCTCGCTGCCCATCTTTTCGCCGCCTGCTATCACAACCGGAACCGGACAACCATCAACAACCTTTGAAAAACTCTCAACGCTGCCTGTATAGACCACTTTCACAATATCCGCACCAAGCTCCGCACCAACCCTCGCAGCATGTTTCACGTTTTCAACATCATATTCATTTGTGATCTTCTCGCCGCGAGTGTACATCATCGCTAATAAAGGCACCTGCCATTCCATGCAACAGCCGCTGACATACCCAAGCTGACCGAGCATCTCGCTCTCAGTCTCTGCACCAAGATTAATATGTACCGAAACCGCATCCGCTCCAAGCTTCAATGCCTCCTCAACGCCACAAACAAGCTCCTTTGCATTCGGATCGGGGCTGATAACCGTCCCACCCGAAAGATGAACTATCAAACCAACATCCCGCCCGCTCTCGCGATGACCTGCATGAACTATCCCCTTATGCATCAATATCGCATTCGCCCCGCCCTTTACGACACGGCCCACCGCTTCTTTCATGTTCTCCAAACCGGCTATCGGACCAACTGTTACACCGTGATCCATCGGGACTATTACCGTCCTACCTGAATTGCGATCAAATATACGTTCTAACCGTATCTTTTTTCCTACCATCTTAAAATCTCCAGAAATAAATATGGCATTAATCTAAGCAGAAAGGACAAAAAAGGCAAGCAAAAAACGCCAAATCAAAATAATACCAATTCAACTCAATTGTCGCGCATCCGATCAAAAAAGTTCGATAAAAAAAGCATGGAGCGCAAGCGACATGATAACAAGAAGTTAAGTTGCAGGTTATCTTCACAAAAATCGCATGTATTAATCGGAATTGGTATAAGCCAAGGCAAATAGTTGGAGTCGAACCTGATTATCAACAAAATCACGACGCCAAAGCCGTGTCAGCTTTAGAGCATTTTAATATTTTCTGTTCCGCAGCAATGCCTCAATGTAAGCCGACAATGGCTCTATGTAAGCTACCTCTTCCATGTTTCTTTCGCAAATTCTGCAATTTGCCTTAACAAGTTCGCATGTTTTTTTAGAAAGTCTTTGTCAACTGTAAATTTGATGCGATTTCTCTTTTGAACGAAAGAAACATTTTGTTCATCTAATAGTTTTGCTGCTTCTTCTACATGATCATCTGATATACGAAAACCAAGAAGCGATTTGGAGGTACTCCGCTTATGGAACCAGAAATGGTTATTGCCCGACACATTGATAGCTATGTAGTTTTTTAGATACCTTAATGATGGCGATTCAAATACTTCGTCAACAGAAGCAAGTAGTTCTTTTGCTGCGTCAACTGTCCAAGTAGATTTTTTTCTCCAATATACTTCATCATGTACTTCTTCAATTATTCCATCTTCTGGTTCTTCATAGGTGTCAAGTATCTTTGAGAAATGAAGGGATTTTTGATTATTCGAGTCTATAAGGTTTACCTGAATTGCAATAATCGGTATTGAGTGGCTAAAAAGATGTATGACATTAAAAAATCTTCTCGTAATACTTTCCGCCACTAAAACCGCATAGTGTTGGCGTTGTGGCCATTTTCTTTTTTCATTATCCCAATATTCTATCGTTCTGACAATATGGCTCTCATCGGTTTCGCCAAGCATTACCTCGACCTCATACATAGAGTCATCTTCTGGGTTTTTTAGTAGGATATCAAGTCTTCCACCAGAAGACTGTTGCTTTTCTTTTGCAACTGATTCTAAATCACCAAGTCCAAGGCATGTAGGGTTTTCGTATATTTGATCTTGCAGCCAATACTCATCAAGACCCGATTCTCTTATACTTACTGTAGATGCAATTGATATGTCCATGTCAACTCCTTTTATCGAGATTTCATTCCTCACAATACCACCATTACCGTATTACTCGGCTGTCCTTCGCCGTATTTGTTGATTGCTACAACGCGATATTCGAGTTCTGTTTTTTCCGGCTGGTCAACTAAAGTTGCTTCTGTCTCGATTGCCGTGGCAATTTAATTATACGACTTTTACCGATTGGTTCAAGCAGAAGTTTGGGGCTGTGTGAGCAACTCTGTTTCAAATCTGCCCCTCAGACTTGTCAAAACTGCCGTTCGTTCTTTAGCTCTTCCACCAACAACGGCACGCTGCCAGGGGCAACGGACATACGCTCTGCATCATTAACGCAACAAGCTTCGCAATTACTAAGACAGGTTCATCGTCAGCAGGAATTCGGCATTGCTCTTGCACTTCTGCAATCGGCTCTTAAG
>JADHXY010000044.1 GCA_016782755.1 Phycisphaerae bacterium | reverse complement strand
AGTCAATAAACGAACACCAAATCCCGTCGCTCCCGCACTGCCGTACTTCTGGCCGTTATCAAACATGTCAACTCCCGCCATATCGATATGCGCCCATTTTGTCTCACCTATAAATGCACCCAAAAAAGCAGCTGCAGTACACGCCCCGCCCCACTTACTGCCGGTATTCTTCAGGTCAGCTATCTTACTCTTCATCTCTTCTAAATATTCCTCGCCGCTCGGCATATGCCACACCTTTTCGCCGCTTTTCTCAGATGCCTTTTTCAACTCCTCGATCATTTCATCATCGTTACCCATAAGCCCCGCTTTATATTTCCCCAGAGCAACCATACACGCCCCAGTCAACGTAGCAATATCAACTATCCTATCGCACTTCTGCTCAACCGCATAATGCAGCCCGTCACAAAGTATCATCCGCCCCTCTGCATCAGTATTCTGAACCTCAACCGTCTTGCCGCTGTAAGTTGTCACTATATCGCCCGGCCTATAGCTCGTGCCACCGGGCATATTTTCCGCCGATGGTATTATCCCTATCACATCGACCGCCAGCTTCAATTCCGCTATCGCCTTCATAGCACCAAGAACCGCAATACCTCCGGATTTATCGAACTTCATATCCTGCATACCAGCCGATGGCTTAATACTTATCCCGCCTGAATCGAAAGTTATAGCCTTACCGACTAAACCGATCAACGGCAGTTTTTTACCCTTCGCCGCCCTGCTCTTATAACGCAGAACTATAAGCCTCGACTCGCTCTTTGAACCGCTGCCAACTGCCAGTATTCCACCCATCTTCTTTTGTTTAAGCTCGGCCTCGTTAAAAACCTTACAGCTAAGCCCCGCTGTCCCTTTTGCCATTTTCTTCGCAATCTCAGCCAGTTTCGGCGGATTAATAACATTTCCAGGACGATTGGATATAGTCCGGGCAAAGCTCTGGCTCTGACCTAAAATACCCCCAACCTTAACGCCCTTGCAAAGCAATATATAATCAGAATCGTCACTCTCTACAATGCTAACCCTCAAAGATTTACCCCTGCCATTTTTATTATTCGTAATAAACTCATCGTAACGATACCCACCGACAAAAGCTCCCTCAGCCATCGCCCTACCGGCAAGTTCCATTGCCACTTTCCCCCGACACTCCGCATGAATAGCAATAACGCAATCGCCTGCCTTGAGTTCCACTGCCTTTGCCGCAGCAATAGCCGCCCCGTCACGCAGCTTATCAGCCGTAACCTTTTTACTCTCACCAAGACCCACCAGCAACACCCGCGCCGCCCCGATTTTGCCGTCTCCATAAACTAACGTGCTTTCCCCCTCGCCGCCTTTAAAGTCACCTATATCTATCAGCCGCTTCAACGCGCCGGATAACTTGGAATTTAGTAAAGCGTTTGCCTTGCTGAGTTTTTTGGCATCCTTAAAAATCCCAACCGCCAGCAAATCCGCTTTAACATCCGCCATACCACCTTTTTTGCATTTTACACTTATTTTGATAATATCTTTCATTTTATTTCTGCCTTTCCTTTGCTCTTAATCTCAAGTAACTATCAATAAAGCCGTCCAGTCCCCCATCCAGAACAGCCGCAACATTTCCAACCTGAAAATCAGTACGATGATCCTTAACCATTTGATAAGGCTGCATAACATAACTTCGTATCTGATTACCCCACGCTATCTCACCTTTATCACCATAAAGCTTGGCAATATGATCATCGCGTTTCTTCTGCTCAAGCATATAAAGCTTAGACTTAAGCATCCCCATAGCCTGAGCCTTGTTCTTATGCTGACTCCGCTCATTCTGACATTGAACTACCACGCCGGTGGGTAAATGCGTAATCCTCACTGCCGAACTCGTCTTATTCACATGCTGACCGCCGGCGCCGCTCGCCCTGTAAAAATCTATACGCATCTCTTCATCGCCTATATCTACCTGGATATCATCATCGAATTCCGGCAGACAATCTACCGCTGCGAAACTCGTATGCCGCCTACTCTGCGAGTCAAACGGACTTATGCGAACAAGCCTATGTACTCCCGTCTCACAAGAAAGCCGACCAAAGGCAAAAACTCCCTTAACGTTCAAAGTTACGCTTCTCACGCCCGCTTCCTCACCCGGTGTTATATCAAGCTCACTGAACTTATATCCCGATAATTCGAAAAAACGAGAATACATACGCAAAAGCATACTTGCCCAGTCACAACTCTCAGTACCACCCGCACCAGCATGAATACTAAAATAACAGTTCTTGCTGTCTTCAGGACGACACAAAAGCCCCCGCAATTCTATCTTTTCACATAATTTCTGAACATCTAACAGATCAGCTTCAATCGAAGCCAAAGACTCCTTATCGCTCTCACTGCTTGCAAGTTCAAAAAAATCAGATAAATCATTTATATCTGAACAAACCTTCACAACCGGATCAATCACACTCTTTACCGCACTGAGCTGACTCACAATTTTCTGGGCAACATCCTGATTATCCCAGAAATCCGGCTCGGACATCTTCTTTTCAAATTCTAACCTTTGCGATTCCTTCGCCGGCAAGTCAAAGCCACTCCCGGACTCTTTGAACCCGGGCCAACGTCTCATTAATCGCCTCGCGCAATTCGTAAGATTCCATACCTAAGACCTTTCTAACATTACGATTACAAAATAATCCGATAAATGTAACAAAATATCCCCGCACATGCAATAATTCGTTATCCCCAGAAAAAACAAAAAAAAACCCCCCTTATCACCCTCTCCTCAGAGCCTGAACCTCTCGAAGCTTAAGGAACATAATATGGGAAATAGGGCTTATAAACTTCTCCGCCCGTCTCAGAGACTATCGCAAGATAAAGCACAAAAGCGAATAATATAAGCAGACCAGCCAAACCGACCGCCATTGCCCAAAAACGCCTTTCATGCATCAAATGCCTCGCCCCAGGCATGAAATCATGCGAGCCTCCAGCGTGAGCCAGACCCAAAAAACTTGTAATTTTATGACTCTTCATCTTTTTCTCCAATCTCTCACATCTAAGTATACGCTAACATGCCGGTATGGTTTATATCAAAACACTCTTAAAAATCCCCAAAGGCAGGGCAAATACGCAATCAAATTTGCAGCCGAAGCTGACTTTTTCGTCTAAAGTTTTCCTCGGTTCAGCTGATGATTCAGGAGTTTTTCGGCTGGACACTATCGCTCTTGATATCTATACTACAGCCATGGATATTTCGATTGTGATCCCAGCATTTGAAGAAAACGAAAAAATCAGCAATGATTTAGAAGCGGCATCCGCTTTTTTGCAGGCCAACAAATTAAAAGGCGAGATTATCGTAGTTGACGACGGCAGCCGTGACGCTACCACAAAAACAGCTCAAAGCTTTCAAGCTTCGGGAGATACAAAAATAAAGGTTATGCGTCTGGACCGACATCGCGGAAAAGGATGCGCTGTCCGTACCGGCATAATACAATCACAAGGCCGATACGTCATGTTCACCGATACTGGGGCTTGCACCCCTTTTCAGGACATCCTGAAAGGCCTGAATATGCTAAAAAGCGACGTTTGCGACATAGCACACGGCTCAAGAAAATTGAAGCAGAGCAAAATTAAGAGACCGCAAAGTTTATGCAGACGCCTGTATTCGCGAATTTTCCGATGGGTTATGATTTGCCTCATGAAAATCCCATCAAATCTTACCGATTCCCAGTGCGGTTTTAAAATTTACAAAGGCGACATCGCAAGATCGCTATACACCCAATGCATTACCGACGGTTTTGCCTTTGATATCGAAATAATTCTACGTGCAAAAAAACAAGGCTTGCGAATAAAAGAGTTTCCAATCGACTGGACCTGTGACAGCGACAGCCGGTTAAATCCGGCAAGAAATCTGGGGCTTATACTTTCTGAGCTGATTAATATTAAGGGCAGCTCTAATAATTGCTTTTGAGCGGAAGCTAAGGCGGCTTTTTCTTTACGCCAGCCGGAATTAAAAAGATTCGCTTACTAACAGAAATGAATTTTTAGAGGTTCCATCTTTAGTACTTTCGTATGTCTCTTATCTGACGCAGAATTTCACGACCACCGGCGGCTAACAATTCCCGGGCAAGCTTCTCTGCACAGTTCCCCGCCTGGCTTACATGATCAGCTCCCGAAAGTTTGATGTATCTTTTTCCTTCAAGGTCCGAGATCATAGCATCAACGGTTATAGTGTCATTTGAGATATGTGCATAAACCCCCAGCGGAATACTGCATCCCCCTTCTGTTGCAGCCAGTACGCGCCTCTCAGCCTCAACTGCGATTCGAGTTATCCTATCGTCAAATTGGCCGAGCAGTTTTGCAAGTTCAATATCATCACTGCGAATCTGCACCGCAAGTGCGCCTTGTGCCGGGGCCGGTATGAAATCTTGCATCGGCAGAATTGCAGAGATTTTCTCACTCAGTCCAAGCCTGTTCAGGCCCGCACAGGCCACAACAGCTGCATCAACTTGTCCGCTCAGAACTTTGCTGATTCTGGTTTCCACGTTTCCACGCAATGGAACACATTTCAAATCTTCTCTTTGATGTTTAACTTGTGCAATTCGGCGAAGACTGGATGTACCCACAGTTGCACCAGCGGGTAAATCTTCAATAGAAGCTACGCTCTCTGTAGCCACCAACGCATCTGCCGCAGACTCTCTTTTCGGTATGGCGGCAATAATCAATCCGGGGACAGGTGCTATCGGCAGATCTTTCAGGCTGTGTACGGCTATATCGGCTCTGTTATCCAGAAGTGCATTTTCAACTTCAGAAGTGAAAAAACCAATCGACTCGGACTCATAGAGAAACTCGGATTTGTCACGATCGCCTTTTGTGGAAATTTCCACGATGGATGCCTCTACATCGCAAAAACTATGCAATAAACGACGGATATAATTGGCCTGTACCAATGCCAGCTTACTGGCCCGGCTTGCGATCTTAATATGACGCATTCTATTCCTCAAATTCGCTGATTTTTCTGATTTTTTACTGTTTTATACGATAGATAAAGCAGATTCAAGTATTTGGCTTGAATTTTTGCAAATTATACTTTCTTATCAACACACTGAACATGCTTAAATGGTTTTGCATGGTTAACTTGCGAACATAAACTGAATCTGGTACGATGTCAGGGCGTTTTTCCCTTTGATTCTGTTTGCGATTTTAGGTGCCGCTCTTTTTTGCAGCACAAAACCTAATTTCACAAGTGAAAATGTCAATTTCGATCAAGAGAGTAAATCTATAAATGAATATTATAGTTGCAGGACTAAACCACAACAGTGCCCCGATAGACATTCGTGAAAGACTGGCATTCAATACCGCCGACACCACAAAAGCTCTAACACAGCTCAAGAACCAATTCCCGGATGCCGAATTCGTACTGCTCTCAACCTGCAATCGTGTCGAGTTATATTGTGCAACTCCTACTTCAGCAGATAAAAAAAACCTCGATGCCGAAAAAATAGCAAACTTTTTTGCAGAGTTCCATAACCTTGCACTGGATGTTTTCCATAAGTTTCTATATGTACATCAAGGTAGCCATGCGGTCAGGCATCTGTTGAGAGTTGTTTCAAGCCTCGATAGCATGATAGTGGGCGAATCGCAAATAATCGCACAGGTCAAAAAAAGTTACTCGCTTGCCTGCAAGGCAAAAAGTACCGGCAAGATATTAAATCGGCTTTTTCACCACGGCTTTGCAACCAGCAAAAATATCCATACGACCACCTCAATATCAACTGGTCGAACCAGCGTTGCCGGAGTTGCTGTTGAGTTGGCTATGCAGATATTTCCTGATGTCTCTTCTTCAAAAGCCCTCGTAATTGGAGCCGGTGAGATGGGCGGGTTGCTGGTTCAGCATCTTTTACATGTCGGCTGCGAAGATATAGTGGTTGTTAACCGCTCCTACGAACGTACTGTGGATATGGCCAATCTTTATGGTATCAGCGGACAAAAATGGGAAAAACTTCATGAAAACTTAATCGCCGCCGATATTGTCATAGCCGCGACAGGCGCACAGGATTATCTTCTTGAGAAAAATTCGTTCGCAAAGATTGCCAACAAACGCCAGGGCTCACTATTGATCATTGACATCGCCGTACCTCGGAATTTCGAACCGACTATTAATGAGCTCGAAGACATTTACCTTTATAGCATCGACGATCTCTCTGATGTCGTCGAGCATAATCGAAAAGCACGCGAAAAGGATATCATAGAAAGCATGCGGATCATCGACAAAAGTGTCACCGATTTCATGAATTGGTTTCGTGTCAGGGACATAGGACCGCTAATAGGCCAGATGAGACAAAAACTTGTAAAGATATGCCAAAAAGAACTCGATAGTTTTTCTACCACTCTCACAAAAGACGCTCAACATGGAAAACAAAAAGAATTAATAGTAAAACATATCGTCAACAAGTCACTGCACTGCGTAATTAAAAATGTTGATCTCGTTGCACACCAGCACAGCCCCGCCGAAGCTGCCAAACTCATCGACAATATCATGCAGCAGGCAGAAGATATCTCCCGCCGGGCCGGACAGCAACAAGGAAATATTCTCATAAAAAAAAACCACTCTCAACCCGCATTCCCAGAAAAGAGCAGCCATGATAAATATCAGCAAACTATATTGTGACGAAGTTACACCGGGAGATTGGCTTCGTTACGGCAAAAAAGATTCAGGCGATCCCTCCGGTCAGATTGTCCCGAAAAAAGCCTCCGACAGACGCCCCGTCGTAGTCTGGAACATCACAAGAGCGTGCAATCTAAAGTGCATCCATTGTTATAACGACAGTGGCAGCGATAAAAGCTCTAATGACATAACAACCCAAAAAGCCAAAGCAGTACTTGACGATCTGGCTGATTTCGGCGTACCCTCCGTATTGTTTTCCGGCGGCGAGCCCCTAATGCGTCCCGACCTGTTTGACCTGGCCCAATACGCCAACAAATCCGGCCTGCGAACCGTCATTTCAACCAACGGCACACTTATCACAGTCGACAAAGCCGCAAGAATAAAAGATTGCGGAATTTCCTATGTCGGTATCAGCCTTGATGGTATCGGCAAAATCAATGACAATTTCCGGGGAGTAGATGGTGCCTTTGAAAAAGCCGTCCAGGGAATAAAAAATTGTATACATGTCGGCGTAAGGGTTGGTTTACGGCTGACGCTAACAAGAAGAAATGTTCAGGATTTAGAAGGTTTGTTCGATTTTTTCGAGGCACAAGCCATCGAAAGAGCATGCTTTTATCATCTTGTACCAAGTGGAAGAGGAAGTACCATAACCTCCGAAGACCTCACGCATTCCCAGAGAAGAGCAGCAATCGAAACGATATTAGCAAAAACCCGGCATTTCAAAGAAACCGGGAAAAAAACAGACATACTAACAGTTGGCAACCACGTTGACGGCGTTTACCTCTATCTGAAATTGCTAAAAGAAAATCCCGCCCGCGCGAAAAAGGTCTGGAAATTATTAACATGGAACGGAGGCGGATTGCACAGCAGCGGAACAGGTATCGGCTCTATCGATTTTAACGGCAAAGTGCATGCCGACCAGTTCTGGGGTCATTATGATTTGGGCGATATACACCAAAAGCCTTTCAGTACAATCTGGACAAACACCGACGAACCGCTATTAAAGATGCTAAGAAACCGCCGCAAACATATCAAAGGCAGATGCCAGCAATGCAGGTTCTTCGAAGCCTGCGGCGGCAGCTTACGAGTGCGTGCTGATTTACACTCCAACGACCCGTGGGCACCGGATCCAGCCTGTTACCTGACAGACGAAGAAATTGGTCTCAATAGCAAAAACATAAATTGAATCAAAACGTACCGCTGAGATTTTCCCACCCCCCGAAAACGCTATAATACCTTCAGAAATTCAAATCATTTGAGCACTAATTTCCGGACAGTGGCAATTGTTTTGTCAAAATCTTTTTGCCTGTGTTCGGTAGAGATAAAACATGCCTCGAACTGTGATGGTGGCAAATAAATTCCGGCTTTCAGCATACCGGTAAAATATCTTGCGTATAATCGCGTGTCAGATCGTGCCGATGAAACATAATCAGTTACAGGACCGGGGTTGAAAAACAGCGTAAACATCGAGGCGATGCGGTTTATACTGTGTGGTATATTTTTTTCTTCAAGACTCTGGCTGATACTTTTGCAGAGTTCTTCGGTTGCCCTGGCTAAAGCATCATACGGTTTCTGGGATTTGAGCGATTTTAATGTGGCGATACCTGCAGCAACACAGACAGGATTTCCCGAAAGCGTACCGGCCTGATAAACGCTGCCTTCCGGCGAGAGGTTGTCCATAACTTCTGCTCTTCCGCAACATGCTCCTATTGGAAATCCGCCGCCGATTATTTTGCCAAGACATGTCAAATCCGCTTCTACACCAAAGACATCCTGAACACTCCCATATTTTACTCTGAATCCGGTTATCACTTCGTCGAAGATTAACAGGCTGCCTTTTTCGGTGCAATGTTGTCTGATAGCTTTTAGAAAACCTGTCTTCGGAAGCACCACCCCCATATTGCCAGCTACCGGCTCGACGATTACAGCCGCGATCTTATCGCCATATTTATCAAAGGCTTTTTTGACCGATTCTGTATCATTATAAGGCAGCACGATAGTGTGTTTGGTAAAATCTTTTGGCACACCCGGGCTGCTGGGCGAACCGAAAGTCATTGCACCCGAGCCGGCCTCAACGAGCATATGATCAACATGGCCGTGGTAACAGCCGGCGAATTTTACGATCTTGTCCCGACCGGTACAGCCGCGGGCCAACCGAATAGCAGTCATAACAGCTTCGGTGCCGGAACTGACAAACCGAACCTTTTCAACCGAATCAATAGCCTCAACAATCATTTTGGCAAGTTCCGTTTCTAACTTTGTTGGAATCCCAAAACTCGTCCCCTTATCAATCACTTTTTTCACATCATCAAGCACCACTTTGTTCGCATGACCGAGTATCATCGGACCCCAGGAAAGACAATAATCGATATATTTATTGGCGTCAGAATCATATAAATACGGCCCTTTCGCTTTTTCGATAAATATCGGTTCCGCCCCCACAGCCTTGAACGCCCGCACCGGCGAGTTGACTCCGCCCGGTATCACCTTTTTAGCATTTTGAAAATTTTCTCGGTTCTTATCTCTCTTCATTCGGAATCTTTACCCGGGAACAATTTCCGCATTAATATTATATTTTTTTGCTTCATTTAACGTAGGCTGACCGAGGCAATAAGACTTCACATTTTCCGGCACCTGCCCAAACCGCCTTATAAAGGCACGAACCGTTGAACCGCTCGTAAACAAAATCTGGTCGATATAATCAAAATCCACCGAACCCGGGTCCCTATCAACTGTTTTATATAAACAAACCTTTTCGATCAAAGCCCCCATACCGAGCAGCCCATTCGGCAATTCCTCAGATGCAATTTCAGATTGCGGCAATAACACCTTTTGATTTTCCATATCGATTTTAGCAAACTCCCCCAGCAGCCCTTCGCTTGATTCATTCTGCGGAACAATATCCGCGACTATACCGAATTCCCCGAGTTTGTGAGCTGTGGTTTTGCCGATGGCCCCGATCTTTGCATTCGAAAACGCCCTGACGTCTTTGCCCATTGCATGCAAACGCTCAAAAAGATATTTCACTCCATTTGCACTGGTAAACACAATCCAGTCGAAATTGCCTATGCCTTTCAACATCGAATCCGCCCTGCTGTAATCATCCATCGGCACACAATCAATAATCCGCCGATGTACTATATTTCCGAGTCTCCGGTATTTTTGCGGATATTGCCCCAGCACAAGTACATTTGGCTTTTTTGTGAACCAGTCCAGTTTCCCCTGAAGTTCAACAACCCTGCCAACAACAAAAACTGCAGGAGTTCTAAGAACAACCTGTTTAACCTTTTTAAGAAATGTCCCCAAGGTGCCGGTGATAACTCTCTGATCGTAGCAGCTGCCTCGCTCTATCGCGGCGATTTTTGTCTCTTCCCCCCACCCCTCACCAATAAGGGAATTAATAATTTTTTTTATATTCGAAACACCCATCAAGAAAATAACAGTACCTGCTTTTGGTATTTCAATTGGCCCATCACCCTTGCGATGACCTGTCACTATAGCCACATCCGAAGTGTAATCCCTGTGCGTCGGCGGAATACCTCCATAACATGCCGCCGCCAAAGCACTGGTTACTCCGGGAACAACTTCAAAATCAACCCCCGCTTCAAAGCAGATCTCGGCCTCTTCGCCGCCCCTGCCGAAAAGATACGGATCACCGCCCTTGAGCCTCACAACAACTTTCTTGCTTTTTGCCTTCTCAATCAGCAGTTTGTTAATTTGGCTTTGTGGCATGGTATGCCGGCTTGCAAATTTGCCAACAGCTATTACTTCGGCACCTGGCTTAACAATATCCAATAGTTCAACTGGTATCAAATGATCATAAAGGACAGCGTCAGCCCGGCATATCAGTTGATAACCTTTCAGGGTGATAAGTTCAACATCACCTGGACCCGCGCCCACCAAATATACTTTCCCCTGTGACATCTTATGTTTTTTTGCAATATCTTAAAAAATATTTTTTCCGTAACCCTTCACAGCCATTAACAATAACATTGATCTGTCCAGTGAGCAAGAATTGATTCATGGATAAATTTCAACATATTTCAGTTTTGCTTTTTACAGGTAGCCAGAATCGTCCATATACGCTCGCACCAGCGCATACCAGCACTGCCGCATACGCCATGTCTGACACAGATACCTATCACACAATAGCGAACCCCTCGCTCGGTTACGTTATTCGTCGGTTCAACTCCAAATCAGACAAAAAACACGCCTATATCGCCTTATAAAAATTCTCCCAGCCTTTGCGCGGGGTCGGCCCGTCCAGCAGCACATTAGCCTCCGCATTATTGACAAAACGTTTAGTCTTCAAATCAAAATCAAGATCTGTATTAAGATATTGACAGACAACGCCCATCAGCAGCGTCTGCGTTAAAGGACCGGATATGCTAAACGGAGAATTCACCTTAGAATTGCCCATACACGCCTGAATAAAGTTCTCCCAATGCCTCCACGGCTGCTTTGGCGTCGCCATCACATCCTTATATTTCCTGGCAGTGGTCAGAGGCCTCAGACGCGAAATAGTTTCATGGCTCCCACGCTGGATCAAAAACTTACCATCTTTACGGTGAAGCAGCGTACCGGCACCGCCAAGCCTCGGCTTAACCGGCTCACCTTTTGCATCCTTATCCCAATATTGTTCATCAATTGTTGGCATGTAATCAACGTCATCACGCCAGGAAAGATCGCAGGCAGGCATACCTTGACGCGAGGGGAAATGCATTTCAATATGCGAACCAAGTGGAAATATCACATGGTTATGGCCCTCTATTTTCACAGCCCTTAGCTTAGACGGCAAACCAAGCCTTAAGTAATCGTGCGGAAAATCGATAATATGAGCACCCCAGTCGCCAAACATCCCATTGCCGTAAAGATAGAATCCACGCCAGTCAAATGGATGGTACATCACGCTAAACGGCTTCTTCTCTACAGGCCCGCACCAGAGATCCCAGTCTAAAGACTTTGGCACAGGCTCGCCCTTGGGATACTCGCTGATATGTTTAGCAGGATCCATATACCAATCACCAGGACTTTTCCAGGCTTCGATCTTGACGATATCTTTAACAATCCCGGCCTTGACCATATTGGCAAACTGAACAGATCCTGTACTGGTATGACCAAAGTTACCCATTTCTGTCAGAACGCCGTATTTTTTCTCGGCTGCTATCAGCATCTCAGCTTCTTTAAAGCTATGGGTCAAAGGTTTTTCAACGTAAACATGCTTACCACGACGCATCGAATCCAGCGCAGCGACAAAGTGTGTATGATCAGGAGTACCAATGCTTACAGCGTCGATATCTTTTCCCATCTTGTCGAGCATAACGCGAAAATCGGTAAATCTGGGCACATCAGGATTTTCCTTCATAACCTTCTCATTGGCACGGCTGAAATCAACATCGCAAAACGCAACCGGTTTGGCATTGCCGTGTTTAGTAAGTTCCATAATATCACCGCCGCCCATTCCGCCACAGCCGATACACCCAAGATTAATACGCTTGCTCGGCGGAAGATTACCATCAGAATCCTCCTTGCCCAACGCAAGATATGAAGGCATAACTGTAAAACCGAAAGCAAGTGCAGCAGATTTATTGAGAAAACTGCGACGAGTAACTTTAGACGACACACCGTCTTTCAAACTATCAGATGATTTTGTATTTCTATTTACAGCCATTTTATACTCCTACTAATAAAACTTAGTTATTGCTATTAGATTACTTTACAACAATAGGTTCTCCTTCGGTGATAAAGCGTGTTGATATCCAAACACTCTCAGGCTCATTCTTCGACGATACCGTAAACTTGTGCCAGCCGCTGCCGACAACGTAATTATCCAGCACTACCGGCAAATCAGCAATCTTATTCCAGTTCTGATCATAAAGAACTGCCGTCCTGCCGCCACGATATTCAAGCCACTGGGTACTCTTAAATTCACCTTTAACCGTAAGACTGCCCCTTCCATCAAGGCTAATCTTAGGATCGACCAACGTAGCCTCATATTCCTTCAAGGCTTTCACACCTTCTACCTTTACACGAACCTTTGTATTTGCGGGTACACGGCCAAATCCAATCTTGAACGATGACACCTTATAATCAAACGCCGCAGCCGCCGATTTAATCGGCCCGCCCCAGTCAGCCTGATTCCAGTAATACTGTGCATCAGGTATCTCAATATACCTCTTGCCCTTAAAATCGAGCTTGACAGGATAATCACGACCAGCCTTTGTGCGAATAATCAACATCGCATTTGAACCGTCTCCGGTAACCCAGAAACCTATTCCGCGATGATTTCGCATATCTATACTCTTATTCCAGCTGGCCATAAGACTTCCTTCTCGACCGTCGAAAACTCTATTCATATGATTTTCATAAGACAATACCATCCCTTCCCCGTCTTTTTCCACTTTCATCTCAGTCGGATTTTTGATGGCCTCAAAATCACTAAAAAGATCGATGTTATCTTCGCTCTGATAATCTGTCTTAGACATCAACCGCAAGGTAAACATAGCTGCCTGGCTCTTGTAAGGGTTTTCAAGTTCTAAGCTCTCGCCAACCTTAATATACTGCTGTGGTGTCAGCCACCCAACTTCACTGCCCGCATTACCCCAACGAACATCGCCTTCCCTTCTGGTCAGAGGATTCTTTTGAGGATATATCTTCGTTACCCCATCTTCCTTCCGAAGCCACCAAACCGTTTTCGTGCAGTATCCACGATCAAGAGGAAGTTCCAGTGTATCAAAAATACGCTTACGCTGTTCAGCCGTCAGTTTCTTGCCTATTGCCTTCCAGTCCGCAACAACATCAACAAGTTCTTCCCACCTGCCGTACTGCTCCCAGTCACTTGGATAGTGCAATGTTATCTGCATTGAATAAGTCATATTGCCGCAGGCTGCAACCTGGCTCATACGAGCATGAGCCTCATCTATTGTAGCCGCATGATTAGACAAACTTGTCGTACGAGGACGAACACCTATATCGCCGCGGAAACCAAGACGTTGAGGCTGACCTTCCGTTGATCTGTTAAACCATCTCTCGAAAAATCCCCACGGCTGGTAATGAGAACCGGTAGTAAATAACACAGGGTGGTCCATTTGGCTAAAGTCCTGCCCTAACCAGCGCCTATATTGAGTCCCCTGGGCACCTTCCCAATGTGCCGGATTTGACCCATCGTACTCACAATTGCGGAGTTGGGCATCATTCCAGAGAGATGTATGCTCGATAACCATCTCGTCAAACAACGCGCTATAGGTATCGGGAGAAAAAAGAATACCAAACTTTCCAATCAATCCGATTACTTGACTTCCACCGCTGTGGCTGGCTGTCAATGTCGAACCCAGACCCCGATCACAGCCACTCAGAACCCAGACATTACCATTTGTATTAAGTGCCTCTTTGAAACGAACGATCTCATCATCAATTCT
>JADHXY010000043.1 GCA_016782755.1 Phycisphaerae bacterium | reverse complement strand
TTTTTGAGTTTTCTTGCTAAAGTGGCCTTGGAATGATCCTGAGCGGTATAGACAGCAGTTCCGTTAGAGATTTTTTCTATTGTTTCAACCAGCAGAGGTGCTGAAAGCTCTGCAAGGCGGTCGTGTAGAGAGCCGGCTGGCTCGTTTTCGCCAATATCTACAGCCGCCTGTGCAAGTACGTCGCCGGCATCCATTTTTTCGGCCAATGTGATTATGCTAACACCGGTTTGCTTCTCACCTTCTATTATTGCCCAGTTAATCGGAGCTGCGCCGCGGTATTTGGGCAATAGAGAAGAATGGACGTTAATCGAACCCTTGGGCGGCAATTCGGTGAGCTGTTTACTTATTTTCTGGCCGAAAGCAATCACAACAATGAGGTCAGGGTTTCGCAGAGATATTTTCTCGATAGATTCAGAGGAATTCACATTGGAAGTTTCAAAAAAATCGATAGCGTTTTCTTTTGCCCAGCTGGCAACCGGTGTGGGTTTTAATTTTTTCCCCCTGCCAGCCGGCTGAGACGGCTGAGTAACGATAAGTTCCAGACTATGCTGTGAATTCTTTAATGCATCGAGGCAATTTAAACCGAACTCGCCGCTACCTAAAAAAACTATTCTCATACTAATCTTTCTCGCAATTTTGTTGTTCTTCTACTAATTTTTTTATCTGTTTGCGAAATCTTATCTTTGATGCCGATCCCATACGATCAGCGATGGTCATGCCCTGTAAGTGGTCGTATTCGTGCTGGAGGCACCTGGCGTAAAGTCCGTCGGCTTCTTCGGTGAAAGTCTTGCCGTCAAGGTCTGTTGCGGTTACGGTGCAACGGCTGTAACGTTTTATGTTTGCACTGACATCCGGCACCGAGAGGCATCCTTCGTGCTCTGAGCAGAGAGAACCTTCGGGCGTAACTGTCGGGTTAATATAGGCACGAACATTTTCGCGAGCAGCACCTATAGAAATAATAAAAATCTGCAAATCTACACCAGCCTGTGGGCCGGCGAGTCCCATTCCGCGGTTTTCGATCATTATATCCGTCATTTTCTCAACAAGCTGGCGGGTATTTTCGTTTATTTCCTCTATTGGTTTGGCCTTGGACTTTATAACTTTGGCTGGGTAGTGAGTAATTTTGCACTTTGAAATATCAATCTGCGTCATTTTTCCGGTCTCTTCAAAATCCATTTATTCCAATACTTACTTTATCAATCAAATTCATTACCATCGAAGGTGTGACCAAGGTATAGTTTTTTGATGTTCTCGTCTTTTATGATATCGGCTGGCGCACCTGCTCCGATGACTTTTCCGTGATCTATAATATATGCCTTGTCGGCAACTTCAAGGGTTCTTTCTACGTTGTGATCGGTGATAAGTATGCTCACGCCCGAAGCGACAAGCTGGCGGATTTCACGTTGAAGCTCTTCGACAGCAATTGGATCAACCCCGCTAAAAGGCTCATCCAGCAGGATCAGGGAGGGTTCAGTTACCATTGCCCTGGCGATTTCGAGTTTGCGCCGTTCTCCGCCGGAAAGGAATCTTCCCTGGCTGTTGGCAACTTCACGCAGGCCAAAACGGTCAACGAGCATTTCCGCCCGCCGATTTCTCTCGGCTTTGGTTATAGACATGGTTTCAAGGATGGCATAAAGATTTTCTCGAACAGTTAGACGCTGAAAGATACTCGGTTCCTGTGAGAGATAGCCAACGCCCAGCCGTGCACGTTTGTACATTGGCAGCTTTGTTATATCCTGACCTTCAAATATTACACTTCCACCGTCAGGAGTTATCATGCCAACGGTCATTCTGAAAGTCGTAGTCTTTCCGGCTCCGTTTCTTCCGAGCAGACCAACTATGCTTCGTTGGCCTATCGTAAAAGAGACTTCATTTACGACGGTTCGCCCGGAATACACTTTTACCAGGTTTCTGGTTTCAAGAAGAGTCATTGGGTCTATCAAAATTTCACCTCATAAGCTGAAAACATTAAAATATTAAAAAAGAGATTATAACAGGACACTAAAACAAAGCAAAACGTATTTATTGATTGATTATGTTGTTTCTATAGACTAACATATCCGCTTGGCGTTGTTAAGAGTGTGCAAAATCAGGTAAAAAAGCTGTAATTATTTTTAATTTTAAAGAATTTTATATCATAGATTATCATTTTATTTGGATTTATACTTAAAAACAATGACTAAATTTGCAGTTATAAGTGATATTCATTCCAATATTGAAGCGTTGACAACGGTCATGGCGGATATCGAAGCAAAAGGGATTAAGACAATTTATTGCCTCGGCGATGTTGTCGGTTACGGTCCGAATCCCAAAGAATGCCTTGATGTTATTATTAAGCATGCCAAATGGTGCGCCCTGGGAAATCATGACTATGCGGTTCTTTATGAGCCGACAAATTTTAATATTGCGGCTGAACAGTCAAGTTTCTGGACTCGCCAAACACTCGAAACAAAAGATATGGATATTATTAAGCAAAACAAGAGATGGGATTTTCTCGGTAATCTATCGATGAGAAAAACTTTGAAGACCAAACTGGGAAATCATGCAGCTGTAATAGATTTTGTTCATGCGTCTCCGAGAAAACCAATAAATGAATATGTTTTCCCCGACGACGTTTATAGTAATCCGCTTAAATTAAAAACGATATTTTCCAAGGTTAAGCATGTTTGCTTTATAGGTCATACGCATATGCCGGGGGTTTTCCTGGATGATCCGGACTTCTATCTGCCCGATGAGTTGGGCGATTGCTACCCTATCGTTGATGACGAAAAGGCGATAATTAATTGCGGCTCTGTCGGACAGCCCAGAGACAAAGACAATCGTGCAAGTTATGCTTATGTTGAGGAGAACAGGGTTCACTTTGTCCGGCTCGAATACGACTATAAAGCCACAATGGAAAAAATCAGGGCGATTGATAAACTTGATAATTTTCATGCGGAAAGGCTGGCTGATGGAAGGTAGAATGTTTATATCTGAATTGTTACTTTTTGCAGTTTAATGAAGGAATATTTAATCAAGCGAGGCGAAATGAATTTGCGAACTCTTCTTATTTTATCAATGGTTTTATTTACCGGCTTCTGCGGTTTTTTAGTCTGGCAATGCGGCTGCTTTGACAGCACGACAGCTGTAAACGGCTGTATAGGACTTGTAGGCACCAGCCAACTGCCCAGCGGCGAAGCTCCAAGCGAGGTTTCTGATAGCCCTGCTGAGTTAAATCCTAATACGGCCCCAAGACTAGGCGCCGATCATGGGGAAATCAAAACGATCGTCATAGGTGCCAAAGACCCGAATACCGAAAACCCCGAAACCGGCTTCAAGTTTCAACTCAGGTTGACTTCCAAAGGTGCCGGCATCGATCATGCTACATTCAGTAATGGTGAGGGCAAAGGTTTTGCTACCCGTGACCCGAAGAACCCGCAGCCTCTTGAGATACTTTCGCCCGTCAACCAAGATGTATATTCGATGGCGAACGGCAAGCTTAATTTTCCAGAGTACTCCCTTGCTTTGCCTCTGGATCGGCTTCACTGGTCTTGCGGCGATGCCCAAAGGAACCCGGATGGCTCAGAGCAGGTGACATTTTACACTACTATCAAGGACAGGGGGAATGATGAGGATGTTTTAAGGATTTCTAAGACATATACGGTCGAACCAGGGTCGTATTTAGTTGACTGCAAAATTAAATTTGAGAATCTCTCTTTGTCTGAGCAAAAAATCAGCTTCAATCTTAATGGCCCGGTCGGCCTTGATAGAGAAGGTGTCCGCAGCGATATGCGTAAAGCCGTTGGCGGTTTTAAAAATGCCGAAGGAAAAATCACCAGCGACAGACTTAATGTTAGAAAGCTGCAAAAAGCAAAGGAACTAAAAGATTTGCGGCTTGAGAAAAACAGCGACAGATTTTTGTGGGCGGCTTCGGTGAATAAATATTTTGCCGCTATTGTCGTACCGGTTGCCAAAGACCAGGGCGAATTTGCAAAATACATAGAAAACAACTTCGCAACGTATTATGATCCTGATGGTCAGGCTAATTCAGGCGATGAAGCTGTGGGTGTTAATCTTCAGATAGCCAGAACAACTCTTGGGGCAGCCCGGAGTGGCAAAGATGTTGAGGAATATGATTTCAAGCTGTTTTTGGGGCCTAAAGAGAAGCGGCTGTTCACCGATAATCCATACTATAAAGAGCTTGGATTTATCCAGACGATAGACTTCATGGGCTGCTGCTGCCCTGCCGCCATAATCAACCCGCTGGCATTCGGGATTCTGGGGGCTATGGAATGGATGTATAGCTTTATTCCTAACTACGGCGTTGTGATAATAATCCTGGTTCTTATTATACGGCTTGTGATGCATCCGGTAACGAAGAAGAGCCAGATATCTATGAGCAAGATGACCAAGCTTGGGCCGATGGCTGAAGAGATAAAGAAAAAATACGCCAATAACAAAGCTGAAATGCAGAAGCAGATCATGCAATTGTATAAAAAACAAGGAGCGTCACCGGTTATGGGCTTTTTGCCAATGTTGATACAGATGCCCATCTGGATCGCTCTTTACAGTGCGATATATGCGAGCATCTCCCTTCGCGGTGCACAGTTTTTGCCTGTATGGATAACGGATCTGAGTGCGCCGGATGCATTGGTAACATTCTCGACGATTACGATACCGATGGTAAAATGGCACATCAGCTCTTTTAATCTTTTGCCGATACTGATGGGTGTGGCAATGTACCTGCAGCAAAAGATGATGCCAAGCCAGGCGGGTGCATCTACCAATCCGCAAATGGAACAACAACAGAAAATGATGAAGATAATGATGCCCTTAATGTTCCCGTTAATGCTTTATAATGCACCTTCGGGATTGAATCTTTACATTATGGCAAGTACTTTCGCCGGAGTTATCGAGCAGCATGTGATCCGAAAACATATTCGCGAAAAAGAGGAAGCCGAGTCTCTGGGTAAAGTGGCTGTTACAAGTAAGACCGGTGGAAAAATAAAAAAGAAAAAACCCAAGCCATTTTATAAAATGTAGAAATAAACAGATACGACCAAAATCTTGAATTTGGTATGGCAAGGAGAAACTCAATGCCGGAAGAGAGAAAACTGCTTCTGCAACAAATAAGACCACTTCTTGAAGAAGAAAAAAAAGAAGAGCTTGAGGCTATACTTAAAGAAGAGCGAAGCAGCGCTATAGCAGAGATCGTGGAACTTCTTGATTCCAAAGATAAAAGGCTGATATTTGATTGTCTGGACAAGCAGACAGGTGCTGAGGTACTCGAAAAGGTAGATGAAGCTACCCGTGATGAACTTTTTGAACTGTTCAATGAATCTGAATTAACCGAGCTTATTTCAGAACTTAACCCCGACGATGCAGCCGATATATTGATCGAGATCGAAGAAGACAGGCGTAAAAACATACTCAGTAAGTTAGACCCTGCAGAATCCTCAGAAATTATTAAACTGATGAGCTACAGCGAAGATTCCGCCGGCGGAATTATGGATTCGGTGCTGATAAGCGTACCCGAAGATGCAAGTGTAGCAGAAGCTACAAGCAAAATCCGAGCGGCAGAGATAGACGAGGACTTTTACAGCGTTTATGTGGTGAGTCGAAAAGGTGTGTTTCTGGGGGATGTTCGAATACGTCTTCTTTTGACAAGCCTCGAAGATATTAAGATGAGCCAGCTGGTAGATCCCGATACAATATACGTTGAAGCCAATGACGATCAGGAAGCTGTGCGAAATATATTCAGTAAAAATGATTTGATAGTCGTTCCGGTTCTTGACAGACATCACCGGTTAATAGGACGAATAACAGCCGACAGGGTTATTGAAGTTGCCGAAGAAGAAGCGGCTGAGGACCTTTATGTTATGGCTGGTACTGACGCCGAGGAACTGGAAAGCTTTAGTCCGCTGCGAGCGGCAAGGATTCGGATGACATGGCTGCTGCCTTGCATGGTCGGGACTTCAATAACAACGATGGTCATGATATTTTTCAAAACGCACGATCCTTTGATATATATTGCGGCTTCTGCATTTGTACCGATGATAGCGGCTATTAGCGGAAATGCCGGATTGCAGACTTCGACGATAGTAGTAAGCGGTCTGGCAACCGGACACCTTGCCGCGATGAGATTAAAGCAGGTATTTTCCAGGGAAGTCAAAATAGCTTTTCTTGTGGCATTGAGCTGCGGTGTTATCGGCGGTATAGCATGTTCGGTGATATGGGGTATACGCGGGGCCGAAAGCAAAATCGAACCATTGAGAATCATTACCGCCTTTGCCGTAGCAATGTTTACTTCTATTATGGTAGCAACAACGCTCGGATTGTTTCTGCCGTTTCTGTTTCGACAGCTCAAAATAGACCCTGCCATAAGCTCTGGGCCTCTCGTTACGACCGCAAATGACTCTATCAGCGTCGCTATATATCTGTTTTTGGCAGTATTACTCTCAGGATAAAGATTATGAATGAATTAAATTATACCTGCCCAAAATGCGGAAATACCTCTTGCGAAATAGATGAATTCACGACAGTAACCTGCAAAAGATGCTCTTATACAGAAATTTATAAAGCAGATTCGAGCACGATTGGCAATATTTTCGACTTTTTTACGAATTAGAAGTTGTTTTTGTTGATGTTATTGGCTGATTATTTGACAGAAATTGAAAAATTGTTACAATTAAGGGTTTATATTTCGAGACCGAAAAAATAGTGCCTTAAAGATCACAGGAAAATATTATGACACAAGACCAACCGATAATGGGTCAGCTTCATAGCGACAAAGAACCCCAGATAAATAAATACTTTCACCTTGTTATTAAGATAGATGCGAGCGATTTACATCTGAAAGTAAATATGGTGCCCCGGATTCGGATTCGAGGAGCTTTGAAGAATACTAATGCCACCGTCATGACCGAAGCAAGGATGGAAGAGCTTATATTTGAAATTCTTACCGAAGAACAAAAAAAATACTTTTTGAGAAATGGAGCTTTAGACTTCGCATGGCAGGTTGGCAGGGCAGATCGTTTTCGTGTAAACGTGTTCAGGCAGCGAGGATTGATAAGCCTGGCAGCTCGTCATATAACTTCTAACATTCCTCCATTTGAAATGCTGCATCTACCCACTACCGTCGAGAAAATAGCTGAAGTACATGATGGACTGGTCTTAGTTACGGGGCCGACCGGATGTGGCAAAAGCTCCACGATCGCTTCTATGATAGATCATATTAACTCCAATAGGTCTTGTCATATAGTTACAATTGAAGACCCTATCGAATTTCTCCACGTGGACAAAAAGGCTATTGTATCACAGCGGGAAATAGGAGTGGATGTACCAACTTACGAAGCGGCATTGAGAAGTCTCATGCGTCAGGATCCCGACGTAGTTCTTGTCGGTGAAATAAGGGACAATGAGACTTTGACGGCTGCTATGCGAGCGGCTGAAACGGGGCATATGGTTTTCGGAACGCTTCACTCGGTGAACGCTTCTCAGACTATACAGCGAATACTCGACCTTTTCCCGCAGGAAGAACGTGAACTGGCAAGACAGACTTTTGCCCTTACTATCCGGGCAATTATCAGCCAGCAGCTATTGCCGGGTATCAGGGAAGATGCCAAAATTGTACCTGCAATTGAGATATTATTAGCTAATCCTATCGTACGCAAACTAATATCGGAAGGACGAGAAAACGACTTACCAAATGTCATCCGCTCTTGCCAGAAAGAAGGTATGCAGGATATCACCGAAAGCCTGCGTAAGCTGATCGCAGAAGAATGGGTAGACCTTAAAGTAGGTTTAAACCATGCACCTAATGTGGAAGAACTTAAAATGGCCCTAAAGGGAATCAGGGGTTCGAGCAGCGGTATTTTATAAATCATAAAAATTTGGAGTGTACTATGTCAGGGATGCTATTGAGCGCTATTGAATACGGCGAATATATATCGCTAATCAAATTTATCCCCTTGGTTGTTTTATTTTTAGGTTGGATGCCAATCATCAAATGGGTTTACAATGATGCCGAGGAAGTGGAAACCAACGAAGTAGTCTGGACATCTGTGATTTTCGCAACTTGGGCGGGATGTTTTATTTTATGGCTGTTGATTCCTGTTTATATAGTAGGCCTTGTTCTTTATTTAATGGTTAACGGAATCTCGGCTCTGGCATACATAAAACACCGGAACAGCCTGGTGCTGGAATACGAGAGGATATTAACACCGTCACATATAATCGGTCTTTTATCTCCAAGCCAAAAGGATAAACTTGAATCGGTAAAGGATTTTGCTTTCGTAACAGCCAACGGCAACGATGTACACATGCCAAGACCGAAAACAGAAGAATTTTTCGGCTACAAAGCGGCTTACGACCTTTTTAGTGATGCTATTTCAAAGCGGGCAGAAATTATTGTCATTAACCCATCTCAGCATGAATTTTCTATGAAATATCTTATCGACGGCACGCCAGTTACTCAGCCGAGTATCGATAAAGAATCAGCAGGCTTTGTGTTTGATTTTCTTAAAGAACTTGCAGACCTTGACGCTCAGGAAAGAAGAAAACCGCAGAAAGGGCATTTTACAACCAATAAACAAGGTCACAAGATCAGCTGGGAAATTGCCACAGCCGGTTCGACAGCAGGGGAACAGGTAAAACTGAAAATGCTCATAAAAGAAGAAATCACACCTCTTACTAAACTTGGACTCAGCAAAGATCAATACGCTAAACTCGAATCCATGCAAAATGTAAATAACGGTGTGTTTTTAGTAACTGGCCCTAAAAAAAGCGGAGTAACTACAACTTTCTACGCCCTGCTCAAAAATCATGATGCTTTCATAAACAGTGTGGAAACATTAGAAAAAAATCCTACCGCTGATCTTCCAAATATCCAGCAGCATACTTTTTCTCTTAGCGACACAGGAACGACCACTTTTGCCAGAAAGCTGCTAACCCTTATCAGAACAGCTCCGGATATAATCGGAGTGGCCGGCATTGAAAAAAATGAAGGTGCGCAAGTTTGCTGTAGAGCGGAAAAAGAAGGTGTTTTGCTTTACGTTACCTTAGGAGCTAAAACCCTGATGGAAGCTCTTGAAAAATGGGTCCGGCTTGTTAAGGATAAAAATCTCGCGTTAGACTGCCTGGCTGGTATAACCTGCCAAACCTTAATTCGCAAACTTTGCGATGAATGTAAACAGGCGTATACGCCTAAAAAGGAGATCATACAAAAATTTAACCTCCCTGCCGATAAGGCAAAGGTACTCTATAGACCTGGAAAGGTAATATACGACAAGCACGGCAAGGAAATGGAGTGTGATAACTGTAATGGTATAGGTTATTTTGGAAGAATAGGTGTTTATGAAACTGTCATTGTTGATCAGCAATTAAGAGATCAGCTCAAAAAAGCAAAAAGCTTTTCAGAAATTAACAGCCTGCTGAGGAAAACAAAACTAAGGACATTGAAAGAACAGATACTCACTAAGGTACTTGACGGTCAGACAGCCATTAATGAAATGATCCGTGTACTTTCGAATATCGCTTCAGAAGGCAGAAGGCCTGTTCGCAAACCGCCGGCCCCGAAAAAACCTTAAACACAGAATTAACAAACTGCAAATATTGGAGATCTATAAATGGCAGGATTAGCATTATTATTAATTATATTAGGATGCGTTGCTTTTCAGTACTCGAAGGGAAGTTTTGTAAGATCGTTCGGGATTTTTGCTACAAGTATTATATCAGTTATTATCGCATTCAATTATTTTGAAGTATTAGGGGGAGTAGTCCTTAGCCGAAGCGATCAATCAAGCTCGATAACACCATGGGCTCAGCCGTTAGCTTTCTTGCTAATCTTTATTGTCTCTTTTGGGATTTGCCAGACGATCGCAGCTCAGCTTCTCGATAAAAACGTAAAGCTCGGGACAATCGCAGACAAAATAGGCAGATCATTTTTAGGCTTGTTCATTGGACTCATCTTTGGCGGTGTAATTCTTGTCGTTCTCGACATGTCGCCTTTATCATCAAACCTGCCCTACGAAAGGTTTAGCAAAACTAATATCAACCCTGACAATCCAGAGAAAGTTTTTTTGAACGGTGACGGCTTTGTGGCCGGCTGGGTAAGCCTGGCCAGCAAGGGTTCACTCAGCGGTAAAAAGAGCTTCGCTGCTATTCATCCGGAATTTATCAATTCATCGTTTTTGAACAGGATATGCTTCTCGAAAACAGTTAGTATTACAACAAGCGCAAATGCCCTGGATGTGCCTCGCAAAGATGGTGTCTGGCCTGCACCGGATGATGTGAAAAATGCCGAAAGCCCCCAACAACCCGTTAATGTTAAAAGCGGCCATCGATTGATAATTGTGAGACTTGGTATCAAAAAAAGCATGCTCGCAAAGATCGGCTCATTTTCGCTTTCTCAGCTGCGGGTGATATGCAAGAATCAAAGTCAGGCCGAAAGCCCCCTCACGGGCAGTTCCATAACAGCTTTTGCAAAAGGCTATATGCAATCAGCGGATTTGCTCAAAACTCAAAAACTTTCAGATATCATCACCATAAAAAAGGATGACATTACTGAAAGCACGAAATGGATAGATTTCGTTTTTGAAGTACCAAACGGTTATGTACCTGCGATTGTTCAATTTAAGCAGAATTTTATTGCCGAGTTAGCGAAAATGAGTGAACCGGATCAAGCCCCCGCTATTACACCCTTCCAAACTGATACCGAAACGTCGCCGCTGGATAGCTCAGACTAATAAGTATAAATCATTTTAAATGCGAAAGACGGCTCGAAAGAATCGAAGCCGTCTGATTAATTAATATTCAAATTTGTTTTTTACAGCAATCTGCGTTTATGCACAAACTGCCATTTCATTCAGATTCAAGTCCATTAAGTGCTCGAGATACTCTGTTAACTCATCTTCGGTAAACGTTGCAAGAAATTCCGGCTGAGCCGTTCTGTTAATTTCGCAAATGCAATCGATCAATTCTCTTTTACTCATAGAAAAACGCCTTTGTTATTTCAATCAGGAATAATTATTAAACATAGAAATTCTATCGACACAGAAGCATTTTTTTCTTTAACTGCAATAACCACAAGAAGATAAGGACCTATAACATATAGTACTACATGTATTAATCTAAAAAACATAAACACTATATATAGAGGTGGTGTCATATTTTCAATTCAGTCACAGGCCATCGTCCAATAATATCGCCCTTTACTTTTTATAATTGGTGAAAAATTTTTGAAAAAATTTGCTCATTATCCATTTAATTTTAAAAAAATTATTAAGAAGCAAAAAGCTGACCGAATTTGGCATAGATTTTTTGTTTCCAAAACCGTCAAAACACCTTAAGATATTGAAATGATCGAAAAAGGGTTAGTGCAAATTTATACCGGTAACGGCAAAGGCAAAACGACAGCTGCGATAGGTCTGGCTGTCCGTGCGGCTGGACAAAACAACAATGTGCTTATATATCAATTTCTAAAACCCCCTACTCTCGACCTCGGGGAAAGAAAAGCCCTGAAATCTTTGTCCGACAGAATAAATATAAGGGCACTTGATATGCCCTGGGATATATACAAATCATTTGAAGATACTGCTACGATGGGAAAAACTCAAAAAGCTGTTTCTATCGCACTTGCCGAAATCGAACAATTTGCCGCTTCCAAAGCTTACGATTTGATAATCCTGGACGAAATTGTTTATTGTGAAGCTAAAAAACTCGCCAAATTCAAAGATATTTCAAAAATCATTAAAAGAAAGCATCCGCAAGTAGAGATTGTTATGACGGGCAGAGAAGCAAGTGAGGCTATTATAGGGTTAGCTGACCTTGTAACAGAAATGAAAAAGATAAAACATCCGTATGACAAAGGTATTAAATCTCGCCAGGGCATCGAATTTTAAGGAATGCTAAAAAAGATGACAGACTTTGAGCCCAAACAACATTCAAACTCAAAACAAGCCTTTGTCCATGCCGGGGAATATATACCCGGCGGAATGAATTCACCTGTTCGTGCCGCAGAATGCTGCTTTGGCAAAATTGTTGAAAAAAGATAAATTGCTTGCAGTTTTGATAGATAGTTATAATAATTAATCGCAAAGCTATAAATCACATATTAATCAGGAGAAAGAAAATAATGAGTGAACCAAATAAAGATACAAACCTGGTTGACATAACCGATTGTCTTGAAGCCGTTGGCGTATTTAAATTCTGGAAGAACAGCTTATTTCTTATACTCTTGGCCGGCCTTATTATTCTGCAGCTGAGTTTCTGGCTTTTCAATAGCGGCTATATAAAAGCCTCTGGGGAAAGTACCAAGCAGGCAACTGTTCTGGCGGCCCAAAGCGGCACTGATTTAACGGCTGTAACCTCGGTAAACGACGTGAACAGTGACGCTCAAATCATAAAGGAAGCCACCGCAATAGTTGCAGATGCCAATAATGCCGTTGCAGGTGACCAAGAGGTGCAAAAAAAGGATAAACGGATTTTGCCTTTGAAAATAAGTATGAGTTTTTCTCACCTTTGTGCTCTTATAAAAACGGTTAATTTTATAATAATCCCTGTTGCGATTCTGTACTGTCTTACCTTACTATTCATTCTTAAAGTTTCTCTCGTCGGCAGATTAGGTGGAATTAGTCATATATCACGCGCTTTTTTCGTTTCCTTAATTTTTGTTGTGTTGCTAATGCCATGGCAGAAACTGGCAGGGTCTTATTTCTGCGGTGTGCTCTATAGCCCCGATGAACTGCTCAATTCGTTTAATAAATTAGCAGACGGCTGGTTAATAACAAAAATATTATACTATTGCAGGTTTGTTTTGTACTGGCTGTTAGCATTTTTGCTGCTGTTATCTTCTCATATCCGCAGTTGCAAATGGGCGAGCCAGATACTCAAAAGACTCGGTGTAATTTAATAGCCCATAAGGGCACAAAAACGGCCATCACCCGAAAACGAAACCTAAACTAATTAACAAGTCCTTAACCTCCAAAAAGCAGGATAAGTTATTGTAACTTGCAATTTTAGCTGTTTTATGCTAAATTTCTTGTTTTGCTTTTCAGGGAAAGGATTTACGAAAATCAAGATGCACGGAAAAAAAGGCTATTATAATTTTAACGAAATAGAGAAGAAATGGCAGCTTTACTGGCAAGAGAACAAAACCTTCAAAGCAACAGATTGCGATAGCAAACCTAAGTATTATGTCCTTGATATGTTCCCATATCCGAGCGCACAGGGTCTTCATGTCGGCCACCCGGAAGGCTATACAGCCAGCGATATCGTTGCCAGATATAAACGCAAAAAAGGCTTTAACGTCTTGCATCCTATCGGCTGGGACGCTTTTGGATTGCCGGCTGAACAGTATGCAATAAAAACCGGCACCCCGCCAAAAGAAACCACCGAAAATAATATTAACAACATGCGAAGGCAGATAAAAAGCCTTGGTTTCAGCTACGACTGGGACAGAGAGATAAATACCACTGACCCCAAATACTACAAATGGACGCAATGGATATTCTTAAAACTCTTCAACAGCTATTTTGACGAAGCCGAGCAAAAGGCCAAGCCTATTGAGCAGTTACCGATACCCGATGGGTTGAGCGAAGAAGAAAAAAGAAAATATATCTATGATAACCGCCTGGCTTATGAAGCAGAAGCAGCCGTGAACTGGTGTCCTGCTTTGGGGACGGTACTGGCGAATGAGGAAGTTATCGGCGGTGTTAGCGAAAGAGGCGGTCACCCGGTATTCAGAAGGCCGATGCGGCAGTGGATGTTGAGAATAACAAAATATTCGGAAAGATTGATCGATGAGATTGCTAATGTTGACTGGCCCGGATCTATTAAGAAACTGCAAATCGACTGGGTCGGCAAAAGTGTCGGGGCAGAAGTGGATTTTCAGATCGATGGGTACGATAAAAAAATACGTGTCTTTACGACAAGGCCGGATACTTTATTCGGTGCAACGTATATGGTCATGGCTCCCGAGCATGAACTGGTCGATATTGTTACGACCGATGACCGTAGGGATGCTATCGAAAAATACAGGGAAGTTGCAGCCAGAAAAAGCGACCTTGACAGAACAGACCTAGCAAAGGAAAAGAGTGGCGAATTTACCGGTGCTTTTGCGAT
>JADHXY010000042.1 GCA_016782755.1 Phycisphaerae bacterium | reverse complement strand
GAGCCTTCAAACCAAAAATTTTTGCCAGCCGCTACAGAATTAAAGACATCGCCCAATTGTACTATTCGGCACCGGCAAAATTTTTCTCCAGAACCGACCGCTTCCGTTTCTACCTTCGATACCGACAAATACAAAAACTCTCACAAAAAGATAAACTGTTCATAAAGCATCTTAAACGCAAAACCAAAAAAATGGCCTCACACGACATTAAACACGGCAGAACTGTTCCCTTTTCAATTCGCTGAACATAGTATATAATCCTGCCATGCAAAAAAAAATCGCCCTCATAATTGAACGCTCGAACGTCATCCTCGGCGGAGCCGAACGCTCTGTTTTCGAACTATCCTCAGCATTAACCGCCCGCGGACACCACGTAGATATCATCGCCGCCAAAGGGCAAACGCAAGCCAAGAATATTAAAATCTTATGCTCCGACCTCCCCGGCCAAAGAGTACCGATAAGGAAATTCGCAAAGGAACTCAAAAAATATTTCTCACAAAACCATTACGATATAATCCACTCTGTTATCCCTCTCGACTTTGCAGATATTTATCAGCCCCGCGGCGGCACTTATGCCGAAACAATACTGCAAAACGCAATCAGCTACCAGAATCCCGCAATTTCAACTTACAAAAAGATAACCTCGTTTATGAATTTCCGACGTAATTTGATGCTCCGAGCCGAAAAAAAAATCTGCAAAAAAGCCGACGGCCCAATAGTCGCAGCCCTCTCCGATTATGTCGCCAATCAATTCAAAAAACACTATGCATTAGATGACAGCCGAATAAGGGTCATAGAAAACGGCGTCCGCATCAACAAACCCGCAAACATTGCTGAAGCCGACAAACTGCGGGCACAGATACTCTCACGCCTGAATCTCAAAGAAGCCGACCAACCCCTGTTTTTTCTCTTCGCCGCAAATAATTTCAGATTAAAAGGTCTATGCCAACTCATAAAAGCTTTAAGCAAAGCTCTAGCCCAAATGCAAAAATTACCTTTTCTAATCGTCGCCGGAAGAGATAAATCTCAAAAATACCGCTGGCTGGCAAGAAAACTCAACGTCAACAAACACATCCTTTTCTTAGGCAGCCTCAAAAACATCCAGAACGCTCTCTCCATCTGCGATGTCGCCGTACTGCCGACTTTCTACGACCCCGCCAGCAGATTCATACTCGAAGCCCTCACCGCAGAAAAACCCGTTATCACTACCGAATTCAACGGTGCTTCCGACATGTTCACAAACCACAAACACGGAATCGTCATCGACTCACCAGCCAACATAGACGCCCTCGCCGACGCCCTCATCCATTTCAGCAGCACCGAAAACAGAGAAAAAGCCTCAGCCGCCATCCGAGAGGATAATATCATAGAAAACATTTCCATCAGACGAGTCTCCGCCCAGATTGACAACCTTTACGATTCAATAATTCAAAGCCGGAGTGACCAATGAAATTTGCCATTTTGATTATATTTGCTTACCTTTTAGGCTCGATACCTTTCGGTCTCATAATCGCAAGACTTCACCACATCGACCTCTTCAAAGTCGGCTCCGGCAATATCGGCGCAACAAACCTCTCAAGAGCACTGGGTAAAAAATGGGCGTATTTATGTTTTCTTCTCGATGTCCTAAAAGGCGCCGTCCCCGTCATAATCGCATCAAACCTGATCGGAACACAGCCGTCACCGCCTGATCTTTTTTTGTGGCTAACCGTCGGAATCGCAGCCGTCCTCGGCCACGTATTTTCAATATACATAAAATTCAAAGGTGGAAAAGGTGTAGCAACAAGCTTCGGCATAGCCGTTGGAATATACCCCTACTTCATCATCCCCGCTGCCGCCGCTTTTGCGATATGGGCATGTGCCGTCCTCATTTGGCGATACATCTCCCTCGCATCGATAATAGCTTCGATATCTTTCCCCCTCACTTTGATCATCACCATAGCCGTAAAACAAAACTGGCATTTCTCGCAGCTCTGGCCACTTTTATCCGCCGCAATCCTGATCCCTATGATGGTAATAGCTCGCCACCGCAGCAACATAAAAAGAATCCTCGATGGCACCGAAAGCAAAGTATTCCAAAAAACAACATCACCTAACCACGAAACACCAGATTAACCAAACTTTTTAGCTAAAATCTGCGAAACTATCTTCGGATTAGCCTGCCCTTTCGCTTTCTGCATTACCTTACCCATCAAAAAACCTCGTGCCGCTTTTGACTTTTTGCCCCCGCTCTTAACATCATCAACAGCCTGCGGATTCTCTGCGATCACCGCATCTACCAACCCCTCAAGCTCGCTGGCATCACTCTTCTGAATCAGGTTCAGCTCCTCAGCGATCGCCTTTGCCGATTTGTCAGTCTTTGTCATCTCAGCAAGAATCGCACCCGCAGCTCCGGCATTTATTTCATTAGCTTCGACCATTTTAGCAATCGCAGCAACTCCCTCAGCATCAATATTCAGCTCTGCCATACTTCGCCCCGCCTCATTCGCCAGTTTAAGACCCGCCTGGCTGATAATATTACAAACACGTTTGGGCTCACCGCCTTGCTCCACCGCACCCTCAAACAATTCCGCCACAGCCCGCTCTGCTGTCAGTACCCCTGCATCATACTCGCTCAACTTAAATTCCTTCACATAACGAAACTGCTTTTGCAAAGGCAGCTCGCAAAGTTTTGACCGCATATCTTCAATCCACTCATCGGTTAGCTTCACCGGCAAAAGATCCGGGTCAGGAAAATACCGGTAATCATGAGCTTCTTCTTTTTCCCGCTGCAAAACCGTCACACCCCTGTCAGCATCCCAGCCGCGAGTGCTCTTATTGCCCATCTCCATTGTTTTACCAGTCGCCAAAAATTCTTCAAGCTGCCTGCTATGCTCGTAGTTGACACTCTCTTCCAGCGCACGAAAACTGTTGAGATTCTTAACTTCAGTAATCGGAGTCTTGTATTCCTTGCCATCCTTTATAATGTGCAGATTCACATTCGGCTCAAATCGCATCTGCCCCTTCTGCATACTCGCCTCGGAAACTCCCAGATACTGAACAATCCTCTGCAATTCTATCGCTAACGCCCTAACCTCAGAGCCGCTATTCATATCAGGCTCGGTAACAATCTCCAAAAGAGGAGTACCCGCCCTGTTGAGATCGACCTGCGAAAAGTTACCGGCTGTATGAACGTTCTTACCAGCATCCTCTTCCAGATGTGCCCTCGTTATTCTTATCCTTTTCGCATCACCCGAATTAACCGGTATTTCAATAAAACCATGCTCACTGAAAGGCAAGTCATACTGGCTTATCTGGTAATTCTTCGGCAAATCCGGGTAATAATAACTCTTCCTGTCCCACTTTGTAAAATTGGCTATCTTGCAGTTAAGTGCCAGACCAGCCATCACCGACAACTCAAACGCCTTCCTATTCATTACCGGCAGCGAACCGGGCAAACCCAAACAAACCGGGCAAACCCTGCTATTAGGCTCTCCGGCAAACTCGAGCGCACAGCCGCAAAACATCTTCGTTTTTGTCAAGAGCTGCACATGTATCTCAAGACCGATCACTACCTTACATTCAACACTGCTCATAGCTTAATCTCTCTAAACTTTCTGAGGCCTTCTTTTATGAAATTCCGTACATGACTCAAACATTCTCGCAATCCTAAGCAGCTTAGACTCGGTAAATGCCGGTGTCAATATCTGCAAACCAACCGGCAGATCATTACCATCAAATCCGCATGGGATACTTATCCCCGGAATACCCGCAAGATTCACGCCTATCGTATAAATATCCGAAAGATACATCTTAAGCGGATCATCAATATTTTCGCCAATCTTAAAAGCCGTCGTCGGCGATACCGGGGTCATAATACAATCACACTTCTCAAATGCCCCCGTAAAGTCGCTCCTTATAAGACTCCTTACCTTCAACGCCTTCAAGTAATATGCATCGTAATAACCGCTCGAAAGGGCATAAGTACCGAGCATTATCCTTCGCTTGACTTCGGTCCCGAAAGCCTCAGCCCTTGATTTCGAATACACCTCTATATAATCTTCCGGCTTGGCTGTACGATGACCGTAATGCACACCGTCAAAACGCGCCAAATTACTCGACGCCTCAGCCGTAGCAATAACATAATACGCCGCCACCGAATAATCTATGTGAGGCATATCTATCTCGACAACCTTTGCTCCAAGACCCTTATATACTTCTATTGCATCTTCTATCGCACTGAGAACCTCTACATCAGCTCCCGCATGAAATTGCGGCGCAACCCCAATTGTCAAACCCTCGATCCCCTTTTCAATATTCTCAAGATAATCCGGCACAGGTGCGATCTTCTCATTCACACTCGTACTGTCATTATCGTCATGCCCGGCTATAACATTCATCATCAATCCCGCATCAGCTACATCACGCGTCAATGGCCCAATCTGATCCAGACTCGAACCATAAGCCACAAGGCCGTAACGAGAAACCCTGCCGTAAGTAGGCTTAAGACCCACAACACCACAAAAACTTGCCGGCTGACGAATCGACCCGCCGGTATCAGAACCCAGCGCCGCCATACACATACCAGAAGCCACCGCAGCCGCCGATCCACCACTGCTTCCACCCGGAACCCTGTTTACATCCCAGGGATTAACGGTTTTCTTCAAGCCGGAATTCTCCGTACTCGAACCCATCGCAAACTCATCCATATTCAGCTTGCCGACGATAACCGCATCCTCAGCTAAAAGCCTCTCGATCACAGCTGCATTATACGGGGCATGAAAATTCTCCAGTATCTTCGAGCCGCAAGTTGTCGCCCCGAACGTGGTACACATATTATCTTTAACCGCAATCGGCAAACCAGCAAGCTTACCAACCTTTTTACCCGCAGCAATTTTAGAATCTATTTCGTCTGCCCTCTCAAGTGACTCGTCAATAAACGTACTAAGATATGCGCCGACAACCGGCTCTGTCTTCTCAATCGAAGAAAAAACCGCCTCCACAGCTTTTCTGCTGCTTACTTCGCCTCTCCTGATAAGCTCTGTTAGCTTCCTACAACTTAGACTTAGTAATTCATCGCTCATTAATAATCACCTTAAATTTTCAGCTGGCGTTAGATTCGTCAAGTATTTTAGGTACTATAAAAAATTGACCATCCTGCTCCGGGGCGTTGGAAAGTGTTTTGTCCGTCCCTAAAGACTCTTTAGCAATATCTTCACGAAAGCAATTGCTCACCTCCAGACAATGCGCCAAAGGCTCAACTCCATCAGTATCAAGCTCGTTCATCTTCTCGACATATTCAAGTATCGAACTGAGCTGACCGGCAAACTCCGTTAATTGCTCGCTGGAAAGGTCAAGGCGAGAAAGATTTGCAACTTTGCGAACTTGATCTATATCTATTTTCTGTGCCATGATCCACCGCCAAAAAAACAGTATAAAAACAAAAAGCGAGGCAAAAACCTGCCTCGCTTGATTTATAACACTAATAGTATTTTATCAAAAGAATTATTTACTAAGATTTAGCTTCCGCAGGCTTATAATCCCTCTTCGGAGGTTTAACAACAAGACCCATGCGAATAGCCTTAACAGATACTTTGATCCTGCAGACCTTACCATCTATAATCGCACGAACTTTTTGAATATTAGGTTTAAATTTTCTTTTCGTTGACCCGGTAATATGACGACCCACTCCGCCGAGATGTTTTGCTTTACCTCTGCGGGCTATGCTTCTGCCTGAAATCGTCTTTTTCCCAGTAAAAATACACATTCTTGACATTTAAAAGGCTCCTGAACCTGATTTCTATACCGTTAAAACCTATAACCGACAATAAAATACGCTGAAAGACCAAGAAATATAATAAAAATCCAGAAAAATGCAAGCTTAAAGCAAATTTTTTAAAAAACTATCCAGATCTCAAATGCAGTCCTGAAATTGCCGCAAAATGAGTTATTTTTCTAAGTGTTTACAAAATAAAGACTTAGGTAGTCATGGTTATTAATTTGAAGATGGTTTTTGTACCACTATGAGGTATTTGGAGTAGTTTTTTTTCTTATGTCAATTGCCTCGCAGGTGTTGATTTACAATGAATCTTTGGCTGCTATGCTTGAAAATGTGCTCAAATGGTGATGAATTCTTTGGAAAAATAGAGAAAAGCGGGGTGTTTTTTTCAAATTCTTTTAGTTTTTGTGGAAAATCTTTCAGGTTTTTATGAAAAAAAGCACGAAAAAAGGCGTTTTCGGCTGGTTTTGATTTTTCAAACCTATGCAGGTGGCTGCCTGGTAATTCACTGGAGCGGCTTTGAAAACTTCTTTGGATTAGTAACGATAAATTTTTGCAAGAACAGATCAATCTTCTATAATATTCTCTTCTAACCATTGGGACCTCCAGTTCCCTATTCCATCCCATAAAACTGAAATAGCACTTTTAAAAAAAGGCTTGTTATATATTTTTTGATACTTTTTGACGGCTGAGTCGTTTAGCCAGTTCATGCAGTCAAGATTTCCGGTACGCCAGGCTTTTAGGCCGATGTCAACTGCGAGCGGGTCTTTGTGAAGGCCTTGATTTTCGAATTTATCGATTATTGCACAGAGGTTATCGATGTCATCTTTGAATAGATTTTCCCAGAGTGAGGTTTCACCGAAACGGCAGTTCTGTATGCTCTGTAATAATTTTTTTTGATCCGATCTTCTTTTTAGTTTTTTTTGTTTTGCAAGTTCGATTCTGAGATTTCTATATTTACGGCTCTGTGGTAGGGCCATTTCTGTGAAACCTGCTATAGGGTCGAAAATAATCCAGACGGTAAAAGTTGACCAGAAAGTTCCGAGGGCGACAAACATTAGAGCATGTTGGGGATTTATGTTTCCTACGGCTGCGATGAAGCCGCCGAGAGCGCCGATTAAGGGTATGGAATCGTAGAAAAAATGGTAGTAATATGATGTAGTGAAAGGATGCTCGATGATGTTTTTCTGGTTTCTGTCGACATTTCGGTATAGGGCGAACAGGTAGAAACTTGTGAGTAGAAAAACCAAGAGAACAGAATAGCCGGATAGTGAGATGATGAACCACCAGCTTGTGCCGGCATCGAGCAGCTGTTTGATGATTATAAAGCCGACCATCAAAATGAACCACAAGGTGTTTAGCAGATGCAATAGCTTGAGGATTTTTTCTCGCTTCATGTGCGTCTTGTGCAAATGAGTTTATATAGGTAAAACTTTGTCAATATTACTTAATTGGAAGGTCCTTCGACAATGTTAACAGTTGAAAATGCCCTGCCGATCGGTCTTACGAGTTCTTCGACGATCAAACCTATAGAAGCGAGTATTGTTGGCGGGACATAGACGATGTCACCTTCTTCGAGAAGTACGTTTTTGCTCAGGTCTCCTTTTTCTGTCATACGTTTGTAGCTTACTTCTATGATTTTTGCGCGATCCTGTGGGTCATAACTGGGTCTGATGACCTGAACTTTGTCTTTCCATGCAAGTACGGTAGGTCTTGATTGTGCGAGTGCGGTGAGAAGCGAGTCTCTGCCTGTAACTATTTTTGGTCCTTCAAAATATACCTGTCCAATTACGTAATAAACGCTGCTTTTATAGGCAACGACCTTTAGGTCGATAGGGTTTTCGCCGGTAAGGGCGTATAGGAGGAGGACTTTTTCTTTTAGAATTTCGGTGACCTGCTTCGGGGTTTTTCCGGCTACGAATACTTCTCCGATCGCTTCGAAAGATATCATTCCATCGGGCCTGATTATCTGGCGGGTCTGGTGTATTTCGGGTACCTTTGAGCAGATGACCTCGATCTCATCGGGGGGTCGCAATATGTAATCGTCAGCGGTTACGAGTGTGTCGGGTGGTTTTTTGAAATAGACGATGTCTTCGGGGTTGGCTGAAAAGCAGCCCGAGAATAAAAAAACTATGGTGAAGGTGATGACAATCAATAGATACTTTTGGTATTTCATGGTATGTCCTTTCGAAACAAATTAATAGTCAATATTTGTTTTGGGGCTAAAAGATTTAGTTTGATTGTATCCGAAGGGATACGCTTAGTAAATCAGGTGAAAAACCGACTTTGTTATAGGCAATTACATTAGGGTTTTATAAGCTTATTAGCGTGGTCAGGATTAAAGGGGGTGCGATGCGGTAGAAAATTGTTGTTTTTTTATCGCAAGAGGTTATTTTTCTTGCTCTTTTATAGTTTTTGGCGGCTGAGCGAAGGAAGGTTTTGGCGGTGCTTCTTTTATTGGTTTTTGCTCTTGCTGTGGCTGTGCGGCAGAAACGAAATAATTGTTTACGTCCTCGACAAAACGAAGCAGAAGGGTAATTTTGCTTTTTACCCGTGCCCTTCTGTAAATATTTCTCAGATGTGTTTTGACAGTGCCGTGTCTGATCTTTAGAGCTTTTGCAATCTCGACGTTGTTAAAGCCCCTGCAGATGAGTATGGCGACTTGCAGTTCCCTTGGTGTCATGTGGTATCTTTTTTGCAAAAAAAGCCACTGCTTTTCGTCGAGCAGTACCCCGCCGGGTCTGTAAAAGAGTTCCTGGTCACCAATTTTTTCGTTTTCATTCTTCTGCTGATCCATTTTGAACCTCCTTAGTCAATCTTACGTAAAGCTGCTCTGCCTGTTCTGAATCCTTTGCAGATAGCCCCCCTTTTTCTGAATTTAGTTTTAAGCTTCGGCTGACACTTTCCAAAGCTTTTTGTTTTTTTCCGAGAGCATCGAGTGTGCAAGCGCGATGAAAATAGCCATAGGTGAGCGATGGTGAATGCCGGGGATAGTTTTCGATGCAGTGGTCGAATTTTTTTAGTGCCTGATAAAAGTCACCCATTCTGTATTGTATCATGCCGGCAGTGTCTATGAGGTCTATGTAATCGGGTGCCAGTTGCAGGCCTCTGAGAGCGAGGGTCTCGGCTTTTTTGTATTCTTTGTTTTGTTCACAGAGTATCCATGCGAGATTGTTTATTGCGATAAGGTTGTTTGGGTCCAAATCCAATGCCTTTTGGTAGTATTGTTTGGCTTGCTGGGGTTTTTGCTGATCCTGAAGTATCATGGCACAGGCAAGGAGAGGTTCGGAATTACTGTTGTTGTCGGCAATGATCTTTTCGAGAATTTTTAGGGATATCTGTTTTGCGGTGTTGTCATTTTTGAGTGCGAGGTCGGCGGTGATTGATACTACTTTGCCGATTTCGGGTTTGTTTCGCATTGAAAAGGATGTAAGTTTGTCATAGATTTGCGGCCATTTTTTTTCATTTGTCAGGATGTTAATGTTGGCGGTAAGAATATCTGTATCATCCGGATATTTTGTCTGCAGGGTGTTGATTAGATCAAATGCTTCTTCCGGGCTGCCGCTGTTATATAATGCGTTGGCCTTTGCTATTTTGTAAAATTTTACAGCTGGGTCGTTGGCGTCGGTGAGGAGTTTTTCGATCATTGCAAGTTCCTGATCGTATTTTTTGCTTTTTGAATACGTGTCGAGAAGTTCGAGAGCAATTTGGGGGTCTTTGGGGTGTTTTTGATGGAGTTTTTCGAGGGTATCAATAGCCTGAGGAGCAGAGTTGAATTGCTGGCATCGTGCTTTGAGTATTAGCAGCTGTTTATTATCCGGCATGAAAGAGAGTGCCCTTAGGACAGATTCTGTGGCCTTTTGGTAATTATCTCGGGCGAGATAATAATTGGTGAGCGTGAGCCATGCTTGCGGGAAATCGGGTTTTCTCTGGGTGATTTGAAGTAAAATCGAGATGGCTTGATTGATGGCAAAAGAAGTGTTTTTTGAAAACAGGAATTTTGCCTTGTAATAAAGCAGGTCCACGTCCTGGGGATATTTAGATAATCCTTTTTCAATCAGCTCGGTTGTGAGGATAGTTTTGTTTTTATCTTGTGAGACTGAATAAAGTTCAATAGCGTTTTTTATGGCAGATTTGTTATATGGTTCAATTTCAAGTGCCCTTTCGGCATCTTTGATCGCATTTTCCCTTAGTCCTGTTGAATTGAAAAACTGGCTTCTGGCAACCCATATTCTTGCATTTCGAGGTTTGGAGTCAATGGCAAGATCGAAGTCCAGTTGGGCTTTTTGTAACTGGCCGAGAGATTGCAAGGTTTTGGCCCTCAAAAGATATGCCTGAGCGTTTTTGGATTTATTTACAATTTTATTGCATATTTCCAATGCATCCTGATGCTTATCGTTTTTGAGATTGAGTTCAACGAGCAGTGACAAGACATTGAGGGAGTCCGGCTGGGTTTCGGAGAGTCTGTTTAAGAGTTCTTGCGCATTTTTGAGGTCGTTGTTTTTTAGATAGAGTTGAGCAAGAGAGAGCATGATGGTTGAATTATTGGGATCTTGCTGGAGCATTTTCTTTATGGTAATTTCGGCAGACTTGAGGTTTCCTTCCAATAAATAATTTTGGAGTTCAAGAACGGAGAGGCTTTGGATAGAGTGTCTTTGCGGGTCGATGGCATTTATAATATCCTGTGCTTTCTGGAAGTCTTTTAGTTCATAGAGGACAGAAACTGTTTTTATGATTATGTTAATATCGTCAGGATTCCGGTTTAGTGCCTGCAGGTAGGTATCGGCAGCTAATTGAAGATTTTCGCCTTTTTCGTAAGTTGCGGCCAGCAAAAGTCTTGATTGCTGATCGTCGGGATTTTCTTCGAGATTTTCTTTTAGAATAGAAATTATCTGCGGGTAATAGTTTTTATAATCTTCAGAAAAGAACCATAGCCTTGCCTGTTCCCATTTCCACTGCCATGTGTCGGGGCCTTGAAGCTCTTTGATTTCGGAAATTAAATCTTGAGATAGTTTATGATTTTCTCTTACGATATCAAAATTGAGAAGTTTTCGTTTTATTATTATTTCATCAGGATACTGTTCGTAAAGCTGCCAGAGCAGTTGATTGGCTTGCTGAGTCATGTCGATTTTGCTGTAGTAGTTTACGAGAAAAAGTGAGAGCTTTTTTTTGTGGTCTTTTGAAGAGAAGTTTTCGATACAGTTTTTGACGGTTTTGATGCATTGGTCTGGTGTTCTATATTCTGAGAGGACGAGGCCGAGATATTGTGCGATGGGGAGATTTTGTGGGTGTTTTTTATTGAGTTGATAGAGAGATTCCACGGCTGAATCGATGCGGTCTTTTGCCAGATTTAAATCTACATATGCGAGTTCCAGTTCTATTGTATCGGGGTGATTTTGATTTAAGTTTTGAAGTATAGATTCAGCTTTTTGAAAATTTCTTCGTTTTATCGCCAGTTCTGAACGTATCAGTTCAACGGGCAATGCCTTTTTTGTTTGTTGTGAGAGCTGTTTCAATTTATTTTCCAGCTGAACCCAGTTGTAGGCATTTGGGTCAACCTGAGTATCTTTTAGGACTTCGATCTGAACTTTGGCATAAAGCAGGGCCGTCTGCAGGCTTTGAGGCTGTAATTGCGTGGCAACTGATACCTGTTCGAGGGCCTGAGGCCATTGTCCCTGTGTGGCAAGAGCTGCAGCGAGCTGATATCTTGCTCTGAAAGATTGCGGCTGTTGTGAAACTAACTTGTGTAAATTAATCAATGAAGATTGCATGTCGCTTATCTCACTTAGAGCCTGGGCATATGCAAGATGAGTTTTTTCGGATTTATCACCGTATGCGACGGCGGTTCGCCAAGATTTGACGGCCTGGTTTTTGTTTCCCTTTGCATATGCAAGAAACCCCTTCAGGGAGTGAAGAAGTGATGGTTGGATTTGGATCAGTTCAAGTTTTTGGAGACATTTTTCGGCATTTTTGTGGTCGTTTGCGGCAATGAACAGCTCGGCTGCAAAGGGGACAAAATCATCTGCTTCGTAGTCGAGTGCCTTAAGTCCCCTGTTGGCAACGGAGCACATTTGTTCATTATTTCCAACATTAAGCGCAATAGCCGCCCATGTCGTCCATAGCTGAAAGGTGTTGGGTTGTAAGGTTTCTGCTTTTATGAGATGGTCTTGGGATTTTTGATGCATATTCAGTTTTGCGTAGGTCTGGGCGAAGAGCAGATGATCATCGAAATTTTGTTCTTTTAGTTCTTCGGCTTTTTTAATGTCTTTGAGAGCCTTTTGGGGATTTGAATTTCTCAGGTGGTATGATGCTCTTAGAAGGAGTGCCGAAGGGCTTTTTGGGTTCTTATCAATGGCAAGGTCGTGCCAATGGCGAGCGTTTTTTTCGAACATGTCGGGGTGTTTTTCTGAAAGCTGGGCAAGTAAGTTGTATGCTTTTATGTCGTTTGGGTTATTATTTGTGATTTCAATAAGTATTTGTGAGGCTTGTTCAAATTTTCTCTGAAAGCCGAGCGAGAGAGCATAGAGCCTTTTTATTTCGGTGTTTTGTTCTTTTTGCAGGAACCTTTCGGCTATAAGTTCGGCCTCGCCTGCCAGGCCCATTTGCAGATAGATGTTAGTAAGTTCTTCGGTGGCCTGTAGGTTTTGTTCATCGTTTCTGAGGATACTTCTATAGCTTGCGATCGCCTGCTGAATATTTCCGGTTTGGAAAGGTCTTATTCTTAGCTGTGAGTGAGCGTACTTTAGCATCATATCGGTATCATCTCTGTTTCGGGCTATATAACGTCCTAAGTTCTCGGCTGCAAGCTGCCATTGTTTGTTATCATACGCGAGGAGTCCTTGCTGGAGAGAGGTTCCGGCGATTCTCTGCCTTTGCCATTTTCTCAATAAAACGGCTGTTACCATTAAGACCATTATTGACAAAACTACGGCAATAAGCAAAAACCAGTTAAACCGTCTTTTAGGCATTTTGAACCCCCACTTTTGAAAAAAGATTAGAACTGTCTTGCGAAGTTTTTTATGATTTTTAAGGCTGTTTTGAAACTTATCAAGAGGTCAAGCTTTAGCGATAAATCTCTTATGTATTTAATGTCGTAATAAATCCATTCCTGAAAGTCGCATCCATTTTTTCTTGTTCTGAAAGCCTGCCACATTCCGGTTATTCCGGGTTTGACAGAGAGCCTGGCATCTCGCCAGAATGGGCTTTGGGAATTTTCTTTTACTGGTGAAGGGCGGGGGCCGACAACGCTCATTTGGCCGGCAAGTACATTTAGAAATTGCGGTATTTCGTCGATGAAGGTGTTTCTTAAAAAATTTCCTACTATAGTCACTCTTGGATCATCATCAATTTTGAACTGAGGGCCGTCGACCTGGTTTTTAAATCTAAGACGGTCTTGAAATTTGTCAGAGCCGGCATACATTGTCCTGAATTTGAGGCAATGGATTTTACGTCCCCTTAGTCCCTGTCTTTTATCACGATAAAATATGGGGCCAGCAGAATTTAGTTTTATTGCTATCGCAATCAAGGGCAAGAACGGAAGAAACAATGCAAGAATTAGTATCGATAGAAGGATGTCGGCAGAGCGTTTGATAAGGTGTGGATATGAAAACAGCGGCCAGTTGCGGAATCTGAGATTTTTGTCGGATAGTTTGTTGTTTTTTTTGATATTTTTTGACCAACGGCTGTAATTTTTTAGAATTTTGGGGTTTGAGTGGTCGAGGGTGCCATTTGTTATAATTTGGTTGTTAAATAATCTGTCGGGGGGAAGGTGTGCGTCGGTTTGTATCAGGCAGTTTTTTACTATTGTGCCGGAGGCAATTTTTACGTTGTCTAATATTACGGCTGGGCTAATGATTGATACGTTTTTATCGATTTTGATATTGTTACCGAGTACGACGGGGCCGTAAAAGTTCGCGTGTTCACTAATATCGTTATTTTTATTTTTTCCGAGAAAGTAAAACTTTTCAGGTTTTTTTGATAAGGCATCTAAAGCAAATTTTAGCAAGTTGTCTTGGGAGTTTAAGTCGAGGAAGTTTCGGCCTATATTGAGAGTTTTGATCGGGATGCGATAGTTTTTCAAGAGTTTTTTGAAGGTGTCGAATTCTGAGGGTATTTGAGAGAGGTCGAAAATTTTTGAGTAAAGATTTTTCTGGATTAGTATTTTGTGTGGCCATTGGTCAATTTGGGGGGCGGTGATAGCAGAATCGCAATAATAGCGTCTGAAGCCGGCTATATCCTGGTTTGAGGTTAGCTGCATTATTTCCCGATACGAACAGAGAGAAGGTTTGAAATTGAGGGCGATGACGGGGGCTGTGAAGGCGGCTGTGACTTTTTTCAGGATTTTGTCAGGACAATCCGCAACGTATTGAGTGTTGTTGATAACGACCCA
>JADHXY010000041.1 GCA_016782755.1 Phycisphaerae bacterium | reverse complement strand
TCGACCAGACAGGCCCGCATATCCAAGCCCTGGCGAAGATCAGCAGAATGATGCTCGATAAGGAATTCAAAACAAAGCTCGAAAACGCAAAAACCAGCGAAGAAGCCGTCGAACTCATTAACACACAAGACAAATAAAATCAAATGCCATTTTTTATTGACGTTACTGTGTGCGCATAAAAAAAGCCGCAAACGCGATGCCTGCGGCTCTCTAAGTTTTGCCTTCTAAATAAATTTCATCAGTCTATGCGTGGGTGATGATAGCGTTCCACCTTAAAGACATAAGCGTATTTGCAGGGTTTTTTATCAGGCGTCTGGATAGTAAGGCCTTCCCCTGTCATCTTCCAATCGAGAGTCCTGCCATCACCGAGCATGGTAATTCGCTTGATCTCTTCCGAACGGAAGCCGGGGTAATTCCGCAGCGATTGTATTAAAACCTTTTTCTCGGGCCAGGCAAGAACGGTAATATAAAGCGAATCGCCCTTGACTGTAAAGCGAATGTCCTTATTGGTATAAGCACGAGCAACTTCGTTAAAACCGTTGATATCGATCTTACTGAGCTTCGTTGGCCCCTCGCCGGAGACAATCCACGGTGTGGTGCCATAAATGGCCTCACCGTTAACATCGAGCCACGCACCCATCTCAAGCAGCCGCTTGCGAGCGTCCTCCGGAATAGTTCCATCAGCCTTGGGCCCAACATTTAGCAGAAGATAGCCGTTTTTGCTAACGCGATCCACCAGGTTATCTATCAAACGATCAGGACTCTTATACCCAGCATCCTCTGCATATCCCCATGCCCCGCGGTCATCAATACTGGAGTCGGTAATCCACTCGTAATGGGTAATCTCCGGCTGCTGGCCTAATTCCAGATCACGAATACCCGCACCCGGAACAATGTCATGCCACTTATAACTCACCACCACATCCTTGTTATTGGCCTCGGCATAGTTGTAATAGTAAGCAAGAAAATCTTTGACGTAGCCATCGGGGATAGAATCAAGCCCAAAATCAAACCAGATAAAATCAGGGTTGTAGTTATCTATAACCTCAATAATCTTGCCGTACCATTCATCCAGAAACTCCTGGTTTCTCATAGCACCTTGCTCATGCGGCTGACCATACAGCCCGGAATACTTCGGGTCGCCGGTATCATAACGCTTATCCCAGACCGGGAAATAGTTCCAGTTGTACGCATGATGAAACGCGGTTACGAACTTCATATTACGTTTCTTGATGGCTTTTTCCAGCTCACCAACAACATCACGCTTCGGCCCCATCTTCGCTGCGTTCCAATCGGAATATTTCGTATCCCACATTGCAAACCCGTCATGGTGTTCAGCCACAGGCCCGGCAAACTTGGCACCGGATTTTGCAAACAGCTCGGCCCATTCGTCAGCGTCGAATTTATCGGCTGTAAACATAGGAATCAAATCCTTATAACCGAATTGGGGTGTCAACTTGCCAAACGTTTTCTCAAAATGCTTGCGGGCATCGGAGTTAGGATCCTTATAAAGCTTGTTGGCATACCACGTAGTATTTTCCCCGTAGGCATGAACCGCATAAGGCCCCCAGTGCGTGTAAATACCAAACTTGCCATCTCTCAGCCACTGTGGTACCTCTTTGTACTCGCGGAGTGACTCCCACGTTGGTTCATATTTCGTTACCTTCGTTTGGGATAAATCCCCCTGGCAGCCGACAACCAGCAAGCCAGCCAATACCAATAATACCGATACCGCTCTTCTCATTTATTTCTCCTTTTCAAAATCTTATCCAAAAAAAATGAGTCAATCAAACACTCGACTCCGCATATGCTAATCTATACCCCTACCCACAGTCAAGGCATAACAGCCAAACCGGACTATCTCCACCAACCGTGAAAATAGCCATTTTTGTATTGATTTAATCAGTTTGATACTTATAATTGACCTTTAATGCTAATTATCATCCCTTTTGCGGAGCTGATTATGAGGTCAAGCGGTGCGATAGTATCAATTATCTTAACGATTCTGGTTTGCTCTTTCTGCTATGCCGACAGCATTATATTAAAAAAGGGGCAGAAACTCACCGGCGACATCGTCGCCAACAGAGAGAACAAAATTTACATTGATATCGGAATCACCGTACTCGGCATTTCAAAGGATGATATAGCCGATTACAGCTATTCTAACCAGACAGAAGAGCCAAACGAACCTCAGCAGAACCAAACCACCCCCCTGCCGCAGATTCAAAACAACGGCAAACTATACTCGACAACGTCCGCCACCCAGATGTCCATCGAAGAATGCGTCGAAAAAGTCTCACCGGCAGTGGTGAAAGTCTCAACACCCGGCGGACTCGGTTCAGGATTTTTTATCGACAGCCAGGGCCACCTCATTACGAATTTTCACGTCATAGAAAATGAAACCCGAATAGATGTTACCGTTTTCCAGAAAGTTGATAACGGCTTTGAAAAAATGAAATTCAAAAAGGTTAAAATAATCGCAATAAATCCATTCGTCGATCTCGCCCTGCTGAAAGTCGAAGACCTCGGCGACAATAAAATAGCATATGTTCCTCTCGGCAACATCAAAAACGTAAATACCGGCCAGCGTGCTTTCGCTATCGGAACCCCTCTGGGCCTCGAAAGAACCGTAACAGACGGTGTCATCAGCACTACAAGCCGCTCTTTCGAGGGACTCGTTTATCTGCAGACAAACGTTGATATCAACCCCGGCAATTCCGGCGGGCCGCTATTTAACCTCGCCGGCGAGGTTATCGGAGTCACGAATATGGGATACATATTCTTCGGCGGACTCGGGTTTGCTATTCCCGTTAACTACGTAAAGGATTTTATCGAAAACCGCGATGCCTTCACATACGATGCCGACAACCCAAATTCCGGATTCCGATACGTTCAGCCGGACAAAAGAGTAAATAAAGCTGACCCGGATTTCTTAAGAGAGAAAAAATAATACATTTCAATTTCAATGAAAGGCCATAACATGAAAACAAAAAATCTCACCTTAGCCGTGCTGTTGTTTGCATGCATCTTCTCGGTTTGCAATGCCTCCGACCTGCCGCCTATTGAAAAAATGCTGCCACAGGACACACTTCTTCTCGTAAAGGTAGATAACTTCACAACTCTCCTCGAGCAATTCAAAAAAACCGACCTCTACGGCCTATACAATGACCCTTCAATGCAGCCGTTCATTGCCAATGCAAAAAAAACCATTATCGAAAAAATTAACGAAGCCAGCGAAAGCGAAATCCTCAAAAGCATCACGGACGCAAATCTCCTGCCGACCGGCAAAACCGCTTTTGCCCTGATGCTCAACCCCGAAGACATCGACAAAGAACCTTCGATCGTTTTCATAGGCGAGTGGGGCGAAAAAATCGACAAAATAAAAGAACTCACACAAAAAGCCGCAAAAGAAGCCGTTGAAGAAGGAGCAACAAAAAAAACCGAAGATTACCGCGGCATCGATATCATTGAAATAATCAAACAACACCCGCCACAGGAAATACCCGACTGGAGCAAATTCGATCCGAACAACCCCGACAAGACCCCCACAAAGACCTTCCAGCCGGAACCGGTAAAAACATACCATTGCTTTATAGACGGCTCGATGATCGGCTCAAACAACCAACTGCTTATCAAATTCGTCGTCGCCCATATAAAAGGTGCCGCAAGTGAAACATTGGCCGACAACTCAGAATTCCTTTCCGCCGTCAATTCCGTCGGCCCGCACCATGACCTCGACATCTTTTTCAACATAAAACAACTTACAAATACGATTGCCAATAACGACCAAAGCGGCGCGGCAAAAACTATCATCGCTAACCTCGGCCTTGACAACGTCCAATCGCTCACAGCCGCATGCGGGGTCGGCAGAGAAAAGCAAGCCGCATCAAAATCTAAAATGCTGCTCAAAATAAACAGCCCCAAAAAAGGAATTTTCAAAATCCTCGACCTCAAATCCGACTCTATCAAAATACCCGGCTTTGCCGACTCAAAGGCCTATGCCGTATCCAGCCTGAATTTAGACATTCCTACCGCATACGAAGAGGTAGTTAAAATGGTTACTGCCATCTCGCCGCAGGCGGCTGCATTCTTCTATATGCCAATAACACCGCCAAGCCAGGACGGAAAGCCCGGAATATCCCTTAAAGACGGCATCATCGACCATTTCGGCTCGGGCCTCATGATGATACAGAACATGAACAAACCTTTCGAAGCAAAAAAATCACCCACAGAAACGCTGGTAGCTATAGGAATTAAAAACCGCAACCAATTAGAAAAAAATCTCGGCCAGATGCACAGCCAGTTTGTCGCACAGGGCAATTCCGAAATGACACGTGAATTCCTCAGCCATACCATCTACCTGCTCGATGTTGCCGGCTTCCCATACATGCCGGGTCTCGGCCCGATGGCTCTGCCGCAAGAAGGCGGCCAGAATCAAATGCCGAAACTTGCCTTTACCATCACCGACACCCACTTGATACTCGGACTCGAAAAGGCCGTCGAAAAGTCACTCCGCACCCTTGCAGGCGGACAGGATGAATCGATCGAATCGCAAACATGGTACCAAAACGCAAAAACAAAAATGCCGGCTATGGTAGCAATGGCTAATTTACAAAACGATGCCGCCTCCGGAGAACTGCTCTGGTGGATGCTAAAACAAAACACTCAGCCGGACAACCCGATGGCCATGGGATTCCCAGCCGCCGTATTTGGTGAAATGTTCGATGCAAAACTGCTGCCGGAATACGATGCCGTAAAAAAATATTTCGGAATAACAACAAACTACGGTATCAGCACACCAGAAGGAATATACTTCGAATCGTACTCCGGTAAATAAAAAACTGCCAGAAATTATGAATACATCCAATAGCAGGCAAGGTTAATTGTTACGACTCACTGTTATTCTGCGCAAGCGGGAATCCAGTTTCGCAGGATGAGTAATTGGTTACCCACGCTGATTTGGGTTTTTATTATCCTGACCGTCCAGCAGGTCGGGGCGCCATTTTCTGGTACGCTCTAATGACTGTTCTCTGCGCCACTGCTCGATTTTTGCATGGTTGCCGCTGAGTAGGATTTCGGGGACTTTCATATCTCTGAAAACCTCCGGACGGGTATATTGCGGATATTCGAGAAGATTATCGCTAAACGAATCATTCTCCGCTGAATCCTCGCCGCCGAGTGCCCCCGGCAGCAGCCGTATAACCGCATCAATTATCACCATAGCCGCCAACTCCCCGCCGCTCAATACATAATCCCCTATCGAAATAGTCTCCGCCCCAAGCCCCTCACGAATCCGCTCATCAAAACCCTCATACCTGCCAGCTATAAACATGAGGCGTTTCTCACTGCTCAGCTCGATAGCTTTTTTCTGATTGAAAACTTTCCCCTGCGGACTCAAAATAATAATTCGCGGCTCATCGGGGGACAGGGTTTTGATATGTTCGACGCAACTAAAGACGGGGCCGGGCATCACTACCATACCCGGCCCGCCGCCATAAGGTTTATCGTCAACGTTATTGTGCTTATTGGCCGAAAAGTCCCTGATATTACTCAAAAATATTTCGACCAGCTGTTTTTCTTTCGCCCTCTTGATAATCGAATGGCTCAGCGGCGACTCGAACATCTCGGGGAAAAGAGTTAAGCAATCTATCCTCATAACAGAATCGCTATTCCTTGGTTTCTTCTTCACTGGCAGCTTCTTCAGCCGGTTTTGCCTCGGCTTCTGCCGCAGCCTTTGCTTCTGCTTCTTCCTTAGCCTTTGCTTCTGCTTCTTCCTTAGCCTTAACTTCTGCCTCAGCTTTTGCTTTGGCTTCTTCCTCAGCCTTAGCCTTGGCTTCTACCTCTGCTTTGGCCTTTGCCTCAGCTTCTGCCACTGCCTTGTCCTTAGCTTGGGCTTCGGCTTTAGCTTTTTCCTCAACCGCGGTCTTAGCCTTTTCAATGGCTACTCTCTGAGCCGTATCAAACGGAACGCCCTTGGCCTTTGCCTGGGCGAGTGCTCTTGTTCTTTTTGCGGCCTTTTGTTCTGCGTATTTGTGCTTAATACCCTTGGCAAGGAGAATATCCGAAACCGTATCAGAGGGTATCGCACCGTTATCAAGCCAGTACTTCACTCTTTCAATGTTAAGTACCACCTGTTTTTCTTTGTTCTTTTCTATCGGGTCGTAGTGTCCGAGCTTTTCGAGGATTCTACCGTCACGGGGTGTCCGCGAATCTATTGCATTGATCCTGAAGAAAGGACGATGCCTTCTTCCCATTCTTGTCATTCTGATCTTTACTGCCATTTCTTTTTCCTTTCGCTTTATCTATAATTAATTTTCGCAACTGCCCTATGCGGTTACGAAACTCGTTTACAATGTAATGCATATCCATTAAAAAATATCGCCAGGTTCCCAGCATCCACACCCGCATCTTCTGCAAGCTTGTGAACCTGTTCATCGCTGAGACCATCTGCGTTTTTCTTTTCGTCATCGGTCATTATCGCAACGGCCCGCTTAAGTTCTTCAAGCTCCTCGAGCGTCGGCGCAACAAGCATAGCCAGCTCACTATCGCCCTTATTATCAGCAAACTGACTCCTCACCATCTTACCGTAATCACTACCGGCAAAACGTGCTGCCCGCTGTAAATATTCCTCAATAGTTATTTTAGTCTTCATCGGCGTTTTATCTTGCCTCTTCTCTTGATCTTCTGCTTTCTCTTAGAACGCTGCTTAATCTTCCTCGGTGCATTCATAGCCTCGCCGAGGGCATTCATATTAAAACCGCCGGAAAACAGGCTCTTCAATCCGCCAAGCCTTCCGCCGCTCAACGCTTTCATCATATCTCTTGTTTTTTTAAACGTTTTAACAAGCGAAGCGACCTCATTAGGCACCACGCCAGAACCGCCGGCTATCCTTCGCCTGCGAGAAGAATCGATTATATCAGGTTCTCGCCGCTCCTGCAACGTCATAGAATGGACAATTCCTTCCATGCTGTTTATTTCTCGTTCGTCGAAATCCATATCAGCCATCTGGCTGCCCATGCCGGGCATCATTTTCAGCATATCCTTCATGCCGCCCATTTTTTTGACCTGCTGCATCTGGTTAAGGAAATCGTCAAATCCGAAACTGCCCTTAGCCATCTTTTTCTGCAGTTTTTCAGCTTCATCCTCGTCGAAATGCTCCTGCGCTTTTTCCACCAGCGTAACCACATCACCCATACCGAGAATCCGGCTGGCCATCCGGTCAGGGTGGAATTCTTCGAGCTTGTCGAGCTTTTCGCCGACACCGATAAACTTAATAGGCTTGCCCGTAACGGCCTTTACGCTCAATGCAGCACCGCCGCGAGCGTCACCGTCGAGCTTTGTCAGAATAACCCCGTCAAGCTCAAGAGTCTCATTAAACTCCTTAGCCGAATTCACCGCATCCTGACCGGTCATGGAATCGCAGACGAGGTAAATCTGGTGCGGCGTAACAGCTTTTGCAACGTCGGAAATCTCGCCCATCATCTCTTTGTCGATGTGAAGCCGACCGGCTGTATCGAGGATCACAACGTCATAGCCGCCGCTCTTAGCGTGTTTGATCGATTTTCTGGCTACCTTAACCGCATCCTTGCTTTCGAGGCTGAAAACATCGATTTCAAGCTGCTCACCGAGGATTTTTAACTGTTCTATAGCCGCTGGCCGCTGCAAATCGTCAGCTACCAGAAGCGGCTTTTTGCCCTTAGAAACGAGGTATTTGCCCAACTTCGCAGCCGTGGTCGTTTTTCCGCAGCCCTGCAAACCCGCTAACATTATAATCGTCGGGCCGGGAGATACTAAGTACATACTCGAATCCACCGGGCCCATCAGTTTGGTCAGTTCATCGTTAACGATCTTTACCATTACCTGACCGGGATTGAGGCTCTTTATAACCTCCGCACCCATAGCCGCATTGCGAACGTCTTTACAGAACTGCTTTGCCACATTGTAGTTAACGTCAGCTTCCAGCATGGCCTTGCGTACCTCACGCATGGCATCCGATACGTTCGCCTCGGTTATCCTGCCCCTGCCGGAGAGCGACTTGAAGACTGAATTAAATTTTTGTGTTAATGCATCAAACAATGGCTTTAACCTGTTTTTCTAATTAATAACGCGCATAAAATTTCTATATAAAGAACCGCAGATTTTAGTGAAAAATATTAGAATTTGCAAGTTTATTCTCAGCAAGGACTAAAATATAGTGGTTTTTGTCGGTAATTTGGGCTTTACAAAATGAGCGGTAAATTATATTATTGACTTTTTGTTGCCGATGTGGCTCAACGGTAGAGCGCAGCTTTCGTAAAGCTGAGGTTGTGGGTCCGATTCCCACCATCGGCTGTGGAGTTTTTAATGGATCATCATCAGAAATACAATTCATTCAAAAATAATCTGGCGGGGCTTGGCAGGGTTGTTGTTGCTTATTCTGGTGGGGTTGACAGCAGTTTTCTTCTTAAAGCGGCGGTTGATGCGCTTGGTGGTGAGAACGTGGTTGGCTGTATTGGTATTAGTGCATCTCTGGCTGGGAGTCAGTATGAGCAGGCGGTGAAGTTTGCAGAAGCGATCGGTGCGAAATTAGTGGAAGTTGATATCGATGAACTCGACGATGCTAATTATCTGGCAAATAATGCGGATCGGTGTTTTCACTGTAAATCGCATTTATATGGTAAGCTGTTGGAAGTTGCGCGGGAACAGGAAATAGAATATGTTGCTTGCGGTAGTAATTTCGATGATAAGGACGATTATCGGCCTGGGAATGCTGCGGCAGGTAAGCTTGGGGTTTTGTCGCCGTTGATGGAGGCGAGGCTGACTAAGGAGGATATTCGAAACTTGAGCAGGGAGATGGGGTTGGAGACGGCTGACATGCCGGCATCGCCTTGTCTTGCGTCGAGGGTGAGCTATGGATTGGAAATAACGGCTGAGAGGCTAAAGCAGGTGGAGGTGGCGGAGGAGTTTTTGCGAGGGCTTGGGTTCGTGGAATTTCGCGTTCGGCATCATGGCAAAATAGCGAGGATCGAAGTTAAGGGGGTTGATATGGAAAAGATGCTGTGCGGTGAAACGAGGGGGAAGATAGTCGAAAGATTGAAGGCTATCGGGTTTGGATATGTGAGCGTTGACCTTGAGGGTTTCAGGAGCGGGTCACTGAATGAGAGTTTGAGCGAGGAAGAGAAAAAACGAAATCTATAAATAGCAGCAAAAAAGAGCATTGAAAATTTTTCAAAGAAATTTTCGAAAACACTGAGTCGTTCTGGTTATGAACAGCACCCTGCCAAAAAAGATTACAGGCCTTAAGCAAAAACGCTCAGAAAGTCGATAAAGACTTTAACTTAAATTTATAAAAAGCGAATATGCTTGAAATCTTAGAAAATCTTGAAGGTATTGGTTCGGGGCTGCAGGGCAGCTGGCTTATCGGCGGCGGTGTTGCGGTTGGTATTGTTGGGCTTATGTTCTGGCTTGGCGGTTTGAACTTTGCGCGTTCGATAGCGGCTAGTGGTTTGTTTGTGATAACCGGTCTTGTATTGGCAGCGAAAAATCCATCGGAGCCTTTGTTGAATATAGGTATTGCAGTTGTGGCGGCTTTAGCGGGGGTATTTTTATATAAAATTGTGCTCGTCTTGTTATGCACAGTAGCGGTTGCATTTATGAGTATGATTTTCCTGGCTGAACCGATCAGCGAGGCTGTTGAGGTACAGAGTCAGCCGGTGCAGGTCGAAGCGGCGGGTACTGAGGCGGCCGCACCGCTTGGTATATTAGAGCTTAAAGAATCTGGTTTTGAAATGATCGGCAAGCTGGTTGGGCAGACAGGTGGGCTTTTTGTTGAACTCGAGAACGGAAAAAAGGCTGTTGTCGCAGCTTTGGCGGCAGTTGTTTTGCTTGTTTCGCTGTTTGCGTGGCGGCTTGGAGGTGCTCTGGGTTCTTCGGCGATAGGGACTTCACTACTTTTTTTGTCGATGATACTGCTGCTGATCGAAAAGGGGAGCCGGCCAATAACTATGTTGGAGGAGCAAAAAACCCTTTACGGTAAGGTTTTTATTGTTATGATACTCTTTGGTGCCGGTGTGCAGTTGCTGCTGTGCAAAAGGCCGAAAAAGAAAAAACCGGAAAAGGAAAAAGAGCAGGTTAACGAGGAAACCGGAGAGTGAATATGAATTTACCTTTACTATTAGCTTCAGCACAGGCAGGCGCAGAAGCGGGGACAGGGAGCGGGGAAATTGTTCCGGTGAACCTTATATGGGAGCAGGTAACATCTCTTGGCATTCTGGAGGCACTGACGTTTATATCCTTCGGGGTGGTGTGTTTGTTTTACGGGTGGCGAGTTTTTAAGGTTCTTGTGGTTATATGTTTCGCATTGGCAGGTCTTTTTGCAGGTGTGGTTATAAGCAATAAGGTCGGGGGTGGAAATAACCCGCTTCTGGGTGTTATACTGAGCATAATTTTCGGCATACTTTCGGTGCCACTGCTGCGGTGGGGAGTGAGTATTTTGGGGGCAGTGGCAGGAGCGTTGATAACGGCGGGGTTGTGGTATGCTTGTAAGCTGCCGGAAGCGTATTTATGGGCAGGAGGACTTGTGGGATTGGTGGCTGGGGGTATGATCTCATTTATAATCTTCAGAGTGGCTGTGATGCTGTTTTCGTGCCTTGGCGGAAGCGGTCTTATTGTTACGGGTCTGCTGGCACTTTTGCAGATGTATCCGCAAACTGCAGATTATACAAAGGAGCTGATATATAATGCGAAATGGTTTATGCCGGTAGCTCTTATCGTTCCAACGGCAATAGGTATCTTTTTGCAAAACAAATTCATTAAACACTCTCCGAACTGGTCTGTATAAGAGTATTTATTTTTCAGTACGGCAAAAGGATATCAAAGACGCCAAGTGCGGGATTAAAATTCAGGGGCGGTAATTTTAAGAATAGGGGATTAATTGGCCATCAGGCTTGTTTTTTGGGTAGTTATTTTTCTTGATTATGTTCCATAGCTAAGATAGAATCAGGGTGTTTTATTTGGGGAAATTATGCCATTATGAAAAATGGAGGAAAAATGAGGGGCGTAAATGAACTTTTATAAAATTTTAGAACAGGTGCATTTATGAATCCAAAAATAAAAATCAAACCGAAAATAACTGTCGTTGAAGATATTGAGGACCTTGCAGGAAAAAGTTTAGAGATGTTTTTTGATTACGCCAAAAAGGCGATAAAAAACGAGGGGGTATTCAGATTTGCTGTTTCGGGCGGCTATACTCCGCGAAGATTTTATGAAATGCTTGGAGAGTCGAGTATGTCGAAAAAATTCGACTGGTCTAAAGCTCATATTTTCTGGGTAGATGAGCGTTATGTGGATATCGAGTCAGATCAAAATAACTATAAAATGGCAAATGAGACTTTTCTTAAGAAAATAAATATACCTGAAGATAATATTCACAGGATACCTACCAGAGACCCGAACTTTGAAACTTCAGCCAGACAATATGAGAATACAATCAGAAATGTTTTTTCAGTAGAACCCTGCCAACTGCCTGTGTTTGACCTTGTTGTTCTTGGAATGGGTTCTGACGGTCATACGGGTTCGTTATTTCCCGACAGCTATGCTGCACTGGATACCGAAAACCTGGTATGCGTTGTTTACTGCATGAACGACAAACTCAACAGGATCACACTGACATCGCCGGTTATAAGCGCGGCGGAACATATTATGGTTCTTGTTTCGGGTGAGGAAAAGGCTTCGGTTCTCAAGGCAGTGTTAAACAGTAAATCAGATGATGTCCGGTATCCAATCCATTTTCTCTGGCCTGTATTGAATAAGGTGGCTTGGATAGTGGATAAAGCGGCTGCTAAAAATATTTGACACCGATTCGTTACATAATCGGCAACAAACAATTGCGAACGGCTACTCAAGGGGACCTCTAAAAAATCATTTTGGCGAAGAATCGAAAATTTTTGACCAATTCTTAGGGGTTCTGTTTTTGTGCCGGCTTGTATGGTATGCGTTGCTTACGATCAGGGGGAGGACGGAAGTTGCTTCGGCATAGACCATCTGTTCATACATAGTTTCAACTTTTCCCCAGGATGATGCTTCTTTTAGAGTGGAGCTTGAACAGGCGCCATCTCGGGAATCGGCGACTGTTATCTGGACGGCGTATTTGTGCATCGGTACTTCCTTGCCGAGAACCTCTGCACAGACGACTGTGTCCTGAGCGAAATTTTTTGGTACTCCGCCGCCGATCATGAACAGGCCGGAAATGTCAGATTGCATCTTTATCTGTGTAAGCTCGTGGAAATCCTTAACGGAATCTATAGAGACGTGTGAATCGGGGTTTTGATGCTGGTGGAGTACGAGACCGAAGCCAGCGCTGGAATCGGAAAAGGCGGGGCAGAATATGGGGACGTTTTTTTCATAGGCAGTTTGAACGAGTGAATCGGGTTTTTTTGAATTTTTTGTTAAATAAAGGCCCATCTGTCTAATAAATTCCCTCGAAGAATATGGTCTTGGCTCGAGGGTGTCGGCTATTATTTTGATGGTTTTATCACAAGACTGTAGCTGTTCTTCGTCAATGTAGGTGTCGTAAATACGGTCAATGTAAAGATCGCGGAGTTGGTTGTCATCGACAAAGGGCGTACCCTTGTAATGTTTGAAGCCCAATGCTTCGAAAAAATCCATATCTACAATCGTTGCACCGGTAGCAACGATGGCATCTACCATATTGCTTTTGACCATGTCAACGTATAGCTGCATGCAGCCAGCGGCACTTGTACTGCCGGCAATAGTAAGAATTATTGTGCAATCAGGATCGTTTATCATTTTGTTGAGGATCTGGGCAGCACGGGCGGTATCCCTGGCTGTGAAGGACATGTCGGACATTGCATTTATGATAGGTGAAGCGTCAAAGGATTTTATGTCTATGTGTTTAACGGTATCTTTGAGAAAATCTTTCTTTTTCATATTAATTTCCAAATCTGTAACTGAGAAATTTATAAATAAGTTTTGCCGCAAGAAAATCCGGGGCCTTATCGTCTTTTTTGGGGCAAAGCTCAACTACGTCGAAACCTACGATATGTTTTTTTTCTGCAACATTTTTTAATAGTTTTAATATATCGTACCAGAGCAGGCCTCCTGGTTCGGGTGTTCCTGTCGAGGGCATGATTGAGGGGTCGAAAACATCAAGGTCAATGGTAACATAAACATTTTCGGAAAGTCTGGATATGACTTTTTCAGCCCAGTTATCACTATTGTAAATATCCTCGGCTAAAAACATGCTCTCCGGGTCAATTTTGTTTATCTCTTCAGCATCTATACTTCTGATTCCGACCTGAACAATCTTTGCGTTTTCCCTTGCACGAGCCATTACGCAAGCGTGATTATATGCTGAACCGTGGTATTGTTCCCGTGTATCGGCATGAGCGTCAAGCTGTAAAACGGTAAGGTCCTTGAAATATTGCGAGTGAGCCTTAATAGAACCGATGCTTACTGAGTGCTCACCACCGATAACGATGACAAATTTATTTTGTTTGATAAGTTTTGTAACCCTTTTTTCGACGGCATTAACCATGGCCTCAGGTGAGGACTTCTCAATAATGGCTTTATCTGTGAAAATACCCTTTTTATAGACTTGTGAGTCCGTTTCGATGTCGTAAAGCTCCATGTTTGCTGAGGCTTCTATGAGGGCATCTGGGCCCTTGTCAGCACCCTTTATCCATGTACTGGTCTGGTCGTACGGGACGGGGATTATGACAATTGATGCACTGTCATAATTGCTGTGCTCGGCTGGCAAATCACCATAATTAGCCATAATCAAGCTCCGAAAAATTTATCAGTCAAACAAAAACATTGCTATGGCAACCGTTGTTGTCCAAAGGCCATCCTGGCCCTTTGCGGTCTGGGTCATGTTTGTAGTTTTGATGAAAAGACCGCTGGATTTATACGCTTGTTCCTTTTCTGACCAGGCCTTGTCCGGGTCGAACTCCATACCGAGAGTAGTTCCTAACATTCCGGCAGCAAGGTCTTCTGCCATGTCTCCGGCTTGCTGGCTGTTCATTCCGCAATCATGGACTTCGCTGAGATAGCCCCAGTTATCCTTGTCTTTGGGAACAGCAACACCGATTGATGAGGCTATAAGTCTGCCGTGTTCGTTTGTACCGGCTCGTGCCATAACGCAAAAGCTGATTGCTCCCGGCGTAAGCAATTTAACGCCTTTTTCACGGCTGACAATTTTACAATTCGGCGGCAGAATCGATGAAACCTGAACAAGATTGAGTTGAGCAACGCCGGCTTGCCTCAGGGCTGATTCGAAGGATTTAAGCTTGTATTTGTGTCTGCCTACGCCCTTTGTGAGAAACATTTTTGTTGGTACAAGATTAAGCATTAAAAATTCTCCTGTTAAATACAAAAAA
>JADHXY010000003.1 GCA_016782755.1 Phycisphaerae bacterium | reverse complement strand
CGCAGTGAGTGGTCGCTGATATGCGCTACGCATAATCTTTTGAAGCTGTGGCGGAGCTCAAAAGCCCGCTGGAATTGATAAAGAAGCTGATTTAGACAGTTTTATGTAAAATTTGCTTGATTTTAAGGCAAGATCAAGATACCATATAAAAAGTTAAGAAAAAGGTGTTTGGGAAACAGAGAATTGAGCCGTCTGTCCCAGGCAGATATCGAGTCCAACGGTTGGAATCGAAAATTATTGTGCAACAGGCTCTTTACTGGTTGTCTTTGATACGGTTATTTACGGATAAATGTGAGTGTGCCCTTGACTGTAACGTGTGTAATTGGTAGTATCAGGCAGTATGGAAGATTGTCCACTGAAAGTGATTGAGTTGGAGTGAGTAGTATATATCGGAAGAGGCCTGCTGAGAGTGTCAGGAGGTTTTTCTGTGACCGCAAGTGTTTGTTTGCCCGCGATGTTAAACTTGTGAATGTCAATTTTGAGACCAATCCGACGAGAGTTGTTTTGACTTCAAAAGAATATAAAGGCCAGTTTTGTTTAATATGCTCGTAGAATCACGGCTATGCCGGTGTAGTATTGAAAATAATTTTTAGAGAAATCACAGGAGAGTAAACTAAAATGGAAAAAGGAATAAACAGGCGGACTTTTTTGCGTTCGAGCGCAATTGTTGGTGCGGGGCTGGTATTGTCTCCGGTGGTTAGGGGTGTGGGCAGAGGTGGTTCGGCAGAAGAAATTAATGTTGCAATTATCGGTGCGGGTACGCAGGGGCGAATACTTCTTAAAGACTGTTTGAATATTCCAAATGTTCGTTTCAAGGCGGTTTGCGATATCTGGTCTTATAGTGAGCGATATGCCAGCAGGCGTCTTAAGGCATACAAACACGAAGTTAATACCTATGCCGACTATCGAGAGATGCTGGAAAAGGAAAAAGATCTCGATGCGGTGATAGTAGCCACACCTGACTGGGTTCATGCGGAACATGCAGTTGCGTGTTTGAAGGCGGGTCTGCACGTGTATTGTGAAAAGGAAATGTCCAATACTCTTGATTCTGCTCTTCAGATGGTTCTTGCCGAAAGGCAAAGCGGTAAGTTTCTTCAGATCGGTCATCAGCGACGGAGTAACCCCGTTTATCAATATGCATTGGAGCTTATCGACAAGGATGGGATTTGCGGTCGGCTGACAAATTGTTATGGTCAGTGGAACCGTGCGGTTGGGCCGAAATTAGAGTGGCCGGATAAATATGAGATGTCTGCTGATGTCCTCAAGAAATACGGTTACGATACAATGGATAGATTTCGGAATTGGCGTTGGTATGAGAAATTTTCAGCCGGTCCGATAGCAGACCTTGGCAGTCACCAGATTGATATTTTCAGTTGGTTTTTGCATAACGATCCGGCCTCGGTTATGGCTGTAGGAGGCAGTGATTACTACGAGGGGCGGAGTTGGTATGAAGATGTTATGGTGATTTATGAGTATCTTTATAAGCACAAAGGCAAATCCGGTTCGGTACGGGCGTTTTATCAAGTTCTCAATACCAACGGTTTTGGAAGTTATTTCGAACGTTTTAGTGGCGATGAGGGGACATTGACCATTTCTGAGGATCAGAAAAAGTGTTATTACGTTCCGGAGCGGGGTAAGGAGATTCCTGTGTGGATGCAGGGAGTTGAAAAGATCGAACAGAGCGGATATCAGGCTGTTCCTTTGATCGGGGCTATTGCGAAGAAAACGCCGGACGCCGCAAAGGCTATGGCAGTGCTCAAAGAAAAGAGCATTCATCAGTTGCACTTGGAGAACTTTTTCAATGCTATTAGTGCTGGCGATAAGAAGATACTTACATGCCCGGCAGAGGTTGCTTATCCGACGGCGGTGTCGGTGTTGAATGTTATTGGTGCTATTAAGGCCGGTGCTAAGCATAGTTTTAAGCCGGAGGATTACAAGGTTTAGACTATGTAATTGCGGTTGCAGAAAAGAAAAGGATAAATATGGCGAATTGTAGCATCGGTTGTACATGCAATAAACTTATAAAACCTGTTAGCAATGGTATCGGCTCTGAGAATCCGGTGCTTTGCCATGCTTTGGGCGTTTGCTCGGCACTGGCTGTGACTGGTTTTGTGTCTACGACGTTAGTGATGGGCGGTGCGTTGCTTTTTGTCGCATCGATGAGTACTTTAGCGGTGTCGTTGTTACGCAATGTGATACCGCACCGGGTCAGGCTGATTGCACAAATGCTTATCATTTCCATGCTGGTGATTCTGGTTCATCTGTTTTTGAAAGCTTATTTCTATGATATGAGCAGGGCGTTGGGGCCTTATGTTGGTTTGATTATTACTAACTGTTTGATTCTGGGACGCTGCGAAAGTTATGCTGTTCGTAATACCCCGGTTATGTCGTTTCTCGACGGCTTGGGAAGTGCTATCGGATATGCTTTGGTACTGTTAGTGATTTCGCTGATTCGCGAGCCGCTGGGTAATGGTACTCTTCTGGGATATGCGGTTATGCCGCAGGGTTTTATGCCGATCGGGCTTGTTCGAGCGGCTCCGGGAGCGTTTTTGGCAATGGGTATTGTTGCGTGGGTAGTTAAAGCTATCTGGCCTGACCTGCATTCGGCAGGACATGAGGGGGCACATTAATTATGATGGATTCTTCTGTCGGTGGCGTGGCTGTTATTTTATTGGCGGCGATTCTCACTAATAACATACTTCTTTCAAAGTTCCTGGGCATGTGCTCTTTTATTGCTATATCCAGGGATTTGCGTACAGCGTGGGGGATGGGGGTTGCGGTTACATTAGTGACATTCACAACCGCTTTGCTAAACTACGGTATCTATTACGGTGTGTTGGTTAAGGATGCTCCGCTTTGTGGGGCAGATCTGACGTATCTTACGTTTTTAGTGCTTATTATGGTTATTGCCGGATTTGTTCAATTGGTTGAAATGGTAATCGAGCGATTCAGCCCTGTGCTGTATTACAAGCTCGGTATCTTTTTGCCTCTTATTACGGTTAACTGTGCGATACTTGGTGTGAACCTGCTTATGATAGATTCCGATCGGCAGTTTAACCTTGTGCAAACGGCAGCTTATGCGTTAGGTTCCGGGATGGGATGGCTGCTGGCTATTTGCCTGATGGCGGGTTTGCGCAAGCGACTTGAGTATGCTGATGTTCCGAAGCCGCTGCAGGGTCTTGGGATTACGCTGCTCATTACCGGGCTGATGGCTATGGCGTTTATGGGTTTTGCAGGAATGGTGGATATTTAGAGAATGCGATTGAAATTATGATTTATTTGTACGCATTGATTGTTTTGTCTTCACTTGGCGGAGGTCTGGCGTTATTACTGCTGATCGCCGACAGGTTTTTGGCTGATTATGGCCCTTGCGAAATTAGCGTTAATGATGAGGAGCCGTTTGTAGTTGAAGGCGGATGTACGCTTCTGGAAGCATTGTATGAGCAGGAAATCTTTATTCCATCTGCCTGCGGAGGTCAGGGTACGTGCGGTTTTTGTAAGGTAAATGTGTTTGAAGGGGGCGGTCCGGTTTTGCCGACGGAAATGCCGTATCTGGACAAATCTGAACTTGCCGACAATACTCGTCTTGCCTGTCGTATTAAGGTTAAGCAGGATGTTGTTCTGAGAGTTAAGCCGGAATATCTTGATATCCAGCAGTTCCGTTCTATTGTTATTGCGGCGAAGATGGTTACTCACGATACAAGGCATGTTGTTTTGAAACTTGCAGATGAGCAGGAGATTAACTTTGTGCCGGGTCAGTATATACAAGTTCAAGTGCCCTCGTCAGACGGGATAACGTTTCGGGCTTATTCTATAAGTTCGCCGCCGAGTACTAAAGATGAGGTTGAACTTGTGATTCGGCTTATACCGGATGGACTTGGGTCGACGTATCTGCATGAAGTTGAGGTCGGTGAAGAGGTGATTTTCACTGGGGCTTATGGTGAGTTTGTACTGGAGGAGGATGTCGAGACGGAATTAATATGTGTTGGCGGCGGGTGTGGGATCGCCCCAATGCGGTCTATTATTCGGCATATCGGTGATGTTTCTCCGCAGCGAAAGTGCAAGCTGTTTTTTGGTGTTCGAACGATGGAAGATATTATGTATCTTGAAGAATTTGAGCAGCTGGCTGATGAGATGTCAAACTTTGAGGTGCATTATGCCCTCTCTGATCCGAAGCATTCGTCTCCGTGGCAGGGGGAGAGAGGTTATATTCATGAAAGCGTTGCGAAGCATGTTAATGGTGACGGTAATGGTAACAGACAGGCTTTTTTGTGTGGTCCTCCGTTGATGATTGAGGCGGTAACAAAAGTGCTTGAGGAAAAAAATGTTCCGAAAGATTTGATCTTTTACGATGAGTTCTAACTATGGCAACTGAAATAATAGAAAATAATAATATGATTTTGCAGGTACTCAAACGTTTAGCTGTTTCGGATGGCGAACGGCAGGCCCCGACACCGAATTTGCCCGGCGGCAAAGATATGCAGCGGTATTTGATTGCTGCTATGGTTGCGGCTTTGCCGTGTTTTGCCGTTGCGGTATATTATTTTGGGTCGCGTATTTTGGCGATGACGGCAGTGGCGTTTTTTGCTATAGCGGCTGTTGAAGTCGCATTCGGATTGGTTCGCGGGAAACCTATTGGCGGTGGGGCTTTGGTTTTTGCGATACTGCTGGTACTTATACTGCCGCCTGAAATACCGCTCTGGATGGTTGCTATTGGAGCAGCATTCGGTGCGTTTTTCGGTAAGGAAGTCTTTGGCGGTACGGGGCATCATTTATTCAGTCCTGTATTGTTAGCTAAGGGTTTTTTGATGTTCAGCTATCCATTGGTTATCAAGGGCAGCTATTTTGGTTCGATGCTCGATTTTAATCCGCCTGAGGCATGGATGATTTGCGCTGGTGTAACATTGCTCGGTGCTGTTGCGATGATTATTATTCAGCCGGCAAATGTGTTGACGTTGGCAGGGATATTTTTTGCGGCTGGCTGTTTTGGCTGGGGTTTGGGTGTGGCTGGTCGGCTGGGATTTGAATCGCCGATTCAAGTGCTGGTTGTCGATGGTTTCTTGTATGGAGCTTGCTTTTTGGCTTGCGATCCGTCCTGCAGCCCCGGCAACGGTATCGGTAAGTTGATTTATGGTGTGTTAATTGGTTCGATAGCTGTGCTGATGCGATGCTTTTCGAATTATAGCGAGGCGATAATGTCGGCTATCTTGATTGGTAACCTGTTTACGCCAATCATTAACATTGTTACGCAAAAGGATGAGGGACTTAGTCTTGAAAAAGAGTAAATTTTATACACTTGGCTTTACGGTCGTTTTGAGTTGTGTTTGTGCGACTGTTCTTACTTTTGCGAACACACAGTTGCAGAGGCGAATTTCGGCAAACGAGAATTTCAGTAGAATTTCTGCGTTGGTAATGGCATTGGGGCTTGGCGATGGGAGTTTGAGTCATAACCAGATCGTTGATATTTATAACCAGTCGGTTACAGCTAAAAAAATAAGTGAGATGGAACTTTACGAGGGCAGTAGAGACGGCAAGGTTATCGGATATGCTCTTGAAGTTCTCGGTCGTGGTAAGTATGGCATGATTAAAGGCATATTGGCAGTTGCACCCGATAGTAGGAAAATTCTTTCCCTGTTGATTTATCAGCAAAATGAAACGCCGGGTCTTGGCGGGCTGATTTCGTCTCCGGAATGGCTGAGCCAGTTTGCTGACAAACCGCTTGTGACAAATGGTACGCCCGGGCTGGTTATAAGTTCGAGCGAGAAAGGTCCGAATGTTATTGATGGAATTACCGGCGCATCAAAAACAACTCACTCACTTGTTAAAATTATCAATGAGACAATTGCACAGTACCTTTCGGGCGGGGTTGAGATACAGGATCTTGATCTTGGACTCGGAGTCGATGCGGTGACACGTGCTACGCCGGGCTATCCGAAAAATACTAATATACCGCCGAATTTGCGAGAAGAGGTTCGCCGCGGATCGTTTATGACACCGCCGGGGTTGGAAAACCTTGCATTGGGTAAAACCGTAACAAGCAATATGGAGGAAGAACCAATTATCGGTGAATTCGATCAGATCACCGACGGTATCAAGAAAAGTGATGAGTTCGATTATGTAGAACTGGATCCGGGGCCTTATTGGGTGCAGGTCGATCTTGGGCAGGTATATGATGTTTTTGCGGTGGTTGTATGGCACTATTATAAGAATCCGGTTATATACAACGATGTGATCGTTCAGATTTGTGACAATAGCGAATTCACCGAGAATGTTCAAACTCTCTTCAATAATGATTTCGATAATTCCGCCGGTCAGGGTATAGGTGAGGATACTTCTTACTACGCTCGCTGGTGGGGTGAGATCGCAGATGCTCGCGGCCCGGATAACGAAGGTACGAAGGCGCGGTATGTGCGGGTCTATACGAACGGCGGAGCTGCTGAGGAGGAAACGAGATTTGTTGAGATAGCTGTTTACGGTAAATAGCTTGACAAATTATAAATTAGTAGAGATATTGGCAGTCGGACATTATGTTTATTTAAGGGAAAGGATTACCTAAAATGGAAAAAATTGTAGCGTTGTCATGTGTGTTTGGATTAGGGATGTGTTTTTCGTTGTTAGGGTCAATCAGCGTTAAATTGATGCCTCGGCTGAAAATCGACCAGGGCAAGTTTGGCTCACTTATTTCAATGTTTATGCTTTCCTGTTTGATAGCCTCGTTGATTTCCGGCGTGGTTGTGGATAAGATCGGATATAAACCTGTGGCGATCTTTGGTTTTATTGCGACTGCGATTTGTATTTTTATATTTGCCAATGGCAAAACTTACTTGACAGTTCTTTTACCCTGTCTGCTGCTGGGCTTTGGTGCGATGGCTCTGAATACAGCGGGTAATGTGATGGGGCCGCTTGTTTTGTTTGGTGGTGAGAATGCAGCGGCTGCAAGCAATTTAATCAATGTTTTCTTCGGACTTGGGCTTTTTCTGACCCCTTTGATTGTTAGTTTTCTTTTTAGGAAGACCTCTTATGAAAAAGCTATTTCGGTATTAGGTGTGATTTTGCTGATTCCTGTAGTATTTGCATTGATGGCGAAATATCCTCAGAGCCAGGCTGGTTTTGCACTTAAGGATGCTTTTTCGCTTCTTGCTAACCCCGTTGTTTGGATTGCCGGATTTGTGCTCTTTTGTTATATCAGTCTGGAATCGTCATTTTGTAATTGGCTTCCACCTTTTGGCAAGGAAGTAATTAGTAAATCCAAACCGGGTGCCGATTCTGATTCGGTTGATGCTTCCGCACAGCGACTGCTATCGTTGTTTGCGGTTGCTATGATGGCAGGCCGATTGATCGCAAGTCAGATACCGGGTATTACAGCGTATGGAAGCTGGTTTATTGCCGGGGCAGCGCTGGCGGCATTGCTAATCATCCTGGCTATGACGGTGAGCAAAAGTGCTATGCAGGCGCAGGTGCTGGCGATTCTTGGCGGTCTTTTCTTTGCACCGTGTTTTCCCACAACGGTGGGAGTTGCGTTTTCCAAATTCAGTCCTGAAATTCGAGGCAGTGTTTTTGGTATTATCTTTGCGATAGGTTTGCTTGGTGCGGTGATTGTGCCTAAGGCAATTGGCAATATGGCCAAGGGTTCATCGGTTCAAAAGAGTTTGAAACTTTTGGTTCCCGCGTGTGTGCTGTTGATTATTCTGGCATTGGTTCTGGGTAAGATGTAAATTTATATTAATTGAATAGCGTGGCGCTGAATGGCTTGAGTGGTCATTTAGCGTTACCGCATGGTTTCGGGATTGCCGTGGCTGTGCAGTGTGCCCTTTTTGTTTTTTTTCAGAGGAGATTTGTAATGTTTGGTATTCGTCGTCGTTTGAGAATTGTTGTTTTCGCAATTTTGTTTGTGGGGTCAGTTTTTTTTGTTTGCTCATGCAAGAAAGCCCCACAGGACAATGTATCCGTTGACACTAAGGAGAGTCCGTCTGTTAAGGCCAAGGCTAATTCATCCGCTGAGACTAAGGAGAGTTCATTGGGGGCTGTTGAGCTTTCGATTGAATTGCCGGAACCTGCTTTTGTAGGAACTCCGCAGAGTTTGCAGGGAGTGGAAAATTTAGAGAAGCCGCTTGGTCATGCCCGGCCACCATTTTATGTGCCGGCTGATACCACCAATGTTGCCGCGGGTATGTCGATTGCCAGCAGCGATGAAGAGCCTGTGATCGGTGAGATCGATATGGTCAACGATGGAGATAAAGAGGCAGTCGACGGCAGTTATGTGGAGTTGGGTCCGGGACTGCAAAGCATTACCATCGACCTCGGGGCAGAACAAAATATTTATGCTATTTTGTTGTGGCACTATCATCTTCAGGTAAGGGTGTATTTTGATGTAGTTGTGCAGGTGGCGAATGATCCTGATTTCATTACAGACGTTGCTACTGTGTTTAATAATGATATCGACAACTCTGCCGGTTTGGGTATTGGTACGGACAAACATTATATCGATACCCACGAGGGCAAACTTATAGATGCCAAGGGCGTTCGCGGTCGTTATGTTCGGTTTTATAGCAACGGCAGTAACGTTGATGAATTGAATCACTATATTGAGGTTGAGGTTTTCGGCAAACCCGTGAAATGAGCAACCCTAAAAAAATCTTTGTCATCATGCTGATGGTGACAATTGCTGCATTTGTTTTGCGCATAGGCGGACTTGATCGCCGTCCGATGCATGGAGACGAGGCAGTACACGCTGTTAAATTCGGAAAACTGCTCGAAGAGGGTGTTTACCGTTACGACCCTTTTGAATATCACGGTCCAACACTGAATTACCTGACTCTGCTTCCGGCCTGGTTAAGTGGAGCAGAGAGACTGACGCAAATTAATGAATTCACTTTAAGGATAGTGCCAGTTTTTTTTGGCACGGTGTTGGTTCTGCTGCTTTTGTTTGTTATTGACGGTATGGGTAGGGCGGCGGTGGTGTGTTCGGCTGTAGCGACGGCTGTATCGCCTGCGTTCGTTTTTTTCAGCCGCTATTATATTCAGGAAATGCTGCTGGTTTGTTTTAGCTTTGGTGTAATTGTTTGCGGCTATCGCTATTTGCGAGGCAAGAACATTTATTGGGCATTGCTGGCTGGTGTGTGTTTTGGCCTGTGTCACGCAACCAAGGAGACTTTTGTCCTGGTTTTTGCTTCGATGCTGTTTGCCATTATACTTACGGTGATGCTGCAACGTCCACAAGATTTTTCTATTTCACGATTCACTAAGATCATAAAGCTGCCCCATGTTATAGCCGCAGTTTTTACGGCCTGTATTACTTCGGCGTTATTCTATTCGTCATTTTTTACCAATCTTCCGGGTGTGCCGGCTTCTGTTCGGGCTTATGGGTCGTACTTGTTCAGGGCTGGCGGAAGCGGAGTCCATGACCATCAGTGGTATTATTACTTCAAGACGCTAATTCATTGTGAGTATATGTTCCTTTCGATCTCCAGCGAAATAGTGATCGTAGTGCTGGCAGTCGTTGGTTTTGTTATGGCTATGAGGTCGAGAAATTTATCTAAGCTTAATGTGGGCTTTGTTCGTTTTATCGCCTTTTATACGGTCATATTGGCAGTTTTGTATTCGGCGATTCCTTATAAGACGCCATGGTGTTTGCTGGGCTTTCTGCACGGAATGATTCTTTTGGCCGGTTTTGCGGCTGTGGAATTGATTCGGTCGGCACGAACTTTTATGGTGCGGTGCTTGGTGGTACTGGTTTTGGCAGCGGCTGTGGTGTGGCTTAGCTGGCAGAGCTGTTTGGGGATTTATAAGTATGATACAGACCCTCGCAATCCGTATGTATATGCTCATCCGAGTGTTGATGTTTTTGAAATGACCCAGCGAATAAGACAAATAGCAGCCGTGCATCCCGAAGGTAATGATATGTATATTCAGGTTATCTGCCCCGGAGCTGATTACTGGCCGCTCCCTTGGTATCTGCGTGATTTTAGCAGGGTGGGTTGGTGGAGCCATGTTGATGAAACGTCTCCGAGTGCACCTTTGATTATTGCTTCGGCTGACGTGAAGAGCGAATTGTTGAATAAGTTGTACGAACTGCCGCCGCCGGGCGAGCGAAATTTATACGTTCCTTTGTTTGAGCAGCGGATGTATTTGCGACCGAGGATCGAATTGCTCGGGTTCGTAACGAAGGATTTGTGGGATAATTTTCGAGATTCTCAAGCGAAGCTTAATCCGTCAGGAACTGTCGCAGAGGAGTGAATAAGCGACTTTGATTGAAACAATAATATTTCGTTTACTGAAATTATCAGCCAATTTACCCGCCAATGCCGGGAGCAGTAAGAAAAGAATGGCACATCGATAGATCGTAATTTGTACAATTCTGCTGTGAGCCTGTATTTCTCTTTTGTCAATTCACGAGCATTTTTTTTATTTCTGATTCAACATTTGTATCTTCTTCTCCGCTTTTGATAAGAGAATGAGGAAATTATGTTCAGCTTAAGACGAAATTTTAGGGCGTTTACACTCGTTGAACTGATGGTGGTTCTTATGATCATCTCAGTGTCGGTAACCATAGCGTTGCCTTTTTGCAAGCGAAGCAATCAGGGTCTGAAGATGCGGCAGGCATGCGATGATATCGCACAAACTATCAGGTATGCTATCGACCTGGCGGAAAAAGATAACAAAAAAACCAAATTTGTGTTCGACAGCAAATATTCAAGCTATTACCTCCAGCAAGAAAATGAAGGTCATTTTGAGGCTCTTAATGATTTCACAAGAAAAGAAAGATTTATTGGAAACATTCAGCTTTACGATTCCAAAGGATTCGAGCAGGAAAAAAATACCTATTTTTTTGTTTTCGATCCTGAAATTCCATGGCCCGATGGTTATTTGACCTTTGCGGCAGAAGATATGATGATCACTATAAATATAAATTCGAGATATGTTGAAATCAAAGATCAAAATTTTTAACAAAACCCGCAAAATCACAGCCGGCGGTTTCTCTATGGTCGAGATAATAATAGCTATGACCATTATGGCTACGTCGCTTCTCGCCGTTTTCGGTGTTCTGAGCATGTGCATAAGAGCAAGCAATAGCAATACAAACATCGCCGGGGCTGCAATTCTGGCTGAGAGTCTGCTTAACGAAAAACGGCTCGAAAAGAACATTTCATATGAAACCACAAAAGGCAAAGAAAGCAAGTTCAACTGGCAAATCCAGGTGTCCCCGACAGAAATTGACAATCTGGTGGCTGTGGCAGTAAAAATCAGCTGGCTCCAGAACCAAATACCGAAAGAGTACCAATTAATATCAGTGATGCATATACCGGCTGTATTACAGGGCAAATGAGGACTATGTCGAAAACATTAAAAAAAACCGTTGCCGGGGCAGATGGCTTTACTCTGGTTGAGATACTTATTGCTATTACGATAAGTTCTTTGCTGATATTAGGTCTCAATGCAGCCATCAAGCAAACCAATTCTGCATGGTCAAAAATAAAGGGCCAAAACCGCATAAACCAGAAAAACCGGCTTCTGATCGACACACTTCGGGAGGAACTGGGGTGTGCATATTTTCCAAAAATCAAAGAATCGGAGGTAATCGCACCATTCAGCATTTCCACCAACCAGCAAACAACCTCTATCTGTTTTTTTACTCTCAACCCCGCACGGAACAGCTCAGCTCAATGCGGTTATCCGGCAAGGGTCTGCTATAAACTCCAGTCCGACGGCGACTCGTCAAAGAAACAGCTGGTCAGAACCGAACAGCTTTATTCAGGACAAGTCCCCATCGGAGCCGAAAACGAGAAAGTAATTTTCGAGCAAATATCAGAATTCAAAGTATTTGCGGCTGAGCCAGATGATCTTTCAAATACCTTATCATGGAAAGATAATATCGAAAGCACCAAGTCCCCGCCGCCTGCGATAAAAATCGAAGTCAAATACAACCAGCAAACAAACCCATTTCAGGCATGCATCCAGATATTAAGCGACAACCCGATTAATGACAATTAATGCTGCTCCTGAGAAAAATATAATTTCCTAATCAACAATCCCTGCGCCGGCTTCGCTACTATAACTACAGGACGTTATCAGAAATTTAGCTGAAATTATTACGTTATTATGACAAAAAACGCTCAAAAAAACAGGCTCAGCAGGGGCAGTGTACTAATAATAGTGCTTATCGTGGTTTCAAATATCGCGATAATCGCCTACTCACTGGCTTACCAGCTGCGAATAGAGATCAAACTCACAAATTCCGCAGCACAAAAAACAAGAGCATGGCATCTTGCAATAGCCGGTATTGAACGGTGCCGCTCGCAACTACTGCAAGCAGGACAAGACGAAACAAAAAACGCCGGAGTCTGTAAATTCTTCAGCATCGAAGAAAACAGAACGCTATTTAGTAACCTAAACCTTGAGAATCATGAAGAGCCGAAACTTGTATGCTGGATCAGAGACGAAAAAGGTTATCTGGACATTAACAAATCGGACCCGGCAAGCTGGCAACATTTCGAAATCAGCGACGAGCAAACAGCATGTATCCTGGACTGGCAGGACAGTGACTCGCAAGCCAACCCCGCTGGTGCCGAAGTTGATTATTACAGCAGTACCCAACCTTTTTACAATTGCAAAAATGCCCCACTGGTGACCATTAGGGAACTGACGTTCATAAAAGGTATAAGCACAGATAACTACACATGGGAGGAATTAAAAAACAGCGAATACGAACCCGATGACACCGAAGAACTTTTCTCAAACCCTGACAACCAACCCATGACTTTAACCGACATGTTCACTGTCTATGGCGATTCAACTGTTAATATAAATACAGCACCTGCGAACATACTTGCTGCTCTTGTGGCAATTGAGCAGCAAACCGTCGATGCCGTCCTTAACTATCGCTCAGGCCCCGATGGTTCATTGGGGACTGATGACGATATGCCGATAGAAAAAACCGAGGATATTTTTAATATACCAGGGATAAGTGACATTCAGCTCGAACTGCTCACTCAGTACTGCTGTTTTGATTCTGATACTTACCGGATTTTCTCATATGCCAAATCCGGCCAGCAGCGATGCATGTTAATGGCAAGCTTGAGAGTTGACGACCAAACCTGCAAAATTCTTTGCGTTGAGAGGCTCATATGACGGCGAAAAATAAAATCAACTCAAACCTTGCCTCAATAAAAATACTGCCCGATGGCTCTGCCGTTGTATGCCTGAAAAATGGGACATTATTTAAGCACTTTTATTTCGAAAACTGCGAGAAAATCAAAGAAGCCATTCAGAAAAAACTGCTCAACGTAAAAAACTGGATCATATCTATCGAAGACGATTTATGTATATGTAAAAATGTCCAAATCCCTGCCAATGACCTCAAACAGGCATATAAAATGCTTGAGTTTGAAATTCCATCTTTGCTGCCTCTTGAGATCGAAGACGTCGTTTGGGGATGCGTATCTAAAAAACAAAAGGCCAATTTACTTGAACTGCTGCTGTATATACTCAGGATCGATAACCTCGAAAAAAATCTGGTAAATTACAAAAACTCAATGATAGCACCATCTAAAGCTATTATTGACTCTCAGGCAGCCATGTGCTGGTTCGACAAAACATCTCAAAATCAGGCACATCAGCTAAATGTGCTATTCTCACACAATGCCCTTTTGATCCTGCACAACTGCAATGGCTATCTTCAAAAAGCGGACAATTTTATCCTCACAGAAAACTCCATTCCCAAAAACATCGAACTGCTCAAAACCGAGCTTTGTGAATCAATAAAGGATATCCAACAGGACAGCCGTCAGAATATCAAAATAAAAATAAGTTCGACAAAAAAATATCTTCAAAAAATTAAAACACATCTCAAAGATGTTTTTGAAAATATAGAGTTTTTACCTTTGCCGCAACCTGTCGATTTCAACAGCGGCAAATCGATAGACAACAGCGATTACGGCTATCATGCGGCTCTAACTGAAGGGATGCTCAAGTCCGCAGAATCGCCCGATCTGGAATCCTTTAATCTGCTGCCCCGTGAATTACTAAAAAAAAGGGCGAACAAAAAAAAGATATTAAACACAGCACTTACGGCTGTGCTGGCTGTAACAATGATTTTTTCTCTATGGTCCGGCTTAGCATTAAAAAGCTGGCGGCTGCAGCATGCCTGCCAAATCATCAAAAAACAAATCGAGCCTATCAAAGACATATCGGAAAAGATCGAAGCTAAAAACTTATGTGTAAAAGGATTGAAAAAACAATTCAAAACTCGCGGACTGATATCAGCATTATTCGCCGAACTTTACAAATTCAGCCCGCAATATATCTCAATAAGCCAGATAAATTTTTCCGCAGACAATTATACAGCAGATATCAGTATAAAGGGGCAATCCTCAACACTCTCAAATGCCCTCGAATATCCATCGGCTATGAAAAAAACACAAATACTTAAAAACATGCAGATCACAAACGTACAGCAAATTCCAAAAGCGGGCACAAGCATTGTAGAATTCAAAGCAAACTGCCGTGTGGAGCAAAACGGCTTATGAAAACAATAACATTCAAAAACCGTCAAAAAATATTAGCTATACTTGCTGGCGTAATAATAACAACAGCCGCCGTCTTTACTCTCGTAATTGAGCCGGAGATGAAAAAACAAAAAACACTCAAAAACCAACTTGTCGAATTAAAGATCGAACTGACAAGAGCAAAACGAAATATCCTGATTAAAGACAGGATCGAAAAATTGTATCAGCAGGCAGAACCTCTAATCGCAGCCGATGGCTCATACCAGCAGCAAATCTCCGACTTTGCCCGTCTGCTTGACCAGCTGTATTCCAAATCCAACCTGGAAATAAAATCCGTTAAAATACTGCCCCCGACAAACGAAACTCATTACTCGCTGCTATCTATTAAAATAGAAACGAATGCGAGCATAAAAGATTTCATCAAATTTGTCCTTTCGATAGAAAAACACTCTCAGCCAATCAGAATAGAAAAGTTAGATCTAAAAGCCCAGGACTCAAGAGACAATATAACAGTCTCATTGGTAATCAGCAAAATAGTTCAAAAAAATGACTCTAAAATAATATGATAAATAATTACATAAAAAATTTCTCGCAACGTTACAGAGCATTAAAAACGGTCCAATTGCTCATGTCGGCCCTTATACTTGTACTTGTATTGTCGGCTGTAACCGAACTCCTAAAACCTCTACCCTTACAAAACGCAAACCAGCTAAACCCCCCAAGACCAGACTCCTACATAGCAGAACCCAATTTCTTCAGCAGCAGCAACAACCTTATACTTGATGATTTTAATTTCAGAACTGGCTTTTTCAAATCCGATTCCAAAATATCCGATCGCCCCATAGCTGACAAAACTATAGAAAGAATAAAAAATCAGCTAAAGCTAAAATGCGTAATGGAATTAAACTCTGCTCCGACGGCATACATCAACATTGAGGGAATGGGCCTGAAAAAATGTCAGATCGGCGACTCTATATCAGACCTTTTTACCGTCCTTGATATTGATAAAAAAAATAAAACCGTTGAAATATCTATTATCGATCACAAAGTAACCCTGCATCTTTAACGAGGTAATTATGTCAAAAAACAAAACTTCCATTCTCATTGCAATAGCAATATTTTTCACCCTCAGCTGCCACGTCATAGCCGATGAAAATTACGATATCGAATTTGATCCTTTCAGCAGCAGCGACAACGATGTCGGCAAAACTCTCGACCAAACGGCTCCTAACACCAATTCCGGCCCGCTAATACCTCAGGTTGAATTCACAAACAACGACATTTCAATGGTCTTCCAGATCATAAGCGATGCTACCGGCTGGAGCATATTCCCAACCCAACAAGCCGCCAGGGCAAAGGTAAGCCTATGGGCGAAAAACGTCACTGCCCATGAACTACTCGAAAAAGCAGTCACCATGGCTGAATTAACATACCACCAGAAGGACAACATGATCACCGTCATGACCTACGACGAATACATGCAATATTACGGCCTTGAAAAACGCGTTTTCAACATTAAATACGGCAATGCATTATCACTCAATAACGTTATTAAACCTTTCATGACAAAAATGGGCAAAGTAGTCGTTTACGGCGAAACAAATTCAATCGTCCTGTATGAAGTCAAAGCAAACCTGGATTTCATCTCAGCCGTCATCGAAAAACTCGACACCCCTTCTGAAAACCGCTTAATTGAAGTCATAGACTTAAAATACGCAGACTCCCAGAACCTTGCAACCATCTTGCAATCTGTTTTTTCATTAAGAAACGATAACCCACAAAACAAAAGCGAACGAATAACTGATAGCACAAAAACCGCCAAGCCCACTGCTATTAACCTCCCGGAAAGTTCAATAATAATAGAACCCGCTATTAACACAAACCAACTATTAATTGCCGGAACAAAATCCGATATCGACAAAATAAAAGACCTGATAAAAAAAATCGACGTAGCCGGCAACAACATGGTGCTGGAAGTGGTTAAATTAGATTATGCCGATTCTGAACTGATCGCCGAAAAACTCAATCAGCTTTTTTCAGACCAGAAAGAAACCGCAAAAAACCCTCTTCACAAATCAATAAATCCCGACACCGCCTCTCAGCCGAAAACCAACACAACAAACATGGACATAATAAACCCCCAGTCGCAAATATACATCCAAGCCGTAGCAAGGACAAACCAGTTAATTATCAAAGGATATAAATCCGATACCGAAAAAATCAGAACTCTTATCACCAAATTAGACCATTTCATCGAACCTGTAACTTATAATTACCAGCTGACATATATCAATGCCGCTGACATTTATGATGGACTAAACAGAATTTTTAACCTCCAAACTACCAGCCGAAGCTCAAATAATAAAGACTCCAAAAATCACGGCTTGGTACTTATCGAAAAAACAAATTCCATACTTCTCACCGCCCCCCCATCTGCACAAAGGATAATGTCCTCGATTATAAATGAAATCGACAAACCAGCCGCCTACGAATCCGGCTCCATAAGAATATACAAACTCGAAAATGCAGACGTAGATGAAGCAGCAAAAACAATATCAGAACTTCTCCAAAGAGACCCACAAGAAACCAGCAACACCAATAATGTAAACTTTTCCAAAAACAAAACCGTTACTACCAGCCAAAACACCGAAAAAAATCTCAGCGAATCCGAAGAATACATTCCCCAGATACAGGCAAGGGTCTCCGTAAGCAAATCCACAAATTCCATTGTCGTACAAGCCACATCAAGGGAACATCGGGAACTGGAAAAACTCATAAAAGAACTGGACACAAGACGCAAACAAGTACTCGTTGAAGCAAAGATCATAGAAGTCACATCCACTGACAACCTGAACATCGGAGCCGAAATTAGCCACGCAGCAGATGATTTCATTTCGTTCAGCTCTTTCGGCCTCTCAACAAATCTCGATCCATCCTCAGGCACAAGGAATATCACCATAAGTCCCGGCGGCACAGCTTCTGTCCTCACACCCGGCAAAATGCAAACAATTCTCCAATTCTTGAAACAGCAGGGAAACGTCAAAATCACATCAGCCCCAATGATACTTGTCAATGACAACTCCGTAGGTTTCATCAACAACATCGCCGAAGAACCCACCACACAGACAAACCAGGGCGAGACCACAACGACAACTTCCTTCAGCGGTTTCGTCGAAGCCGGAACAGAATTCGCAATCACTCCGCATATAAGCGAAAACGATTATCTCAGGATCGAATACCAGATAACATTAAATTCCTTCGGCACAAAACCCACTGACCCCTCCATCCCGCCGCCAAGAAACACCAGCAGCATACAAAGCGAAGCCACCGTCCCTGACGGCTTTACGATAATCGTAGGCGGCCTGCAAACTACAGATGAAACTGAAAATGCCGATAAGGTACCCTTCTTAGGTGACATCCCGATCATAGAGTGGTTTTTCAAAAACACAAGAATCGAAAAGCAATATAAAACCACCTACCTGTTCATAACACCAAGGATAATGAAAAGTGACGACTTCTCAGACCTCAAAGAGATCAGCACCGATGCCCTCTCAAAATCGGAACAGGAAAATTTAATAGGACAGGGAAATGACAGGAAAAAATAAAAATACCGCACCGAATAAAACACTCATTGCTATTCCGGTCTTTAATGAACGCCGTTACATTAACGATATAATCGCTCAAACCGCAAAGTATGCGGAAAATATTCTTATCGTAAACGACGGCAGCGACGACGGCACAGAAAGACTGCTAAGAAACAAAAAAACGATAAAAGTAATAACTCACAAAAAAAATCTCGGCTACGGCCAAAGCATAATCGACTCATTCGATTATGCCCTGATACAAAAATACGACTGGATAATTACAATGGACTGCGACTACCAGCATCAGCCATCGCATTTACCTCATTTTTTTGCAACACTCGAGCAAAACAGCGCCGATATCATCAGTGGCTCAAGATACCTCTGCCCCGATTCCCAAAACCATATCACCCCTCCCCCAAACAGGGCCAAAATCAACAAGGAAATTACCAATATACTGAATACTTCGCTGAACCTTAACATCAGCGATGCCTTTTGCGGTTTCAAGGCCTACCGCGTCGAGTCACTGGGAAAACTCAACCTCACCGAAAAAGGCTACGCACTCCCCCTCCAGCTCTGGATACAAGCCGCCAGGGCAGGACTAAAATTTTGCGAAATATCCGTCCCACTTATCTACCATGACCCTAACAGAAACTTCGCCGGCCTTTTAAGCTCAGACGCCTTCAGGCTCGAGTATTATTTAAATGTCATAGATCGGGAATTAGCCGCCAATGATCATAAAAACGCTCGATAAACTATCCATCCCAACACACGAGAACACCATCTTCACACACCCCGATTTCTCAGAATGGCCCTCGATCATGGAGCGGAACAATGCAATACTGCAAAGCCATAACCTCTGCAATTACAGATACCAGCTGTTAAAAATCGCCTCAGACTATACCCAAAAATTAAACCTCCCCCTCCCCGAAAACATTAACAGCCAAAATGTTATCGCTACCGGCCACCAAGTACAATGGCACCATTGCGGAGTTTTCTCGAAAAGTGCCATCGCAAATATCCTCGCCAAAAAAACCCAGGCCACTGTGGTACATTTAACCCTCGACCATTGCTACCCCGATGACTTTCTAAACCTGCCATACATAAAAAAAGATTCCCTGCTACTTAAAAGCATTCCTTTTGGCCAAAAAAATCACACAGACGCCGCAGAATTCCAGCCGCCGCCCAAAATCCAAAAACTCAAAGAATTCTATCAACAACTTATCATCAGCGATAAATCTTTTTGCACTTTGGTATGGCAAAACTTCTTCTCAAAATTATCCGACATGAAAAAATTTACCAATATAGCCGACTTTCTAACATTTCTCCAAGCTCAGCTCTACTTCGCCGCCAGCATAAAAATGCTCTACCTCCCCGTTTCACTAATGTCCAAAAGCCCAGCTTTCCTCCACTTCGCCGCTTCAATATTAAACCGTCCCCTTGAATTTGCGATAATTTACAACAATGCAATCCTGCAGCTTAAACACCCCAATAACCGCTCCTTTCCCACACCCAAACTGCTCATGATCGACCAAAAATCAAAAACCATCGAACTACCTTTCTGGCTAATAACCGGCACTAGAAAAAACACTCTCTCGGTAACAATTTCTCCTAACTGCAATATAAAAATAAACACAAATTTCCAAAACAACATCTCTATAAGACCAAAAGCCGTCACCCTGGCCCTTTTTGCCAGGCTCTACTTAGCCAGCCTCTTTATTCATGGTGTAGGCGGTGCCGGGTACGAAAAGATCACCGACTCCCTTATCGAAAATTTTTACTCTATCAAAGACCTTAAATTCTCAGCCGCAACTGCAACCGTATCGTTAAAAACAATATATCCCAAATACAACCCTCAAAAACAACTCGAAGAACTCAAAGCCGCTCTAAGAAAAATGCAAAACCAGCCCGAACTCTATATCGACAGAGAAAAAGATGAAAATTCACAAACAATCACACAAAAGAATCAACTCATTGAAATTTCCAAAAACACAAACGCCCCAAAGCATCAGAAAAAACAGGCCTATGAAAAAATCAAAAATATTAACAAAGACCTCTCAAAAAAAATTGACGAACAAATAACAGTGACCAGAAAAAAAATCAAAATCCTTTCACGGTCAGCTCAAATCTTAAACGACAGAAATTTTTTCTTCGGCACTTTCCCTGAACATATTATTAAAAATTTAGCAAACCAAGAGTAGGTAAAAAAATGAAAACAGTTTTAATTATCGCCCCGCATCCCGATGATGCAGAAATAGCAATGGCAGGCACTATCGTAAAAATGGTACACGACGGCTGGAACGTCATAATAATCGACCTCACAAACGGAGAACCGACACCGCATGGTTCAACAGAGATCAGAACAAAAGAAACCCAGCAGGCAACCCGCATCTTAGGCATAAAAAAAAGAATATGCCTGAACTTACCCAACAGAAGAATTGGGAATACAATCGAAAACCGGGGAAAAATAGCAGAACTCATCCGGCTAAACAAACCCGACATCCTATTCACACCCTTCCAGATCGACTGGCATCCTGATCATTGCGCCGCCACCGAATTAGTCCAAGCCGCTCGCTTCGAAGCAAAATACCATGAAACCGACCTCAAAGGCACACCCCACTGGACAGGCAAGCTGATTTTCTATATCTCGCAACACCGATTCCAATACCCCCAGCCAACATTCGTTATCGACATCAGCGATACCTGGCAGGAAAAAATCAATGCCGTCAAATGCTATAAAAGCCAGATAAAAAACGCATCCCCATCTTCACCAGCAAATCTCTTAAATAAAACCGTTACTATCGCAAAATTCTTCGGCCTGACAATAAACTCCGCATACGGCGAACCATTCATAGCCGACCAACCCCTCGCCCTGAAACCAGAGAGCCTGCTAAACTCATAAATTCTCAGCCGCTAAACATTAGCATATTCAATTAATAAGCACAAATCGCTAAATCGGACCTTTCGAGGTCACCGTTGAAGCATTTCGCTCTGATCCAGGTGTTGTTTTGCGTCGTTTGACTGTTGGCGAATTTTCTCCTTTCAGAAGCAAACCAGTCTGTCGATCGAATATGTCATGCGTCAAGTCAGCCGGCACAGTATCGTGTGTCTCTTTCTGCCACCGATCTATAACTTTTCGCAGCTTCTGAAGCTCTTTTTGATAAGCCGGGTCTGATGCGAGATTATTCAACTGCAGCGGATCCTTCACCACATCAAATAATTCCTCTTTGCTGCGAGGTGCCTGGAAAACATCTTTCTGTGCTTCGGTCAAAGTTTTGTCTGCCCTCGCTTTCAATAACGATTTATGCGAAGCAGACCTCACCGAATCAGCCGGCCCCTGATTAGCATATTGTGCCCGCTCATTCCTGACATACATAAAACGTTCCGTGCGTACCTCCCGTTCGTATGCCTCGTAATCATGCCAGTTATGCTCCGAAAAAACATAACGACGCGTTTTGACCTTGGGGTCTTTGAGCATATTTGCAAAAGATACACCCTGAACACTTTTGGGAACATCGACACCCGCTAATTCAAGAATCGTTGGCGCAATATCAATAGTACTAACAAGGCCCACACGCTTTTCTCCCTTGCATTTAATACCGTTCGGCCAATATGCCACAAGCGGTGTTTGCATACCGCTATCATAGACGCGCGTCTTGCATCGCGGAAACGACCTGCCGTTATCAGCTATAACCAGAAGAATCGTATTGTCAGCCACACCCTGACGCTCGAGTTCTTTCATAACTCTGCCAATATAGTCATCGAACCTCGTCACCTCATTATAATATTTTGCCAAATCCTTACGAGTCGGCTCATCATCCACAAGGTAAGGAGGAACCTGAGCCTCATCTGGCTCATAAGGCTTTCCGATAAATTCTTCCGTATCCCAGCCGCGGTGCGCATCATGGGCCGCAAACCACAAAAAGAACGGCTTTGAACGATCACGTTTTTGCAAAACTTCCACCCATTTTTCCGCACCGCTCGGAGCTGAACTTACTCGTATATCAAATGCATCAACGACATTCTTATTCCCACCCAAATGCCACTTTCCAGCCTGGGCCGTATAGTAACCGCTCTTCTTTAACAGCATCGGAAAGGTAACCTGATTTTTCGGCAACTCCATATGCAGTTCAGAAGCTTCCGTATTGTGAGGAAAGCGACCGGTAATAATACTGCACCGGCTTGGACTACATGAACTTGCTGTTAAAAATGCATTGGAAAAAATCGCACCTTTGTCCGCCATCCTGTCCACGTTAGGAGTTCTGATAGTAGGATGCCCATAACAACCAAAATCATCAACACTTATGTCATCTCCAATAAAAAGGATGACATTGGGCCTGACCTGATCATTAGAAATTTGACGACCAATTTCACAGCCGCCAAAAATAACCGCTGGTGTCGCATATCCGATTATTTTCAAAAAATTCCTGCGTGAAACAGTCTCATTCATTATACCAAACCTCCTAAGTAATATTTCCTATTTAAATCTATTTTAGCGGATTCAACTCCCAAGTGCAACTGAGTCGCCAAATTTTATTCTGATGTCGCCATTCCTTTGGTTACGCGAAGTACCTCCTGGTATGTTGTTATTCCCTGTTTTACTTTTTCAATTCCGGATTGGAAAAGAGATTTCATTCCCTCTGATCTTGCCTGTGTGTTGATGCTGCTTGAATGATTTCTTTCGATAGTCATCTTTCGAATTTTTTCGGAGAGTACAATCAATTCGGTGATAACGGTACGGCTGTGAAAACCTGTAAACCTGCATTTTGCACAGCCGCGGCCATAAAAGAAATTTTCGATTGTTTCAATAGTTTCGATTGCATTTATTGCAGCCAGCGTTTGAGGTTCTGGCTGATATTGTTCTTTGCAGAAGGGGCATATTACCCTCACTAACCTCTGAGCAAGTATCGCATCGATCGAGGATGCTGCAAGGAAAGGCTCTATCCCCATATCGAGCAGGCGGGTTATAGCGCTTGCGGCATCGTTTGTGTGCAGAGTGCTGAACACGAGGTGTCCTGTGAGAGAGGTTCTTATGGCTGTCTGGGCGGTTTCGAGGTCGCGTATTTCGCCGACCAGCATAATATCGGGGTCATGCCTGAGCATGGATCGCAAAGCTCGTGCGAAAGTAAAGCCGATGCCGGGATGTGCCTGCATCTGAACTATTCCGGGCATGTCGTATTCGATAGGGTCCTCGATAGTGATTATTTTTCTGTCGGTGTCTTTTACCATGTGCATACAGGTGTATAGTGTGGTCGTCTTGCCGCTTCCTGTCGGGCCGGTAACAAGGATTATTCCGTGGGGATTTGTGATAAGGCTCTTCAGGGTTGTTACGGTTTCTTTTGACATCCCCAAAGATTCGAGGTCCATTATGAGGCGGCTTTGCGGAAGTATTCTTATGTTGATAGCCTCACCATGCCTTGTAGGAAGTATCGATATGCGCAAATCATATTTGCTGCCGCCTATATTAACCTGTGTTTTCCCGTCCTGCGGCAGGCGTTTTTCGGCTATGTCGAGGCCGGACATGATTTTTATACGGCTGCAAAGACCGTCTTTGAAGTATTTAATGTCACTGTCGATGCCCGCATTATGAAGCATGCCGTCGATTCTATATTTGACCTTGAGTTCGTTTTTGTATGGTTCGAGGTGGATATCAGTGGCTTTAGCAGTTATGGCATCCACAAGTATCTGGTTGACAAGCTTGATTACGGAAGCATCTTTTTGAGTTTCATTTTTGCTAAGGTCATGATCGTCAGCGGTCTTGTCTTCGAGGTTCCGGCCGTTTGTCATTTGCTGCACTGTTGCGGCGCCGAGTCCGTATGCTTTTCTTATGACCTTTTCGATTGACTCTGTCAAGGTAAGGGCAAAATCGACTTGATAGCCGTTATTGAGCACTAATTCGATCTCTTTTTGGCGGCTGTAACAGAACGGATCTGAACTTGCCAGCAGCAGGTTTTGGTTATCTCTGCTTAAAGGGACAATGTGGTAGTGAGAGGCTATTCTTGGCGATATCAATTTGTAAATGTCTGTATCGACGGCAGGTGAGATGCTTTGTTTGAATTCGATGCCAATCGCATCGGCGGCGGTTTCGAGAAAAGCTGCCTCGTCCATAAACCCAAGGGAGTAAATACATTTGTGCAGGGGGATTTTTTGCTTTTGGCATTCTTCCCTGGCGGCTTTTAGTTGGTGGGCATCTAATCCGCCGAAACCAGCGGTTATTCTCAGGTTCTTAGTTTTTATCCTATTCATCGATAATCACCTCTTAAGACAATAATTTGTTAATTGACAAAATAGAAAGCGAAGCGGCGGAGGAGAATGTTGATTTTTCGTTTTGTATTTTTGTTTTTTTACGATTTGGGGCTGGTGAATTATTTTTTTAATATTTTTTTCAACATTTCTGTCCACAGCTTCGCTTTAGTAAGAAACCGGGAAGATATTTTTATTGTTTTAGTGTTTAGGGTAGAGACGGACAGGTGACAGATAGCATATATACAAAGATCGTAATTGGCTGTATTTTGATGAGTTCAGCGGCTCTGGCCCAAAATTGTATAAGTTTCGAGTCTGAGGAGCTTAGTGAAAGTTTTTCTAAGATTTGTTTGTCGGGCCCAAATTTGTCGGGGGGCGAGAATTGCGAGTCTTATTTTGTCGTAACAGATAACTGGAAAAAAGACCTGCTGAGCTTTTGTAGGTCTTTAAAGGAACGGATAGAGAACAGTGCCGATCCTATGATGATATATTCGTCAATTGCGGTTTCGCATTTTGAGAGTCTCATGTCAATTGTTAGTGAATCTGAGGTGTTTTCGGCAAAAATTGCTTCCGCATTGGACAAAGCCGTAAGGGCAGCAAAGGATTTTGAGCAGGGCAGGTGTCCTGATTTTGTTCGGGGACTTAATAAGGTCAGGCTGAGGCGTTTTGAGGGTGCGGATTTGACAGAATTTGTCATAAGAATACCGCAGGATGTAAACGCTGCGGGAAAAAATCCAGTTTTGATATACTCAGACCCTCGCAGATTTGGCTTTAGAGATAATTATCAGTCTTCCGGTATGATCGATATATGGTGGCATTTTTGTGAAGAAGCCGGTTATGAATTCAAGGATTTTGAATTTTTTATTGATGTATTAAAGAAAAAGATACAGCTGGACGAGGATAGATTTTATCTTTTTGGGAAATGCGCAAATGGGATAGCGGCTATGGATATTGCATTAAAGCATCCTGATATTTGGGCAGAGTGCGGAGTTTCTCTTGGAAATGCCAGCCGGCATTTATCAAAAAACGCTATTAACTTGCCATTATTCTTTGTGCAGGGTAATCATCGGAATACCGAGCTTTCGGCGTACTATGATTTTGCAGTTAAATGTTTTAAGTATTCCGGCTGTAGGTATCTCAAATATAGCAAAACCCAGAAAATAGAAGAGCTTCGAGGCAACCAGTGGCCTGTTGCAGCCAGGAATAAAAGCCCTGAGCGTGTATTTTACGCTACTGAAACCCTTGGAAATCCCGGGGCATACTGGCTGCAAATTGACGGCAGAGAAGATGAGAATTTCATAGCAAGTGCTGATGCGATCTGTCGAGGGCAGAGTATTCTCGTTAAAACACAAAACGTTGACGCATATACACTGGATATCAGGCTGGCTCCGGTAGATCATAACAAGCCAGTGGAGATTATAGAAAACGGTGAGCTTTTGGACACGGTGGTTGCCAGCGACTGCAAACGACGGTCAGAAAAGTATGATGACGCTGCTTATGTAAAAACCATTAATCTGCATGGTCCGGTAAGTGACGCTTTTACCGAGCCATATACCATAGTATGGCCGGAAGTAAATTCACCCAGTACATATAAAAGTCTATCTGAAGAGATTGCCTCGGGAGGGCCATCTTTTTGCGAAAGCAGCTTTCCTGCAGAAATGATCGAGAGTCGTAATTTGATTCTTTTAGGAACGCAGTTTAATAATCCTGCACTTGACCAGATATACAAACAAATACCCACCAATATTAAAGCGGAACTTGAAAAGTACAGCCAGGAAAATTGTGGTTTTATATTTATTTATCCAAATCCGGTTAATCCTTCTAAATATGCAGTGTTTTTCTGGGGGAATTCACAAAAAGCGATAGAGTTGATTGGGGATGCTTATTTGCAAATGAAACAAAGCGGTAGTGCGGATGCTGGAGTTTTTGCAATTGATGAGAGTGGTGGAATAAAATGGCTTAGACTCGAAAAGTTCAATACCGTCTGGGGTTGGCACGAGCAATGGTGCCGCCCGCTGGCAGAATTGAGCGGGACCTATCCGCAATGGAAGTGGGGCGGATGGGCGGCAAAGGCCGTAAGAAAACAGCTTGCTGCCGATGTTGCTGTAATTGACGATCCTCTCGATTTCGGCTCACTGCCGGGTTCCGGTGTATTAACTCTGAGCAAATTGTCACTTTTTGTCAAAAACGATTGGATAGTAAAGATAAGCCTCAGCGGTAAAGAGCTCAAACAACTCATGGCAGAGCTGCTTAAACAAACAGGCACTGCAAATAGAAACAACTTTTTTATTGACGGCATAAGTTTTGTCGGACACCGGAATATGAAATCGGAAAAGTCACTTTTAGTAAGCGATCTCGACGACCATAGAGAATATACGATAGCTCTGAGTTGTAAATTAGTTAACGGCGACAGGTTGGGAACTGCAATCAAGGACTACCGAATAGAAGGTCATGGTTTTTCTCTTATGCTCTTAAGAGATTATCTTGAGAAATGCGATCGTGATGATCTCGATAGCGAGTTGTCAGGTATAAAATTCTAAATTTATTATTTTATTAATTTAATGGGAGCAGCAAAATGAATGTGAAAAAATTAATTTGTTCGATCGGATTTATTTTATTGATGGCGACATTTACCAATGCCAAGTTGGTAGGTTACTGGCAGATGGACGAATCATCAGGTAAAACCGCCAATGACAGACTTGGGGACAAGCCGGCGACACTTATAGGCGATGCGAAATTTGAGCCTGATAGTGGCAAATTTGGTGGAGCGGTTAGATTTGGCCCGAAAGGTGATTTGGTCAAAATATTAGGCTATAAGGGTATTTGCGGTAAGTCGCCGCGTACAGTCAGTGCATGGGTCAAAGCCGAAAGCCCCGGCACAATCTTTAGCTGGGGTAATCCGATGATTAAAGGTGGATTGTGGGAGATTCTTGCCAAACTGATGGTCAATGATGGGACATCAGATGCAATCGTATTGCACTTATCGGTTATGCCGGGTATAATTCAGGGCACAACACCTTTAATCGATGGGAAATGGCACCACATAGCAGTAGTTCTCAAAGAGTCTCAATCACCGCATCTAAGTGACATAGTTCTCTACGTGGACGGCAAAGAAGAAATTATAGATGTTATGCGGAACTATTCGATCGATACCAAAGAAGAAAGGTTCGTCTGGATAGGTTATGAGTTGAAGGGGCTCGTTGATGAAGTTGCGATATTCGATAATTCTCTTAATCAGGCAGAAATTACCCAGCTTTACAAACAACGTGCCCTGTCATTTATTGGTCCCGAAAGCCAAAAGGTCGTAGAGGTAATTAGTAAAGCAAAGGCATTGATGGAAAAACAAGAGTATGGCCGGGCCGTTAAACTTCTTCAAATCAATATTGTTGAACTAAGGCAAAAAAGTATATCGAAGCCGAATAAAAAAAATGTTCTACTAAGCCAATTAAGTAATTTGTATTTTCAATTAGCGATAGCCAAAGAAGCCGCGGGGTTAGCTGAGAGTGAATATGTTGAGGATTATAAGAAGGCGGTTCTGTCTGCTTCGTATGGAAGTAAAGCGTTGGCCTGGCTCATAGAAAAGCTTCCCGCTGATAAGTTTCAATTAGCAATTAAGGAGACATGTAACGATGTAAATAATATTGAAACCATTTCTGCTAAATTTGCCAAATTTTCAGGGGAGCATCCCAAAATAGAAGCATTTAAGTTATTTGTAGATGCAGTAACTGATGAGAAGGAGGATGCTTTGAGTTGCGCCAGGGCAATCGAAAAGGGCCTTGGTAGAAACCTTTTCTGGAAAAAGATTTATCTCGATCATTGCAGATTAAAACCAAATCTCTTTGAGTATGTTGTAGAGCAGGACTGCGGCCAAGCGGGAAAGTGCGAGGCCGAGGGTAACTATGAGGCAGCTTTGAAAATCTATAATGAATTGATAGGGAAATGCGATTCTGAAAAAACTAAAAATCCCAGATTAATCCTAAAAAAAATCGAATGTATATTTAACTGCGGTCAGTATAAAAATGCCGCCGAAGAGCTGGGCGAATTTATCACCGAGTACAAATCATCGAAGAGGCAGCTTTGTCAGGATGCATTGATACTCAAGGGAAAATGCTTTGTGCAGGCCGGTGAAATCGACTCCGCACTAAAGGATTTTTTAGCCTTTGTAACTGAGTATCCTTTGTCTCCGCAGTCGCCGCAGGCAGCTTATTTTGTTGGTTACTGCCATATGCTCAAGGGAAACTATGATCTTGCAACCCAGGCTTTCAAGCTGGTAATCAGTGATTATCCACAAAGCAGTTATGCCGGCAAAGCCAGGCTGTCTATGGACAGAATAAAGAGCATGGTTGAGTAAAAATCGAGAAAGCGGAAAATGACTTTGCAGGTTAAAAATATATCCAAAAGATTTAGTTCCTTTCGCCCTTTATACAGGCAGTTATTGCTGCCTACGGGAAAGGCAAAAGATATAAAAGCCCTCGATTCTGTCAGTTTTACCATTGAGCCCGGACAGATACTCGGCGTTGCCGGTGCCAACGGTGCGGGAAAAACTACGCTGCTTCGTATCATAGCTGACGTCCTCGAAAAGGATTCTGGCAGTATCTTTTATTTGACCGGTCTTTGCGGCGGCTGTGAAAATTTAAGCCGTCGCGGGATCGGTTATGTCAGCAGTGACGAAAGAAGTTTTTTCTGGCGTTTGTCTGGAAGGGATAACCTGCTGTTTTTTGCTCGTTTGTATGGCTTGACATCCAAGCATGGCAGGGCAAGGATAGAAGTCCTGCTCAAGCAATTCGATTTTGAAAAAAGGGCAGATGATCTTTTTAAGAATTATTCAGCCGGAATGAGAAAAAAAGTTTCGATAATCAGGGCATTAATGCACCAGCCGTCTCTGCTCTTGCTTGACGAAGTGACTAATAGCCTTGATCCTGAATCGACAGCAGCTGTCAAGAAAGTTATACGCCAATACGTTTCAGCGGGCCAGGGGCGTATGGCTATCTGGAGCACGCACAGGCTCGAAGAGATGCCTGAGATTTGTGACGGATTTTTGATTATTGATTCCGGCAGGATTGTTTCACAGGGAGCTATCGCTGATTTCAAGTCAGGATTTAAAGGAGAGAAATATTTTGCAAGCTGCTGTTGAAAAAAACGAAAGATTTAATTTTGAAGGTTATGCCTGCGAATTTGCAAAGATTTTTGCCTTTATTAAAAAGGACTTCAAAATTGCTGTCAGCTATAAGCTGCAGTTTTGCTTTCAGTTTTTGCAGATATTTTTTAGCGTAACCGTTATTTTTTTCATAGGCAGGATGCTTGGATATTCTGATGATTCAATGATATTTAGGAAATACGGCTGTGATTATTTTTCATTTGCATTTGTCGGCCTTGCCGTGAACAGCTACCTCAAAGCCGGCCTTGTCAATATGACAAACGATATCAGGCAAACCATGAATCAGGGCATACTCGAAGCGATGTTCGCTACACCGACCGGCTACTGGTGGCTTTTAATGTGCAGTTCTATCTGGCAATTTATTTTCGAGACTTTTCGCGTGACGTGCTATTTTTTGGTTGCCATATTTATTTTTAATCTTGAGCTTTCAAATGCCAACTGGTCGTCGGCATTGTTGATCCTGCTGCTGACAGTTCCTGTTTTTCTTATGCTCGGTTTGATTTCATGCAGTATTCTGGTAGTTGTAAAGCGAGGAGACCCGATAAACTGGATATTCAGCAGTGCCGGTGCAATTCTTGCTGGTACGATGTTTCCGGTCAGCGTTTTGCCCTTGTGGTTACAGAAGGTATCTGTCTTTTTGCCGCTGACGCATTCTCTCGAAGCTTTGCGGCTTTGCATTTTCAAAAATGCTGCATTTTCTCAGGTAGCGGATCACGCTTTTTATCTTTTTTTATTCATGATTTTTCTTGCACCGTCAGCTTTTTTTATAAACAAATACTGCATGAAAATCGCCAAAAAAAAAGGAGCGTTCTCAACATTTTGAAAGGAATATTATGAAATTAAACTTTCTGTCATTATCGATTCTTTTGATTAATACTGCAGCTTATGAAGCTTTCGCTGCCTCGGATTCGGTATTGCCTCCGATAGAGACCTGTATAATATCTCCCGCGGAAGTGGAAAATGTTAGTATATGGGTACCGGCTGTAAAGAGCGGGCCGTTTATCAACAGGTCATGCAAACCCAAAAGAAATCTTGTCCAAACCTCGCAACTTCCGGTATCGATAGTCCACAAAAAAAACAATCGCTGTCTGGACGAAGTTGCAAGAATGCTGGCTGAGCAGGTTCATTTGTATAACGAATGTTCGCTGCCATTAACTATTTTCAACGGCTGGCAATGGCAGAGTATTTCTGACAATAGCCATTATCAGCAAATTTACTATTGCTTAGCCGCAAGGGGTGGCTGCTGGGAAAACTGCTCGGAGGCCATCTTGAACGCATGTTACAGCCGGAACGAACTGCTTTGGCTTCGCATCGATACGGAAGGTAATTTCAATGTTCAGCCGTCAGATCATGCCTCATCAAATATCGAATTAAAAACTTTTTCAAATGTCAGGACAAGAAATGGATACCCTAAAATACGAAAACTGTAAATATGTGATTATATCTTTGATTCTCATTTTTTCGATAGTCAGCCAGTCATTTGCCGACCAATTAACAGCCGTTGAGGTTCTTCGCAAATCTTATAAAATCAAAGAGCCTTTGAGCAAAAGCAACGCTCAGGAAGTAATAACACAACTGGAATCTGCACTCCAAAACTGCTCTGACAAAAACATCGAATACAGAATAAAGTATAGAACAGGAATCCTTCGATTCAAATCGAGCGATTTAGAAGCAGCCTGCAAAATCTTTAATCAGATATGCCAGGCCCAGGGTTGCCCGCCAACTATAAAGCTTTGCAGCCTTAACATGGCAGCCCAGATATACTTGATGCAGGGTGATCCGGCGAATGCACTCAAAGCCTTTGAGTCTGTTATAGAGACATCGACTAACTTCTTTCAGCGAACCGAAGACAAACAAGCATCTTCAATTTATTCAAAACTTACTGCAAATGCTTACACTGCCAAAGCAGAAATCTATCTTCATCAAGGAGATTGCAATAGCGCAATGACAGAATACCAGAAACTTGCCGGGTTCTTTGAAGGACGCGAATTTGATCAAAAAAGGAATCTGGAGGCTGTGTTATTAGATAAAATATCCCAGCTTTACCTGATAAAAGGTCGCTCGTATTCATATATCAAAGCCGCAAATAAGCTTATTAAATATCCTGATTATTATCGAACTGGGTTAATAAAACTTGAAATCGAAGCCGCAACCTTTTTGATGCAAAAAAAACCTTCACTGCTTATCGGGCAGCCGGCGTTTCGTGCACCGGTGATTTTAATAGAGTTTCTCAAGGAAAACCGCGACAAGGCTCTTTTGGAATCGACCCTGGCCTTTCTTAATAAACTAAGCAATTCGTATCAGCAAAGTTTTAGCGGTGCCATTATCGATTATCATATTGCGTGCCTTCTGGATGGATTTGGCGAAAGAGTACAAGCCTGTGAGCTTTTCGAAAAAGTGTACAATCAAGCCGCCGAAATTGATATAGAGACTTCACAGCAGCGAAATATTTTGAGTAACCTCTCAAATTACGCAAAGCTTCAGCATGCCCTTATCCTCTGTGAATCCGGTAAATATAAGCATGGCCTTAAAGTACTTAGCAAATTAGAGACTGGCAATGCTGACTGTCATATTTCAAAAACAAAAGAATCGATAGAATATTCACTGCAAATATTAAAACGAGAGGTGCCCAATGAAACCAGTAGCAATTAAAAGTATGGTAATTAGTGTCTTAATTTCAATCTTGCTTTTGTCAAATGCCTTTGCCAAAGGCGTACCCGATTCAAACTTTACCGAATTTTATCAGCTCCTAAAAACCGGCTCGGATCAGCAGGCACTTGAGAAAGGGGAAATGATATTTGCCCGGATAGAAACCAAATATAAAACGGACGCTGGTTTTATGGCTTATAATTCTAAGCTTTCTGCGGCTTGTTTTCTTGCTGAGCAGATGATATCAGAATTGAAAAAAGCAGCACGTTTGAGTGTAAACAAGCTTGCAGGCGAAATTTTTGAAAAAGCAAAAACAGAAAAGAGCAAATATTCCATCACGCCTGCAAAAAGTTTTTACAAATCATCAAAAGATCTTTTCTCAAAGCCTGTAATGATTGTATCTCTCCAAGACCAGGAAAAAAAGTTTCTGGCTTCTTTCTATGACCTCAAACTCATAATTCTCACCTGCAGGATAGCTAAGGCCGGACAGTCACTGGCAATTGCCGATCCGGAATTTAAGGGGACTTATGACTATGTTCTTGTGCTGGGTTTGCTGCATTTAGATGCGGATGAAAAACAGATAAAAATAGAGATCATCCCAGAATGGATGCGAGACTCCGAGCAGCTGCTTCTTTTTTCCGATTCATGCCTTACGCAATTTGATTTTACATATCAGGCACGATGTTTTGCTAAGCTGGCGGCTGAACTGAGGGGAAATGATTTTTCCGAATTCCAATTTTATTACGACACAGCCAAAAAATGCAAATCAGAGTTTCCGAATATCGCGGTAGATTGCATGAACAGGGCAATGGAGTTTATCGATCAGTCCCAACAGCATAATCTTGTCGATCTCCATCTTGAGATTGTGAATATCTGGCTCGATGCAGAAAATTATGCACTTGCAGCCGCACAGGCAAAATACATAGTTGATAATTATCCACAGCAAAGCAGTTACGGCCAGTCTGCGTGGAACTATTTCTATGCACTTTCGAGGGCAAATAATGCCGAATCAATTCTTGCAAATATCGACTCATTCATTGCCGACCCGCGATGTGCAGACCGCAAATCGAAGCTTATGTACACGAAATGGTGGGCATTGCGAAGGCAAAGGAATCAGGATGCACAGATAGCCGCCCTTGAGCATCAAATGATAAAAGAATTCGGCAGCGACCCGATGATCGCACCAATTCTGCTTTCGCAAGCCACAGATTTGATGTCTCAGCAGGATTATGCAGGTGCTGTAGCGGTACTAAAACATGTCATGGATAATTTCAGCTCTACCAAGGCAGCGAATCAGGCAAAAGAAATGCTCAACAAACTTAATGCCATAAAGTAATTTTTAAATACCATGTCCGGACAAAATACGAAGATAATAATATTCAACTGCCTGTGTTTATTCCTGTGCGGCTGCGCAAATTTCCCGCCTGCAAAAACCACACTTTCAGCTTTTGCGAAACAACAGCCCAACATCATTTTAATTACAATTAGCAGCCTCAGAGCAGACCATACCAGTTCACTCGGCTATAAACGCGAAACTACGCCCGCTTTTGACGATTTTGCAAAAAGCAATTTTCTTTTTACCAATGCCTTTTCAGCGTCAAGCTGGCAGATGCCCGCAACAGCTTCGATTTTTACTTCCCTGTATCCATCAGAACATCAAGTGACTCATATTAACAATAGACTCAGCGAGCAGGTAACGACTATTGCTGAAATACTCAAGGCAAATAATTATTTCACAGCCGCTTTTTGCTGCAACCCAAGATTAACCTCCGAGAATGGCTTCTCTCAGGGTTTTGATATTTTTGACGACTACTCTGTGAATATGGTTCTTTCTGCGATGAACTTTGAAAATCAGCAGGCTATCGATATCAACCAGCAAAGAACCAATGACCTTATTAACGATGCCGCGATAAGATGGCTCAAAATAAATACCGGCAAACCATTTTTCCTCTTTGTCCACTTTTACGATAATCATTGGGACTACCTACCGCCTCCACCCTATGACAGCCTTTATGATAAGGACTATCACGGCACCATCGACGGCAGGGGCATCGCCAAAGAACCGCTCTATAGCAACATGCCATCAGATAGGGACATAGAACATATAATAGCCCTCTATGATGGCCAGATCAGGCAAACCGACCAGGATATTAGCGAATTCTTAAATTTTATCAAAGAGCAGGGCAGGTTCGACGATTCTATGATTATCCTGACAGCCGATCATGGCGAACAGTTTTACGAACATGGAAACACAAGTCACCACGGAATATACGACGAGCTAATTCACATCCCTTTAGCCGTATCAATTCCGGATTATGATCAAACAGGGGTTGTAGATTCGATGGTTAGCAGTGTAGATATAATGCCGACGATACTCGATTTCGCCGGCATTGAAATACCTCCCGAAAGTCAAGGCAAAAGTATAATACCGCTTATTAAAGCAGAAAAAAAAACGACCCAAGATTATATCATAGCCGAATATTCAGGCGGCGCAGTCGCTGATTGCAGGGCAGTAAGATTTAACGACTTGAAATTCATCGCCCGGGATGGACAGATTTTTGCCTTTGACCTCTCAAATGACCCCCACGAGCAAAGGGAAATACGCCTCGATGATTTCGACCAAAGCACAGCCAGCCAATTTGACAGCATAAAGGATTTGCTTATAGATGCTCTGCCGGAGTCGAATAAATGAAACTCGCCACAGATTATAAAATAATCAAAGTAAGTTCACCTCTCAGATCAAAACGTGCATGGCAGATAGAATCTTTTCTCTTGAAAATATTTGAATATGGAAATTACAGTTTCGCAAAAGCCCTCGCTGGCAACCTCGCCCCCAATCTTCTTAACACATTTTTTTTAGCCCAATACAATAACGAAATCATAGCCACAGCCGGCTCGCTTTATTCATCAGCAAATCCGTCAATAGCTCTTCTGGGCCCGGTTTGCGTCAAGAGTTCTTTTCGCAGAAACGGATTAGCCTTCCACTTATGCTCTCTTCTCCTCTCTCATCTTCAGGCTCAGCAGGTCAAAGCCGTGTACCTCGGTGTCAAACAAGATAATCCCGCCCGAAAGCTCTATGCAAAACTTGGCTTTAACGGTTACAACGGACTGGTAATGCGAAAGTTATTTTGCAAAAAGCAGGATTTTAACAGAAGATACAGCCCGAATAAAAATCCAATTATCAGAAAAATGAGTTGGCAGGATTTCCCGGAAGTTTCGGCATTGATTTGCGAGCCTGCCGGAATGTACACTTTCGATTTCAACAAGGGTTTGTATTCGACCAGATATGCTCAAATAAACAAATTCTTGCCGATTTTCCCTGAGATGATGGCTGATATAGAAAAAAATAACGACATAGCAAATGTCCTTATCAATCCCGATCAAGGCAGTATCACAGGCCTGGTGCGTATAAACTGTCCTAAGTCATCGCCCCAGAGACACTTAGCCACGCTTGAGTTCTTTGTACTCGACAATTTTCTCAATAAGTCAGCCGACCTTATTAATGCCGCTATCCTTCAATTCAGATCGAGAGTACCTAAAGGGATTATATGCTATTGCCTGGAATGTGACGGAAAAAAGAAAAATATTCTGCAATCCCTCGGTTTCGTGCAATACTCTTACATGCCCGATTTTGTCAATATAAGAGGGCGATTAAGAGATGTGCTGATCTTAAAGTTGGATAGAAATTAAAAAATCCACAAGCTTATACTTGCAAAAAGACAAAAGATTTGTAAAATTGTAAAATTGCTATTATTTTTGTCATTATTTTGTGATTGGGGAATAGTGTAACGGTAGCACGACTGACTCTGAATCAGTTAGTCGGGGTTCGAATCCCTGTTCCCCAATTTTTTCTAAGAGTTTTTTTACCCCATCAAATTACATGCTGTCCTCATTTGTTGTGCTATTGCGACAATGGAGTCGAACTTCGGATGTATGCCGGGATTATTGCCTGCCTATTGATTCCTTTGTATGCTGGCTATCTCAAGACACATGACAGCATGATTCAGGTAATTACTTTTCCTGGTTAAACCACCTGTTGGTAGTACAACCTTCCTTCTTCGACTTTAGTCTACTAATAACATTACTTCGTTATGCACATCCTCCTCTTTTGGGAGGGACAAAAGAGGTTCTGTCTTGAGCTCTACAAATTTTTCCATAACATCTGTGTCAACCGATTCGCCTTTGTAGATATGAGGTGACAGCATCACCAGCAGTTCGGAATTGTTGACTATTTTTTCGTTATGCGAGAAAAGAAATCCTATCAGAGGAATATCTCCCAGGAGAGGTACTTTTTTTGCATTAATTGTTGTTTCCTTTTTCCGCAGACCTCCCATTACAATGATTTGCCCATCCTCCATAAGCAGTGTTGTCTTAGCCTGCCTTGTGTCAACAATCGGAATATTGGAAATCCCGGACGTACCGCTGTTTACACTTTGTTCCGGCTCGATCGTCATTAGTATTTTATCATTATCGATCAAGACTGCTTTAACAGTTAATGTAACACCAACCTCCTTGAATTCTGTCGAAGTAAGGCTCCCACCCTCAGATGTGCTGGATTGCTCCTGGTATGGAATTTCCTCAACTGTCTTGATCTCTGCTGTTCCTCCGCTGACTACCATTATTCGTGGGCTTGCTAATATCTCGACATTCTGCTTTTCTCTCAGGGCATGAATAGTAGCGCTGATGCCACCTGTCATTAAACCAAAACCAGCACCGCTTGTTCCGCCAAATCCAAGATCAGACACGAGAGTTTGCTTAAAGTTTTTAGTATATTCCTGCATTGCAGCATTTGCGGTGCTATTCCCCAGAAGATTGTCCCAGTTTACACCGATCTCGGTATCATCACTCAATTGGACATCTAAGATAACCACTTCGATCATGATCTGTTGTGGGGTTTGATCTGCTTTTCTGATCTCGGCAACAATTTTTTCAACACGGTCTTTGGTATCGCAAACTATAACCGAATTTGTCTTTTCGTCAGTTGACATGCTGCCGTATTGAGAAGACATACTGCTAAGGGCTTCCTTGAGATTTTCTGCTTTAAGGAATTTTAAGGTTACCGTTTCAACGAACAATACCTGATCCTGGGTCTTGTCAGCTATTTGTATCTGCTCAAGTATTCTGGCAAGATTTTCCTTTGTGTCACAGATAACCAGTGAATTATTTTTATTGTCTGACGAGACGCTTCCGTATTTAGAACTCATTTTTTCAATCGTTGATTTAAGACTTGACGCATCGATAGTTTTCAAAACTACGTTTTCCACATAAAGCTGAGGTGCCTTTTCTTCAACAGCTAACGGCTGCGACACAATATCAGGCAACTGTTTCGGCTCTGATTTTTCAACCATCAGATTACCAAAGGGATCGTCTCTGCCGATATTCACCACACCATCATCCTGGCTGGCCAACGCACTGGCACAAAGTATATATAGAGTAAATACCAGTAATACTGGAAAACTATTTACTATTAACTTCACTTTTATCATCTCGCTCAAACTCCTACTCGCTAATTATATAAAATTTGATTGTTATTTCACAAGTCAAGCCAACTCTCGGCAACAATGTGATATTAATCGAATTTATCCACACTCGTCCTTGCTGATTCTGTAATTTATTTATTAAAGCAACTATATTTGAATAGCCGCCCGTAAGGGAAAGCACAGCGGTATTCGAAATAACACTTGTGTCACTTTCCTCTATGCCATTCGCTTTTTGGGGGTCGAGTGGAGAAAAATCCAGAGAACGCAGTTGGCAGTCTGTTTGTTCCGCCATAGTTTCAATATTACTTAGAAACTGTTTTGCTTCTTCGAGCTCAAATAAATAACCGCAGACTGACTCAAATTCCCGCTCTAAATCTTTTAATGTTTTCCTCTTGCCGGCAACATCAACGGTGAGTCCTTTGTTTTTGTTTATAAGCTTATTCGAAACTTGTTCGTATCTTTCAGTTGCCCAGAGATAGCCGACATGCGGCTGTATAAGCCAGTTATAAAGTGCTATAGCGGCTATCATGACAAGCCCTGACAGGATAACATTCCTGGAAGCAAAATTTGTTTTTGTCCATCTGTCGATTAACATAAATTATCCCTTAGCGACTGTTTAGTAAACATACAATGGAGTATTTCAATAAGTTCTCTGAGGCATTTTCTAAGTTTGTTTCTGCAAGCGAAGCGGACTCGATATTTTCAGATGTATTGAGCTGAGCAATAAAGGTTCGAATAGCCTTGTAACTGAGTGCATTTCCTTCGATCAACAGTTGCGTATCACCGTTGCATATAAGTTCTGTCAACTGTACATTCTTCGGTACACAAAAACTAATCTTATCGAGAAGGTCTGTCCAGTTTAAGTACAAATTGCCGCTTATGGCACTATTTACTTTGTCAAGATTGACAGTAACCCTTTTGATTTCTTTTTCAAGTAGCACCTGATCGTTGGATAACAGATGTGTTTTTTGCTCAAGAGATATCTGTTTCTTTTGCTGGATGGTACCGTTAACATCCTGTGTCTTTGAAATCAGAAAGCTCATGCTCAGTATCATAACGAATAATATCATTGCTGCTATATTGGCAGTTACCATCATCTGTCTTTTTGCAAGGCGTACCTGTCTAATCTTATCGGGGATAAGATTTATGTTTATACTTCCCGACGAAAAATCCAGGAATTTCATAGCTAATCCGATAGCTATTGCTGACGGTTGTTCGGTATGGGCTATTCCGGCTATAGGCGTATCCGAAGATGCCTGCAAGGCGGTTTTTATCTCCAGATCAATATCACCGACAGAGCCCGCTACTGATTCCAATATTTCACTTCTCGCATCTCCGAGGGCATCGGTGATTATCGTTACCTCATTTTTACATTTTTTTCCAGAGTCCTGAAACCGGCAGTATTGCAGTATCTGGTTTATCTGTCCGGTAATCCATTCTCTCAGTTTGTCCGGATGACGATTTTCCTTTTCGATATTTTTTATCCTTACCAGTTGTAGTGTCTGATCTCTGAACAATAAAAATTCAGCAGACCCGCCCCTAACAATTGCAAATAACAAATTCAGATTGTTTTTTTCATCAATTTTTTTTGCATAACAGGCTCGTATATATGAAATTGAAGATGGTTCCACTGCATCAACATTCAAATCTGTATAATGGTTTAATGCCCTGGCAAGATCAACGATATTATGACTATCACTTGCAACAACAAGCACCCTGCGATCATTTTTTAACCCCGTTGATTTTATTTTGCAAAAATCGATCGCCGTTTTTTTAAAGGGCAGAACCGCATATTGTTTTACTTGATTATTAACAAACCTGCCTATGCTAACAGATTGTTTTTCGGGAACATCCAATATTTGTGCTAAGCAGGGATTGGCAACAAGAGAAATTGTTGTGTAATGAGCATGGATGTGATTGGCTTTTTTAATCTTTTTTATGGCTTTGGCCAAAAGTTTCACATCTTCGATATTTCCATCCACTATCGCACCTTGGGGGACTGCGGCACTGGCGGCCTTTAGAAATTCGATACCGTTAGCGGTTTTTTTAAGCAGCACCATATTTATCCGCTCATCAGAAATATCAATACCAATAGAAGTCTTTGTGCCAAACATTATTCGTTTATCCTCAAATTATCTATTCCTACTATATAAGGGCTGCTGGTTCCAATCGTTATATCCGCCTCGACCCTGGCAACAAAACCCTGCTGTGATGTCCCTGTCGATTCAATGGTAAGATTCGGCAAAGAACCTGTGACCGTAACCGTGTAGGATCCGTCGTTAAATGACTTATTGTTATAGCCGCTGTCCCAACTTGAATTAGTTCTAAGTACCGAAAAAGCATCGTTAAGGCCAGCCTCTGCAACAGTCATTGCCTGGGCGGCATAAATGCGATTCTGCACAAGCTGTATTTCTTCGGTGTTGATTTGCATCATTGCCGCAACAGCCGCCGACATCAGGGCTATCGCAAATACTGTTACCAAAAGTACAGTTCCGTTATTTTTTATTTTCTTATTCATAATATATCTTAAGGCAAAATCTGACTGACACCTGCTGCGCTTCCGCTAATACCCGGCAAATCCAGATCAATATGTACTTTGCCGTTACCTTCAAGTTGTTCTGCTATCAGCGAACCGTAAAACGGCTGCTGGTCATATACACAAACCTTACCATTTGGATTCTGGACTACTGCATGAACTTCACCATCTCCAAATATATCTAACATCTTGTTATTACCGAGAAAATAAATTTCTAATTTCGATGGGTCAGCGGTATTGGCGTTTACCTTGTTCTCTATATAACAATGTTTTGTGACAAAAAGTTTTAGGGAAGATGACGGCATGATTTCGAGCTTTGCGTTGTTATATACCTCGAAATGATTTTTTACAAGAATTGTTATGTCACCACTTATTTTGAGTACTGAGTTATCATTTAGTGAGAGTGTTTTGTAATATTTGTCGGAATCTACAGTAATATCCTGATTGCCGCTGAGTACCAGATTCGGCGGATTACCGTTAAAAGGAGAACCAGTAGGGGCAGTAATGCCGGGGATTGAGATTTCCTGCTCCAGAACTCCTATGGTTCCTGTTATCTCGGATCCCGAGTCCTGGCTTATTACCCTGTCAACATCCCCATCTGGGCCGATGTAAACATCGCCTTTGATGTCAGCTCCGCTTGAAAGGATGATTTTATTGTTGCTGGTAGAATTAATTGTTACAACTGCTTCGCTGGATATGTTACTGCCACCGTATTGTCCGGCTGAGGAATGATAACTGTCAACAACGGCTTGGTTGCCCCACATATCAAGTTTGTCAGTCAATACAAACCGGGATGTCAGATTGCTATTTGATCCGGCACCATTGTTACCATTTGTCCGCAAATAGCTGGATATCTTAAGCGTTCTGCTGTTTTCGACAGAATTGCTATTTGTAAAAACTGCCTGGGCTGTGATAAAACGTATGCTATCAACATTGTTTACATCCGACAACGGCGTATCCAGATCGCACGCATCATAGCAGCTAAACTGCAGGCTGCTTACAGGGCCAGCCAAATCCGAAAGACTGCCCACAGGGCCAAACTCGATATAGTTATCCAAACCGATATCGCAGCGAAAATTCACACCATCGTTATCTTCGAACTCTACAAAACCATCGGTATCGGCAATGTTGCTTACGGCTGTGACCTTGACAGCTTTGGCAAGAAAACGGCTTAGTTGATCCGAAAAAACATTTCCGTTCTGGATCGTTTGTGAGTTGGACTGTTTTGAGGCCCAGCTACTCTGAAAAGTTACAAATTGCGGAAATACCGCCGAAAACACGATCACCATTATAGCCATAGCGATGACCATCTCAAGTAAGGTCAAGCCTGAAAAAAACAATAATTTGCGATTATGCCTCAGCATACATTTATCCTTAGAAAATCTCCATGTCATTAATCTTTTTCGTCATTAAAAGCGGCGGTTTTTATGTTAAGTTTACTAATTCTCAAGGCTTGAAAAATCGGTCAAAAAACAGCCGAATCAACAAACAATAAGGGTTTTTATCGGAATCGACGATTGCTTTGAGAGAGATGTTTTTATTATTTTTTAAGGGTCCTATAAACTTACCAGCGTCTGGCCAAATACGTACTCAGAGTTACAAGCACTTCTGAAGACGAAAGGCTGCCGCTGGAATCACCGTCGAACCCTGCCAGAATGGTTATTTTCCTGAGATTTGAATTTACTACGCTATCGGAGATATTTGCCATGTATCCATCGCCAAGCGAAACATTGTTTTGTCCAAAATTATTGCTGTAATGATATACCGAGCGTGCTTTTATCTCATCTGTTTTTGCTTGTGCAAGATCAAGGCTTCTTATCCGCTGTTCGATAAGCGCGCTTGAAGAGTGCACCGATGTCATGCCATGCAGAATCGGTATTATTGCTGAAATAAGCAATGCGGACGCGACAAGAACTTCGGTCAGCGTAAAGCCGCTTCTCGATTTGTGCATCGGAATAAAAGAGGTTTTTTTTACTAATTTTCGACACATTTTACCATACCTGTGGCTGTTTCTAAACTAATAGTGATAGTTTTACCCTCGGCACTAATAACAAGCTCATCACCGCTGCCATTTACCAGGTTTCCCAGCGGTCCGAATCTAAACTTATTATCTCCGCTGCAACTGACCGCTGAATCTATCGTGAGTGTATCAACGACCGTATTACCATCACGGTTTTTTATTTGATAACTTGAATATGGAGTACCGCTGACCATTCTCAATTCATACCCTGTTGTATTGGTCGCGGCCTCGGAAATTGCCAGCATCCGTGTACGTCTAAGATCTGTTACGATTTTTTGTGCCGCATAACCGACCTTTGATTTCGATATTATCGCGAAATTCAGTCTGGGAATTGAAATAGCCGCGAAAATACCGATAAACAAAACCACCAATATCATTTCGGTAAGACTAAAGGCTCGTTTGTATCTGGGCATAGCAACCTCTGCTAAAAGACTTAAGGATGGCTGTACTCTGCGCACAACCATCCTTTTATTGGTTAAAACAATTATTTTATAAACTCAAACTTAATGGTCACACGTTACACGGTTGTTAGCTCCTAACGTATAGGTTCCCTCAAGAGGACAGACAGGAGCGCCGTCTGGAAAATAAGTCGCACTTCCTGTAATTGCAGCGAGCGAAGCAGGATACGCTCCGGTATCGGCTTTGTACATCTCTATCTGAGAGTTAAGTATATCAATGTTGGTTGCACATGCATTTGTCTTGGCTGTTGTGGCACTTGCTGTTATTCTTGGTATTGCGATTGCCGCCAAGGCACCCAATATCAGAACCACAATCAAAAGTTCTACTAACGAAAAACCTTTTTTCTTACTCATTTTTTACTCCTTAAAATAAATTATTAATTTTTTACATATACTTAAAATTATATTCGGCGCAAAAGAGCTGCTACTTATGTTTTTTTTTATTATTTTACATGACTCATATAATCAAACATTGGCAGATACACACCTAAGAGTATAAAACCCACAATTAGTCCCATAATAAGTGTCATAATGGGCTCAAGTTTGACAAGCAGAGAATTTATCGCCCTTTCGATATCCTTGTCCAGAAAATCGACACCCTTACCGAGCATTTCCGATAATGACCCGGCCTGCTCTCCAGAATCAGCGAGCTGAATTATTATCGATGGGAAAATATCATGTTTTTTGAAGGCATCGGCAATCGGATTTCCGGCTTCCACACAGTTCTGGATATCTTCGGTTATTTGTGCCAACTTGGAGTTATTAGCTACTAAGCTTGCTATCTGCAGTGATTTGATAAGCGAAACTCCTGATGCTATAAGGATTGATAACGTCCGGATAAATCGTGATATCAGGATACTTTTGAGCAACTTTCCGAAAATCGGCAGTTTCAGCTTATAACTATCGAGTTTTATTTTTATCTGTTTTTTTTTCGCCAATTTACGCAGCAAAAATACAAACCCAACCGCTATTGGTAAGATAAGCCACCAGAATTTTTTGATAGAAACACTCAGGACGACTAAACATTTAGTCGGTCCCGGCAGTGAAACATGAAGTTGTCGGTACACATTTGAAAACACTGGTACGACAAAAATCATCATCACAATAACTATAATGATACACATAACCCCCACAATTATCGGATATGCAAAAGCAGATTTGATCTTTCGCTTAAGTTCCAGTTGTTTTTCAAGATAAACCGCACTTATTGTCAGAGTCTCGGAGAGTTTTCCACTCGATTCTCCCGCCTCAAGCATGCCGATAAAAAAAACTGAAAAAATATCTTCATACTTGCCAAAAGCATCCCTTAATGAAGAACCTGTTTGGATGCTCTGTCTTATATTTGAAATAACCTGCTGCAATGAATTATTTTCAGTCTGCTGTTCAAGGCTTTCAAGAGAAGTTATTATTGACAGTCCCGCCGAACTCATACCCGCTAATTTATAGACAAAGGCAACTATATCAGCCTGATTTATTTTGGCAAACTTGGACTTGTCAGCTTTTATTTTTTTGGCGTTGATAAGCGTTTCGCCCATTTTTGTCAGCTCAGTTCGAAGGGCTGCAACGCTGGCTATACCATCATGGGTAGCATGATAAATCGAACCCTGCTCATCTTTGGCGGTATATTGGTAAACTGTCATCATTAATCCCTGATATCAACAAGACGTAACAATTCCTCGATAGTGGTCTCTGTGTTGAGGACTTCTTCAAGGCCGCTATTTCGCAGCGTATGCATGCCCTCTTTTATTGCCTGCTCCTTAATGGCATCGTCACTGCTGCCTTTCACTATCATCCTTCTTATTTCGCTTGAAATGGCTAATATTTCATATATTGCTTTTCGTCCTTGATAACCGCTGTCATAGCAGCTGTTGCAGCCATTGCCGCGATACAATTTTGTCTCACCGTCAATGCCAGCCAAATCCTGAACCTGCTCAAGCTGGCCAGCGGAAAGACTATACTCTTTTTTGCAGTTTGGACAATTTGTCCTTATCAGTCTTTGAGCGGCTGTACCAAGCAGAGCTGAAGATACCAAAAACGGCGGAATACCGATATTAATCAATCTCGAAATCGCACCTGCTGCGTCATTGGTATGTAGTGTACTCAAAACCAGATGACCTGTAAGTGCTGCACTTATGGCGATTTCAGCGGTTTCAAAATCTCGAATTTCACCTATTAAGATAACATCCGGGTCCTGTCTCAGTATGCTCCTCAAAGCCGACGAAAAGGTCATTCCGGCGATCGGCTTAACCTGGACCTGGGTTATCCCTTCAA
>JADHXY010000040.1 GCA_016782755.1 Phycisphaerae bacterium | reverse complement strand
TTCACCACGAAGCACGCGAAGAGCACGAAGAAAAAAAGAAGTCAGAGGTAAAAGACAAGAATATTTTGACAGTCCCGATTCATCGAGAAACAGGATGAAAAAAGAAAATTAGACACAGATTTCACAGATTAACACAGATAAAAGCGATTGATTTCCGAAGGACGGAATTTTCAAAATTGAAAATTGATTGTTTTTTGACAAAATTAATTCAAGATATTCTTTGACGGCAAGTGCAGGGGTGGGTAGTATACAAGTGCGAATCAGGCTTATGATAAAAGCAAAAAGGGGAATATATGAAATTAATTGAGATAAAGGAAAAGGCCAAAGCCTTCGGAATAAGGCCCGGAAAAGTGAAGAAGACTATTTTGGTGTTGGCGTTAATGGTTACTGGCAGTATTGCACGCGGGGATGGGAAATTCTTCTACATAGAAAAGGTGCCTGTGGGTGTTCCTTATCAGCGGGCACTATTAATGTTCGAAGACGGGAAGGAAACACTCGTCTTACAGAGTCAGTATAAGACTATCGGGGCTGAAGACATGAATTCAATTGCCTGGGTAGTGCCGGTTCCGGCTGTGCCGGAATTAGCCAGCATAGATGCAAAAGAGGCAAAAATCATGTTCTTTTGGCTAGACTTCCGCTCACAGCCAAATATTTTTCCTATTGTGCGAATAGCTATTTCTATAATTATAATTGCGCTATTTTGTTTTTTTATTGCGAAAGTGTTAAACTGGCTTTTCGCAAAACTAACCAAGGCAGGGGCAAAACCTTTGGTCGTGAATGGATTACGTATTGCGATATGGGTGATCATAGGTTTTGTATTAATTGCAGCTATCCTGATGCCTACCTTGGGTAAGGTCGGGGTCGAGGTTATAAAGGAGGAGACTGTTGGAATATACGACGTAAAGGTAATTAAAGGAGATGATGCTGGTACGGTAACTCAGTGGCTAAAAGATAATGGCTTTGGATTTAAGGATAGAGACACTAAAGTATTCGACCAATATGTTAAAAAAGGTTGGTGTTTTGTAACCGCAAAGGTAAGCAAAGAGATCGATCCAAATTCGGAAGGAGCTATAAGCGAGGGGTTGGCTGCACCTTTGATACTGAGATTTGATTCAAAGGAGGCGGTATATCCTATGGCACTGACTGGAACAACAGATGGCAATACAGAGGTTCTCTTATACATATTTTCCGACCATAAGATGGAATGTGGGGATAGGCTGAAGCTTGCATTCTTTGGTGAAACAAGTAGCCCATTTAGGCAAAGGTTTTCCTCTGCTGTAGAACCAAGTGGATTCTTTTCTGATGCGAAAACAAAGTTGCAAAAAATGTGCAAGTTCAAAGGGACTCTTAAGCCAGATCAGATGAAGGAAGATATTATTTTCAAGCAAGCTAAGGATGATGAGCCGTATAGGGAAATTAGATGGTATTGAACACCATGGTATAGATAAACATAAAAATTCAGAAATGGCGTGGGTCGCTTTTCGTAATGGGGTATTATGTTGGAATTGGGGATAAAAAAGTAAAGGGAAAAACTGGATTCCCGTCTTCATCCCGATCAACTACATCGGGGACAAGGGGTTGGAATGACAGGTCACATCTGGCACTTAGCTAATTTGTTACGATATTAGAGATATTTGAGGCGTGGGGTGTGATTATTTTGAGAAAATTTCGAGAAATTTTGAAAAAGCTTGGAATTCGCAGCATGGTAGTAGTATTCTAAACTTAGAATGAAATTTAAGTGTGTGATTTAAGGGTTTTATGGGGATTTCAATGCTATGAATAATGGACAGCTTGAAAAATACAGTTCGGCTATAACTCTTTCTGATATGGAGATATTTGTCTTTCCGGAGTTGATGTACAGCCTTGTGCTGGCGAATATTATGAGTCCGGTTATATGGCGGTGGCGTGATGAAAAGTGTTTTAAGAAGCTCGACGGAAAAGGCAGCTATAAGAAGCTTTTGCGGCTTAAACAATTCATACTGGATAACTATGAATTCAATCTCGATCTTGAGACGTGGGGTTTGACCAGGCAGGAGACTGAGCTGAAAAGATTTGAGGACCATATATCGCCAGAGCAAATAGCCAATAGCAACGCCCTGTTCGGTTATCATGGAGACGAGTATTATTTCGATGTAGATATCCGCAGGCATTTCGGGCTTGATAAATATGATAGCGATATCATTCCCTACTGGAAGACAGAGACAGTAGAGGCGATGGATTCGTTCGCTTTGAAGACCAGCTACAAAACCGGAGCTGGCGAATGCGTTTCATTGGCTGGGCTTTATGCGGCTGCGGCATTTATTGTTTGCCAGATACCGCTTGAAGATATTTATATGATCCTTACGCCGCTGCATTCTCAGAACTTTATCGATATCAACGGCGGAGTTCTAACAAATAATCGAAGGATAGTAACCAAAAATATGTGGTTCAATGGTACGGCTTTATCTAATAAGGCTCAGCGGGCGTTGCGAAATGAGCAAATAACTATTGTAGCCCATAATACAGGTAATATTCACTGTCTGTACGATGAGGCAACGATAGATGAGGTTGGTTATGAAGGATTTTTGAATAAACTCAACGATTTTGTATCATCGAGTGTAACGCGATTGACGCTTGCAAATTTTTTGCGTTTCAACCATGAGTATCAGAAGTATTTTCAATTTTGCTGTGCGGGATGCAAAGGGGGAGCGAAATTTGTACGTGCTGAGGTTCTGTATCACTATGAGCATGGCAGCAGGTATCGGATTGCGGATGCGACGCATGAAAAATTGATACAAGAGGTGTCGAATGAAGACCTTATTCCAGATAAAGTTAGTGATCGAATGTGCTGCAAGCAATTATGTGCTTTTATTGAATATGAGAATCTCGATATTCACAAAGAATCTGAGCGGCAAAAGATATGTGAATATTTAGCACCGTTTGTTCCGGATGCTGCAGGATTTCTGGACAAGCTGGCAGATTTTTTACATTTTGTCCCCCAAAGCCCATTGAATGATAAAAAGTTCATAGATTCGATGCCAATAAATATTTCAGTTGAGCAATCACGCGAGGAGATAATCGAATATCTTCAGAGCATAAGAGATCGCAATGCTACCGCTAACTTGGCGTTTTATACGTTTCGTGATATGGAAAGTTGCCGATGGGCTCCATTTGTTAAAGCGGCGATTGAGCGCAATCCGGTATCTATTGAGAAGACCGAGTCTATGGATACCGACGAAATTTACAGCTGGCTTTTGGAAATGGGGGATGAGTCGATTTACAGCGGGAATCGTTTGGCTGCGCCGGATGAGGTTGTGAATTTTGGAACGGGAGACGGTTTAGAAAAATGTTTTTTGTTAGCGAATATTATGCATAAACGAAATCCTGAACAGAACATAGAAATAAATGTAAATAAGAGTAAGGTGAAATTGGAATCTGAGTTAAATTTTGATTTTGAAACGTCAAAAAATCTTAGTAAGAAAATCGTAATAAGCGGCAGTCATATAGCAGAATTTGATTAGTCAAAATTTTGTTGAAAGATTCGGTAAAGTGTCATTGAATGAGAAAAAACTTTGAGTAGATAAAATCTAAGACAACGGTTTAAGTTATGGAAATAATCAAAAAAATATTATTAGATTTTTGGTCAACGGTTGGTGAGATGTCGCCTTATCTGCTTTTTGGTTTTTTTGTTGCCGGTATGCTGTCGGTACTTATTTCACAGAAATTAGTCGAAAGGCATTTAGGCGGTGTCGGTTTATGGCAATTAGTAAAAGCATCGGTGTTTGGGGTGCCGCTGCCGTTATGCTCGTGCGGTGTTATACCTGTTTCGATGTCACTTTACAGGCATGGGGCGAGCAAGGGGGCAGTGGTGTCATTTTTACTCTCAACTCCGCAGACAGGTGTGGATAGCATCTTTGTGACGCTAAGTCTTTTGGGGCCGCTGTTTGCTATTTTTCGGCCATTAGCGGCATTCGCGACAGGGGTAATCGGCGGCGGAGCGGTTAATCTTCTCGAACGTAATTCTAAGCCGGAAAATACTTCGCAACAAAGCTGCAATGAATCATGTTGTGCGGAAGGCAAAAAAAATAAAATAGGCCGGGGCATAAAATACGGATTCGTAACTCTTCCGCGGGATATAGGCAAAGCGATGCTTGTGGGGTTGGCGATAGCGGCTGCGATATCCGCTTTGGTTCCTGATGGTTACTTTGCCGAAAAGTTAGGGACGGGCATTTTCGCTATGGTCGTAATGATGTTTTTGGGGATACCGGTTTATGTTTGCGCAACAGCTTCTGTTCCGGTGGCAGCGGCTTTGATGCTCAAAGGGTTGACTCCGGGAGCTGCGATAGTTTTTCTTATGACCGGGCCGGCTACGAATGCGGCTTCGTTTGTAACTATACTGAAAACACTCGGATTCAAAACAGCAATTACATATATATTGTCGGTGGCTGTGTGTGCTCTTATATCCGGTTTGATTTTGGATGCTATAGCAGCGGGAATTGATTTTGAGGTAATTTCCAAGCCGGCATGGATGATGCCGCAGTTAGTTAAAAACATTTGCGCAGTAGTGCTGATCCTTCTATTGGTAAGCGGCATAATGACCCGGCACAAGGAAAAGCCTGCTGCTGATACAAAATGACAAGTTAAATCGTGTTTTCCTGTTCAGCGAAGTACGAGCTTCTTGTGAAAGGCGATGACATCACCCAGTTAAAACCCAGCTCGATGCATTTCTCTTTCCACCAGTCGAATTTTTCGGGGGTTACGTATTCTACTACATCAAGAGAACTATCCGAAGGCTTGAGGTACTGGCCAAACGTAACGCGATCACAACCTACACTTCTAAGGTTCTTTAGTACTTCGATAAGCTCATTGTCAGTTTCACCAAGACCGAGCATAAGCGAAGACTTTGTGGGTATTTCCGGGTGGTTTTGCTTCACCATATAAAGCAAATCAAGTGACTGCTTGTAATTTCCGGCACTTCGGGCAAGATGATAGAGAGAGGGTACAGTTTCGACATTATGGCCGAATACGAAAGGCTTGACCTCTGATAGTATTTCAACGGCTTCTTTCTGGCAGCCTCTGAAATCGGGAGTGAGTATTTCGAAACGGATATCTGGGCAAAGCTCACGGGTACGGATCATGCAATCTCTAAAATGACTTGCACCGCCATCGGCTAAGTCGTCTCTGTCAACACTTGTTATTACAAGGTATTTAATCTGCATTTTTTCTGCCATTTGAGCAACCCTGCTTGGTTCAGTGGTATCGAGCGGTTTTGGTTTGCCTTTGGCCACCGAGCAGAATTTACAGTTTCTCGTGCAGATACTTCCCATGATAAGAACTGTGGCAGTGCCGCGTGACCAGCATTCGCCGCGATTTGGACAATTGGCGTTGGAACAAATAGTCTCCAGGCCAAAATTATTTAGAATTTCATCGGTATGGCTATAAGTTCCTCCAGCGGGCAGAGGTCTTTTTAGCCATGGGGGTAATTTACGAATGCTTTTCATATTCTACGATGTCCTCATTTGAAAAATGTTGAGTTAAAACTTTTATTAGTATCTGTTTTGCATTTTGCAGCGGTATTTTAGAGCCAATCTGTTTTTCTACAGATGTCATTACAACGCCGTCAATTCCGCAAGGGATCATATTATCAAAGATTTCGAGGTCATTGCATATATTGATCGCCATGCCATGATGGGTAATAAACCTTGATACCCTTACGCCGATAGAAGCTATCTTGTCTTCGCCGACCCAAAGTCCGGGGTAGCCTTTTTTCCTGTCGCTCGTAACTCCAAGCCGGCTAAGCAGCTCAATTCCGATCGACTCAAGCTCCCTGACATAATCTGTTATAGCAAGGCCAAGCTGGTGCAGGTCCATAATCGGGTAGAAAACTAACTGTCCGGGATTGTGTGCAGTAGCACCGCCGCCGCGTCGTATCTGGACCGTATCTATTTGGGCTTCTTTAAGCTGAGAGTCTGTTTTTAATAACTTATTCTTCGGCTTATTCGCACCAAGAGTTATTACCGGCGGATGCTCCACGATTAAAACGGTATTGACAATCTCGCCATCTTTTCTCTGCCGGGATAACTCATGCTGCAAGTCGAGAATGTCTCTATAATCGCAAAGACCGCAATCAATTATTTTCAAAGGGTACATTTTTACTTTCTTGGCGGAACATGCAGGCTTATTCCAAATGCATCTTCCCACGCCTCTTTGAGGACTTCTGAAACGGTTGGATGAGCGAAGCATACATCAGTTATTTTTTCCTTGCTGCCAATAAGTGCTCTTGCTGTGGCGATCATCTCTGTAACGGTTGCCCCGACCATTGTAACACCAAGTATCTCGTTGTTAGCCTTATTACGAATAACCCGAATTTCACCTGTTGATTCGTTGTGGGCAACGCTTCTGCCGTTAGACTTGAACATGGCAGAACCTACTTCGACTTCGATACCAAGTTCGGCACATTTTTTTTCGTTTCTGCCGACGGAAGCCACTTCCGGGAATGAATATACAGCCTTTGGTATAAGGTCGTAATCGCCCATTTTTTCATCGCCGCCGCATGCGTTCTCAGCAGCTATTTCGGCCTCTGAAAAGGCACCATGAGCGAGGTATGTAGTTCCGACGGCATCGCCTATGGCGTAAATGCCAGGGACGTTAGTTTCCATTTTCTCGTTCACTTCAATAACAGAACGATTCATCTTCAAGCCGAGGTTATCAACGGTCTCGTTATCGCAAAAAGCTTTTCTTCCGACGGCAACCAGGACTTTTTCAGCTTGCAATTCCTCACCGCTTTCGAGGGCAACTGTGGCTTTTCCAGATGAAACATTTACAGCTGTAACTTTTTTGGCGGGCATTGTCTCGATGCCTATTTTTTTGAATTCCTTTGTCATTATCTTGGCAACCCATTGATCCTCATTGGGAAGTATCTGCGGCAAGGCCTCTACGATGGTAACTTTAGTACCAACGCAGGAATAAACACAAGCCATCTCACAACCAATTACACCGCCGCCAATAATAACCATCGATTCCGGAATTTGGGCAAGGCTGAGGGCCTCGGTGCTGCTGATAATAGTCTCGCCGTCAAACGGGAAAACCGGTATATTCACCGGCACTGAACCAGTTGCTATGATTATATTCTTGGCTTCGACCTCGTTTTCACCGTCCTTAGATGTCAGCTTAATTTTGCCCGGAGCGGTAACGACGGCATTTGCTTCAAATATCTTAATCTTATTGGCTTGCAAAAGACCAGTAACACCTTTATTAAAACCAGTAACAATGGCATTTTTTCTGGCTTGCATTTTTGCCCAGTTGGGTTTTACCTCGCCAATGTCAATGCCCATAAGTGGAGCGTGCTTGGCCTGGGTGAGGAAATGAGCAGAACCGAGAAGAGCTTTTGAAGGGATGCAACCCCTGTTGAGGCAAGTACCGCCCATAACATCTTTTTCGGCTAAAGCTACGGATGCTCCTTTTTGGGCACATCTAATCGCTGCAGCATATCCACCCGGACCGCCACCAATAACAAAAACATCAAATTTCTCAGCCATTTGATCAAACTCCTTTAAGAACTGGTATTGTTTTTTTATTTTAGTATAAATAAAATGATAACAAAAAACAGGTTATAAATAAACCGTTTAGGTCTTCATTTTTCAATAAAACAAACATAAATGAACGGAAACGAAACAAAAAAGGTGCCGATCTAATCTGGTTTACGATATTATACTCGAATGTGCTGCGTCAAACATTTTCACAGCACCACCGTCCAGCTGAAGAATAATACCTTTTTGCGGGTCAACGCCGATACAATTACCACTTATTTTTCGGCCATCGTAGAGCATATTCACCCTGTGCCCGAGGTGTATGCTAAGCTGCTGCCATTTATTAATTATTTTTTGTTCGGACTCGCAGGCAACCCCAAACCAGTAGTCCAAATGGGTTAAAAGCCGTTTTGCAACTGTAGGCCTGAAACATTTGGCACCAGTGGCCATGTCGAGACTTATGGCTTTATTTTTTAAGCTGTCAGGAAATTCGTCGATGCTCTGGTGGCAATTGATCCCTATTCCAACAATAAAACCAGTATTTTTCTTTTCTACAAGTATCCCGGCAATTTTCTTGGTACCTATCAAAATATCGTTAGGCCATTTTATTTTTGCACTATCACCTATGGTTTCGGCAACCGCCACAGCCGCAGTAAGCGAAAGGAGTTCCGGGCCGGGAGCAAATTCAGTCAATATTACCGAGCAGAGCAGGCCGTCGCCTTTTTTGCTTACCCATTTATTTGCCCCCCTGCCCCTGCCGGCGTTTTGCTCTTCGGCAAAGAAGGCAAACCCGTCGTTATCAGGATTGTTCAAGTATTCAGCAGCGATATCATTGGTGCTCGATGTGCTTTGGAAAACAATAACCTTTCTGCCAATGCGATTCGTTTTGAGATTAGCAGCTATCATATCCGGATCGAGACGATCAGAGTAATTCATAAGCTTTACCTGTCAAGACCGATATCCACTGAAATGGCCGAATGAGTTATCGCCCCGACAGCAATCCTGTCTATGCCGCAATTGGCAACGGCTGAGACATTATTAAGATTGATATTACCAGAGGCTTCGAGCAGCGGCATGTTTCCGTCTTTTTTCATATTATTACGCATGTCAACAGCATGCTTTAGCTGCCATTGCCCCATATTGTCGAGAAGAACTATATCAATACCAGGGATATGAAGGACATAATTCAACTGGTCATCAACGTGATCGACTTCGACGGCTACGAATTTAACGCCTTTGACTTTCCTGGCTTCCTGAATGATTTTCGTAAGCTTGGGAGCGAAGTTTTTTCCTAATTGCGCAAGATGATTATCCTTGATCATAATTCCATCGTAAAGGCCTAAACGATGATTGTAACCGCCGCCGCACCGAACAGCATATTTTTCCAGCAGACGCCAGCCGGGAGTAGTTTTTCTGGTATCGTAAATTTTTGCCTTAGTGCCGGTGACAGCACTAACAAATTTATAAGTTGTCGTCGAGATACCGCTTAACCTCTGAAGAAAATTCAGCGATACTCTTTCTGCGGTGAGCATTGAACATAAAGGACCCTGGACTTTTGCGATTTTACCGCCTACATGAATCCTTTGTCCGTCTTTAGCGTATGGCCTGAGCTTTAATTCCGGATCGAATTTTTTAAATATCTCAGCAACGATATCTATTCCGCAAAGAACTATTTCCTCCCGGGAAACAATGTTAGCGGTAGCGATAGTCTGATCCTTAATGAATAGCTCGCTGGTCATATCACCCCGGCCAAGGTCTTCGCTGATAGCCATTTCAATAAGGGCAGCGAACTTATTTACGTCAAGTTTTGCGACTTTTTTTACAACATTTTTTTTAGTCATAAATTAACTTTTCTAAATTTAGTTATTGTTTTTTATTTTTTCCCAATATTTCAAAATTTGGAACTTCCTTTATTTCTTTTAACTGATCCCGCAGAAATGCCGCTCTCTCAAAATCCATCGCCTCGGCAGCCTCAATCATTTCCTTTTCAATCTGTGTTACTAATTCATTTTTTTCGTATTCGCCCCTTTCAAACTTCACAGCCTCTTGGGCCGTTTGTCTTGCCCTGACTTGTTCCGAGAACGATTTACGAATCTCCTTAATAATCGTCTTGGGTGTTATATTGTGTTTTTTATTGTATTCCAACTGAATTTTACGGCGTCTGTTCGTTTCGTCAATAGCTTTTTGCATGGAATTGGTAATTTTATCACCATATAAAAAGACAGTCGCATCAACATTTCGAGCAGTTCTGCCAATTGTCTGGATAAGCGAGGTCTCACTTCGGAGGAATCCTTCCTTGTCAGCATCAAGTATTGCAACAGCTGAAACTTCCGGCAGATCAAGCCCTTCTCTTAGCAAATTAATACCGACAAGAACATCGAATTCTCCGCTTCGAAGGTCAGTGAGGATTTCCATCCTTTCCAAGGTCTTTATCTCGCTATGGAGATATCTGCATCGGTAGCCTTTTTTAACAATATAGGCGGAAAGGTCTTCGGCCATTCTTTTTGTCATCGTAGTGACAAGCATTCTCTGTTTTGCTTTCACTCTCTTATCTATTTGCTCGATGAGGTCTTCGACCTGATTTTTGGCCGGTTTAACCTCGATCACCGGATCGACAAGTCCTGTAGGTCTGATTACCTGTTCAACAACTTCTCCATCGCATTTTTCAAGTTCAAACGGTGCCGGAGTTGCCGAAACAAATACGACTTTATTCCAGATCTCTTCAAATTCTTCAAAACGCAGCGGTCTGTTATCGAGTGCGCTTGGCAGCCGGAAACCATGATCTATCAATACCTGTTTTCTGCTTTTGTCGCCTGCCCACATAGCTCTCACCTGAGGTATCGTAACATGCGATTCGTCGATAAAGAGTAGGAAATCTTTTGGGAAATAATCTATGAGCGTATAGGGTCTTTGCCCCGGTTTGAGTCCTGCTAAATGCCTGGCGTAATTCTCGATCCCATTGCAGTAACCAACCTCCTGCAGCATCTCAATATCATACATTGTCCTGGCTTCGAGCCTTTGTGCTTCGAGAAGTTTTCCTTCCTGACGAAATTGCTGCAAACGCTGTTTTAACTCGATCTTGATACTTTTAACAGCTGGTACGATCCTGTCGGCGGGCATGATGTAATGCTGTGCCGGATATATAAATACCTGTGTTTCGTCGGCGAGAAACTCACCGGAAACAGGATTGATATAACTAATCTTCTCTATCTCATCGCCGAAAAACTCAAAGCGTATCGCAAATGATTCATAAGAAGGATATAATTCGACGACATCACCACGAACACGGAACTTTCCACGGGCAAGCTCGGTGTCGTTCCGCGTGTACTGCAGGTCAGCAAATCTACCGAGCAATTCATTTCGCTCGATGTAATCCTCGCAGCGAACGGCTATAACGCTTGCCTTGTAGTCCTCAGGTGAACCGAGTCCAAAAATACAGGAAACCGATGCTACGATAACTGCATCTTTTCTGGTCGAGAGGCTGGTAGTTGTGGAAAGACGCAATCTGTCAAGGTCGGCATTTTTAGAGGCGTCTTTTTCGATATAAATATCACGAGCAGGAATATACGCCTCCGGCTGATAGTAATCATAATAACTGACAAAATATTCAACAGCATTTTGCGGGAAAAGCTCTTTGAACTCTTCATATAATTGTGCGGCAAGAGTCTTATTGTGCGAGAGTATCAAGGCTGGCTTGTTTGCTTTGGCTATAAGATTGGCCATAGTAAATGTTTTGCCGCTTCCTGTAACGCCAAGCAGTGTCTGAAACTTCTTGCCAGACTTCAGGCCGGCATAAAGCTTATCTATAGCCGCCGGTTGATCGCCTGCCGGCTTATATAAACTGGATAGATTAAATTCACTCATATAATGATATTCTTGTCAATTCAATAATGGTTCGCTTGTATCAGCTTCAAAGCAAAAAACTATTCTACGATTAAATCATGTCGAAAACAAGTAAAACAGCATCATACTTGACAGAACAACCCATAACTGAGACAATCTCTGAACAATTATGCGTATAAATCAGACAAAAAGTTTATTTTCAGAGCTTGATATAGAACCTGCTGCGGTAAGTAATAGCCGCGATTGCGATTCGGGGCATGTCATCAAGGTTGCTTTTTCCGCGGCAGTTGATAATGAGTTCGATTATATCGTAGATGACGAATTTTGGCCTGTCAAAACCGGGCAGAGGGTGCTTGTGCCGTTTGGCAGAGGAAATAAGCCTGAGCAGGGTTTTTGTGTGGAAATTGTCGAAGATGTATCTGAGCCATCTGTAAAACAAGCAAAGCGGTTTCGGCTCAAAAAAATCAAAGAAGTAATAGACGATACTCCGCTTCTTAATGCTGAGCTGATGGAACTCGCCGGATGGATAAGCAGATATTACGTTTGTCCGTTAGGTCAGGTGCTGGCGGCGATGGTTCCAGCCGCGGTAAAGAAATCTGCAGGAGTAAAAAAACAAAGATTTGTTTACCTCCCAGAAAACTTCAAAACCCTTTCAGAAAAAATCCGGGGCAAAAAACAAAAGGACATCATTGATTACCTGCTGCAGCAAAATGCTCTAAACAGCGAAAATGCTATTGAAGCAAAAATAATTACCGTTCATGTCGGCTGTACCGATGCTCCAATTAAATCACTGGCTAACAAGGAAATCGTCAGACTGATAAAAAAAGAAATTCTGAAGGCATTGCCTGTAATACCGGACGAATTCATATTAGAACCGGAAAATGTTGTTCTCAATAGCGACCAGAGCGATGCTCTGAAAAAGATTCAGGAAGATATACGGTCTGGTGATTTTGGGGTTTCGCTATTGCACGGCGTTACCGATAGCGGCAAAACGGAAGTATATATAAGAGCTATCCAGACAGCTATCGATTCCGGCAAAAGTGCGATTGTCCTGTTGCCGGAAATAGCCCTTACCGCCCAGACTATTGAGCGTTTCAGCGGCAGATTCACTAAATTAGCGGTCATGCATTCCGGGCTTACGCCAAGCCAGCGAAACTTACAATGGCAGAAGATAAAAAACGCAGAAGCCGATGTCGTGATTGGTGCCCGCTCAGCGATTTTTGCACCGCTTGCCAACCTCGGGCTTATCGTTGTCGACGAAGAACACGAACCATGTTATAAACAAGATACTACGCCGCGATACAATGCAAGAGATGTTGCTATAAAACGGATTCAGCTTTGCAATGGCCACTGTATTCTCGGCAGTGCCACACCTTCCCTCGAAACGGTAGTGAACTGTAAAAATAAAAAACACTTTCAGCTTTTATCGCTGCCCAAACGTGTGATGGATCTGCCTATGCCGAAGATGCATCTGATAGATATGAAGCAAGAATATTCGGAAAAAAACAAGCCGAAACTTATATCGAAAGGATTGCAAAAACATCTGGAGATTGCCTTGAGAAGAAATGAACAGGCGATACTGCTGCTCAACCGCCGCGGCTATAGCAATTTTGTGTTTTGCCCTTCCTGCAAACATACTCTCCGCTGCCGCAACTGCGATGTTTCGCTTACTTTTCATAAATCTGCCTCTAAAAATAACAACCTTACGAAAATTTTCGGCAAGCAGATACATTCCGGCTATGCAACATGCCACTATTGTCTTTCCAAAACCCTCGTCCAGCAAAAATGCCCCATTTGCGGCAAGTCGATGATCATGATCGGCCTTGGATCACAGCGGCTTGAAGAAGAGATAAAGGATAAATTCCCATCAGCAAGGGTAGCCCGTGTTGATAGCGACTCTATGAAAAACGGGAATTACTATGAACTGTTGAGGGATTTTAGCAACGGCACAATAGACATTCTTGTCGGAACACAGATGATCGCAAAGGGCCTGCACTTTCCAAATGTCACTGTCGTTGGGATCATAAGTGCTGACACGAGTTTATATATCCCTGATTTCAGAGCAAACGAACGCACCTTTCAACTAATCAGCCAGGTCGCAGGCCGTACCGGAAGAAGCGAAAAAGAGGGGAAAGTTTTTGTACAAACTTATTTATCAGAACAGCCGGCTATAAAATACGCCCTCAAAAATGATTTTACAGGTTTTGTAGAAAATGAATTAGAGCACCGTAAAACCTGCAACCTGCCGCCATACTCGAGAATGGCTTATATTTTAATACAGGATACAAATTACGAAAAGCTCGAACTTGCTACCAAGATTTTTAAGGACAGATTGGATAACATTCTCGCGGAAAACTCGCTCAATATAAAACTTCGCGGCCCGATGCCTGCCGCCATCAGCAGGATGCACAGATTTCACAGAAACCAGATAATCGTCCAGTCACCAAACGCTGAACCAATGCAAAGATTCTTTAAAATACTGCGAAGATATAAGCCGGTAAGGCCGGCTGTGAAAGTTTCGATAGATATCGACCCTGTTAATTTATTGTAACTTGCTTTTTTTAGTTTGATGTGATATATTCCGATTTCCGAAATTTCGGGGAGTGGCTCAGCTTGGCTAGAGCGCTGCGTTCGGGACGCAGAGGTCGGAGGTTCGAATCCTCTCTCCCCGATTTTGAACAAAGCTCAAAATCAGAGCAGTAGAGATGAGAGAGCAGATAGTAGAGCAAAATCGGCGGTTGCGGTTATATTGCAGCTTCAAACAGCCGATATCGAGCATGTCCAGCCGTCGGCCTGTAAAATAATAGCTGTTACGGTAATAGCTCGGCTGGTTACTGCTAACGTTTGAAAACTGCTCCATCACGATATTCACATCCGCAGCCGTAATATCGCCATCATTATCAACATCCGCCGACCACATGTAGTTCGGATCGCACTCGCTTGCACCTTCGACCTTGAGATCATTGCATATTATCACATCGCCAAACATAACATACCCATCGCCATTAATATCGCCGATAGGCCTAATCTTCGCATTGCCGTAAACATCATATGTAGTCCGCTCGACGATAAAACCATCCTCATCGACCAGCGCACGCGTATTATAAAGATGATCATGCATGTAATACAAATCTACTCCGTCAATATCCGGCTCACCGCTATCAACATTCCTCATCAAAACCGGCTCATCAATGAAATTGCCATAAACGAACAGTCCATACTAAAAACGCTAAAACTGCTAAAAGTAAAATAATAAGGAGGATAATGTAGAAAATAACTATCAACTCAATCCCACTGAAAAATTGCAACCAACAGATAAATATTGCCTCACCAAGCAACAGTAAACATCCCATTAATGCTCGTTCCCAACAATTAATCCACTTGATTAAAAAAATCATACCAAGGATATTGAATATTAAAAGTAAAATAAGATTTAAGTCACTATCCCATGTAAGCGATATATTTGAAATTATCATACACAAAATAGCCGCTTTAAAAAAAATATCCCTATTTATAAGCTTATTCCCTTCTTTTTTAGTTGACATAAATCTTTCTAATAACAATTGAGATGCATAATAAAAAATAAATAAAAAAAATACAGTCAGTACTAATGTCAAAAATATATAAAAACCACTGCTGTACCTATATATCTCCTCCACCGTTCTTTTTCCAAAAGGCACATGCTCAATCCAGTTGTCTTCAGTAACCCATATCGCCTTAAAAAGAAGTGCTGATAAATACGTAAAAACTATATATGTAAATAAATCAACTGTCCTCATAATAAATTTTATATTTCTTATCATATATATATACCTTATATATTCTGTTTTAAGATTAAATCAAATAATTTAAGTAATTACTTTTTTTGATAGATTAAACATTTACAGGGAATGCTACATTTATTTTTAAATC
>JADHXY010000039.1 GCA_016782755.1 Phycisphaerae bacterium | reverse complement strand
CAGCGGCGTGGCGGCGGTTTTAATAATAAGCTGGCTCGCTCGATAGTTGCCTACAGGGACAGGTGGAATTTGAGTGCTGAAGGCGGAGGAAATTTCAAAAACGAAGATAATTACTGGGAAGGGTTCGGATATACCAGTACAGGGGAGCTTAACAGGGTTAATTTGGGCACAGACAGTGCTTACAGGATGAATTATTATGGAACTGATAGTGATGATCAGCTGGGCTTTCCTGATTTGAGTACGAATTCGCGGACTCGTAAGGATGGTATGGTTGATGATTTTGAGGAGCGTGACTTGATCTTTTCCCGTATAAGCGATCTTGTTACGGTTCGCAGTGATGTTTATACGGCTTACATTCTTGTTCGTATAGGCAGGGACGGGCCGCAGCGGCGGGTAATGGCGATCCTTGACAGGAGCGAGGTTAAGAATGCAGGTGGTAAGGTGAAGGTGTTGAGTTTGCATAGAGTGCCGGATTCGAGGTAGATTTTGCGAGTTCGTTAAACCCGGCAGACGGGGGACAGGAAAAAAGCGGGTGATGAGAATCGAACTCACGTGACCAGCTTGGAAGGCTGGAGCTTTACCACTAAGCTACACCCGCAATCAATTGATTATTGTTCAAATCTCAAAGATCAATATATCACGCCAAAAGCGACTTTAAATACCGGTCTCGGTTACTGGATATTGATAATTGATTAATTTTAGCTGATAAACTATAATCGATCAAACAATATTCAACAGGCTGGATTTTATATTTTTGTGTTTTGATTGTCAATAGAAAAAGCGAAGCGGGAAAATCGTATAGAAGCGTAAATATTTTTAGCAGGGATTTCAATAATGGATATTCAGGAAATTTGCGTTGGTGCGAAAGCGGCGGCTATAAAATTGTCGGCAGTTAGTAGTGAGGTTAAAAACGCGGCATTGACGGCTATGGCGGTGGCTTTGCGGGCGAATGCCGCGAAAATCGTTGAAGCGAATAACAGGGATTTGGAGCGTGCGGAAGCTGAGGGGTTGGCAAAACCGCTTTTGAAGAGGTTGAGGTTTGATGAGGGCAAGATCGAGTCGGTTTGTGAAGGGATAGAAAGTTTAATAGGGTTGGAGGATCCTGTTGGGCGAACGTTGAGTGCGACCGAGCTTGATGATGGGCTTGAGCTTTATAAGGTTAGCTGTCCGATAGGGGTAATTGGTGTGGTTTTTGAGTCCCGGCCTGATGCACTGGTGCAGATATCGAGTTTGTGCTTGAAAAGCTCTAATGCGGTGCTGCTTAAGGGCGGCAGTGAGGCTCATGATACTAACAGGGTATTGGCAGAGCTGATAACAGAGGCGACGGTGTCGGCTGGCATTCCGGCCCGGTGGCTTGGTCTGCTTGAGAGCAGGGAAGATGTTAAGGCGATGCTGGCGATGGATGAGTATATCGATTTGATGATACCTCGTGGTTCGAATGAGTTTGTGCGTTATATTATGGATAATACAAACATTCCGGTTTTGGGTCATGCTGACGGGATATGTCATGTTTATGTTGATGGCGATGCTGATATTGATATGGCTGTGAGGGTGGCTGTGGATTCGAAGTGTCAGTATGTGGCGGTTTGTAATGCGGCTGAGACTTTGTTGGTTGACGAGGCAATTGCGGGCGAATTTTTGCCTGAGGTGAAGGCAGCGCTGGAAGAGAAGGGAGTTGAGATTGTCGGTTGCGAGAAGACACAGAGGATAATAGATGTTAAAGCTGCGAGCGAGGAGGACTGGGGGAGTGAGTATCTTGATTATAAGCTGAGTGTGAAAGTTGTAGCCGGAGTTGATGAGGCGATAGAGCATATAAATAAGTATGGTTCGGGACATACGGACTGCATTGTTACAAGTGACAGAGAGCGTGCGGGGATGTTTATGGAGCTGGTGGATTCGGGGAATGTTTTCTGGAACTGCAGCACGCGATTTAGTGACGGTTTTCGGTATGGATTCGGTGCGGAGGTCGGGATAAGTACTAATAAAATACATGCTCGCGGGCCGGTGGGGCTTGATGGACTGCTGATATATAAGTATAAGCTGATAGGCAGCGGGGATGTGGTTAATGATTTTAGTAAGGGAGTTAGGAAGTTCAGCCATAAAAAAATCGAAAAGGATTGTGATATCTGATGAGAGATTTTTCAAAGGTTAAAAAAGTTGTCATCAAGGTAGGTACAAATATTCTTAGCAAGGATGGAACCGTTGAAATCGATAAATCGTTTATAAAGCGGATCGCTGCCCAGGTTGCTGAACTTTGCAAGAGCGGCAGGAAAGTCATGATAGTTACCAGCGGTGCAATAGGGATGGGTGCCGGGCAGCTGGAAATAGAGGGAAGCGTGAGGGGAACAAAGATGCGGCAGGCATGCGCGGCGATAGGTCAGCCGTTGCTTATGGCAGAATATCGCAAGGCGTTTTTGAGCTGCGGGGTCAAGACTGCGCAGGTTCTTTTGACAACGGATGTGCTTAATAATCGCAAGAGCTACTTGAATCTTCAAAATTCTATCGAGACTTTGCTTGGCCTGGGGGTGGTTGCGGTAATAAATGAAAATGACAGCGTAAGTACCGATGAGATAGGTTCTGCTTTTGGTGATAACGACAAGCTCAGCGCTCTTGTTGCAAGTAAGATTGATGCGGATCTTTTGATAATACTAAGTGACATTGACGGTTTATATGATAGCGATCCGAGAAAAAATAAAGATGCTAAGCTGGTACCGGTGGTCTATGAACTGACGGAGGAAATAATTTCAAGTGCAGGTTCCGGCGGGAGCAGGCACGCGACAGGTGGTATGAAGACAAAGCTGGAGGCGGCAAAGATAGCATCAAATGCGGGATGCAGAATCGTTATAGCTAACGGCAGGGAGAAGGATGTGATAACGAGAATAATTGATGGCGGGGACATTGGGACGGTTTTTATGCCGAAGCGGAAGCTGAGTAATCGCAAGAGGTGGATATTGAACAGCGATGTTTGCGGAACGATAAAAATTGACCGCGGGGCGATGAAGGCGATTGGTGATCATAAAAGCCTGCTCGCAAGTGGAGTTGTAAGCGTAGAGGGTAATTTTGAGGCGGGTTGTGTTGTTATGCTCAACGGCAGTGCTAAGGCAGTGACGAGTTTGTCGAGTATTGAGTTGGAGCAAGCGGCGGGTAAGCATAGCGATGAGGTAAGAAAGCTGTTAGGACCGGGCAGGAGGGATGTTGTTGCGATACCGGAAGATATTGTGTTCTTGGATTTTTAGTTGAGTTTTGATTATAAGTGTTTGCATTTAAGTTTGTACTTGACTTGTTGGTCTGGATTTTATATTTTTTTGTTTCTGCAAGCCGGAGTGGCGGAATTGGCAGACGCGCGGGACTCAAAATCCCGTGCCCGCAAGGGCGTGAGGGTTCAAGTCCCTCCTCCGGCATTATTAATCACTCAGGGGGAAGTTTTGAGGGTAATTCCACATAGCGAGGGTTTTGGTTGTGAAAGAAAAAACGGTTTGGGAATTGTTTGATCTTAGCGGTAAGGTTGCGTTGGTTACTGGGGCCACGGGTTATCTGGGAAATGCTATGGCGAAGGGTCTTTCGGAGGCTGGGGCTGCGGTGATAATATCGAGCCGGGACAAAGAGAGAGCGGTTTCTGCAGCGGAGAAATTGTCGGCTGAGAGCGGTAATAGTTTTTATGGTGTTGAGATGGATCACCTGTCGGAGGAATCGATCAATCGCGGATTCGAGGATGGGTTGAAGCAGGCGGGTAGAATTGATATATTAGTGAACAATGCACATTTCGGGCTGGAAGCTGGTTGGCATAATGTGACGAGTGAGGAATTTAATACTCAGCTTTCCAATGCGACGGGGTATTTTTTGCTTTCCCGGCTGGTTCACGACCATGCGGTAATTAGCGGCAGAGAGGCGAGTATCATAATGCTTGGGTCGATCTACGGTATGGTGGGTGGATATCCGGAGGTTTATGAGGACAGGGAATGTGGAAGTTTGGCGGCTTACCATGCTTTGAAGGCTGGTGTAATAAATATGGTTCGGCATCTTGGTGTTTATTGGGCGGGTGATAATGTGCGGGTTAATTGCCTGACGCCGGGGACATTTCCGCCGTTGGAAAAAGTAGGCAAAGAACTATTTGAGCGGTATGCTTCAAAGAGTCCTATGAAAAGGAACGGTGTACCCGAGGAGATTAAGGGTGCAGTTGTTTTTTTAGCAAGCGAAGCGAGCAGTTACATGACCGGTGCCAATCTTGTTATAGATGGCGGGTGGACGGCTTGTTAGAGTCGTGATTGTGTTTTGGCGATAGCTGTGAGCGTTTTAAAGTCTAATTAGCAGGTTTTCTGTTTTGCTGGCAGAACTGCCCCATTAGTGTCATTGATTTGTTCATTTTTTCAGGTGAGCCATCCATTTTTGCGAAAGCATCTACGAGTTCGAGCAGTTTCGGGTCGGGGTCTGTCTGGCCGTAATGGTGGGCGGTGTTTACTATTCCAGCGTCGAGGCCGTATTCAATTGCTTTTGCGACGTATGCTCTGCATATTCCGATCTTCCTACCGGGCAGGTCTCGAACGCAGTTGCTAATTCCCAGTGAAGTGTGGGCGTTTTTCATTTCCGGGTCGTTCTTGATCTTTTTGATAGTTTCGAATGCGCGGTATGTGTAGCCGGGCGTATTTGGTTCCATGGGCATATCGATAGCGAGCGGGAATACGGTTGAATCGAAGAATATTTCTTGTGGTTTGAAATTGAATTTATTGACGGCTAAATCGAATATTTGTCTGGCAAACGCAAAAAGTTCTTCGACCGAGTGAGAGCCTCCTGTGGCGGATGACCTTTGTTCACCGACAAGAAGTCCCACGAAACAGAAGTCGTAATCATTTTTGAGGGGCAGCATTTTTTCGGCTGTGTAAGTTTTGATCGAGTTTATAAGCGGTTTTTTTACTGCCGTATCGGCATTGTACCATTCCTTTAAACCGGCGATAAGTACGTCGTCGTTACTGCTGTCGATACAGACGGGTACGTCTTTTCCCCATTTGCGTACCATTTTTACATATTCGGTCATCATGTTTATTGTGATTTGCGGATCTGTTTCGCCGAAAGCATCAAGGTTTACGGCGATGTAGTCGGCGCCGTCGTCGGCTTGCGATTGCATGAGGGCTTTGATGTAGTTTAGTTCACCAGAGGGGTTGGTGTATGCGTCGGGGCCTTTGTCGGCTAAGGCTTTCATTACCTGGCCTGTTTTGGGTATTGAGGCGTGTACAGATTCGCCGATGCTGATGAGTGCGTTTTTCATAGTGTGATCCTTTGAGAAAAGATAGTTCAAGACGGATGATGTATTTGCTAATGCCGGGTTTCTTGGTTTGTTGATTTGTTTGCGCAGTTTTTGGAGGCCGTTTTTTTCGGCTGCGGCTGCGAGGTATATATTTTCACCGATGCAAATTCTTTCAAGGTTATTACCGCAGTATCCATCGGGAGTTGAGTCGCCGCATGGAGCGTTGTTGAGACCTTTTTCACAACCGCCGATGGTGCACCAGCTGAAATTTTCGGGCAGGTAGCAGTCGCCGCATTGCTCACAATCGAACATTAGGTATTTGGCGGGTTTTTCGGCTGCGTCGAAGAGTTTGTAGAAGAAGCCGGAATTTTTTTCTGTGCCTAAAAATTTCATTATCTTTTTGAAAATGTGGAAGCCTCTGTATTCGGGGTTTAGAATAGCCCGGTGGGTCAAGTTAAAAAGTCGATGGTTTGATTTTTTCTTCGGCTTGCTCAATGGTGTTCTTTTGCCGCTTTGGCCGTAAAGGTAGAAAGCTTTATCTGCAGGCCAGTAGAGGTTTTCTTTATAGTCTTGCCAGTTTGGGCTAATTTGAGCGGCTCTATTAAGAATTTTAATGAAGATATCAAAATCATGGACACCGCCGATATCCACACCGCGAGCGCCGATTGATTTGTACATAGCGACCTGCTGGGCGGCTCTTTCGATGTGCTGATCGAGGTTTTCTTTCTGGACTTTTTCAAAGAGAGCATCGCTAACAAAACAGCCGGGGAGTTTGTTGTCGTGCATAAGTCTGGGGGCGGGTGTGGCGGTACTGAGGAGGTAAACGTTTCCGAGGACTGGGATATCGATATTATTTTCTTTCAGGTAAGTGAATAGTTCGAGAGATTTTTTCCAGTCCCAGCCGACCTGGGTAATGAGGAATTTTGCGCCAGCTTTAATTTTTTTCTCCATTTTGTAGTACTGCTGCATTTGTGAAGCTTGTGTATATTTGAACGGAGAAACGGCAGCTCCAGGGTAGAATTGGTGAACGTTTTCGAGGGCTTCGGGTTTTGCTTTAATATATTCGCTATTGTTGATCTTCGTAATGAGCTGCAACAGACCGAGGGATTCGAGTTCGAAAACGCCTTTTGCTTTTAGTGGTTTGTCGCCTGTAACGACAAATATGGATTCAAGGCCGGCATTTTTGTATGCCATAAGTGAGCTTATGATCGAGTCGGCGTTGTGGTCTTTGCAGCTTATGTGCGGAACGAAGTCCAGATCGTCCATTAAATCCTGAAGTTTTAACATTTCACAAGGTTCGACGTTTGCGACTCCACCGGGATTTTGCGGGAAGGTTATACTGGTAAAATCGAAGTCGGCTGGAATTACTGATTTATCGGCCTTTTTGTAATCATTGAGGAATTTTTCGGCAGGGGCGATATTAAAGTTTGGTCCAGCCGTTAATTCGACGTTTATAATGAAGCTGTTTTCTTCACCAAGTTTCTGTTTTAGTTTGTTTTTTAGCATATTTATTCCCAGATAAAATCAGATTATAGAGATATTGTATAATATCCGGGCGGTTCAGGCAAGATGACAGAGTTGGATTTTTACATAAATGATTGCGAGTTTATACCAGTAGTTATTTACTTTGAAAGTTCCCACCGCAGGTTACGGAACTGGTAATATCCGTTCCATCTACCGGTTCCGAGCTGGATTTCTTCTCCATTTTTTGAGACAATAAATTTAGTGCAAAGTTTAAAGTCTGTGATGTGTGTCCAGTCTGCCATTGGCTCGGTTACTATCCTGTATTCTGCACCATATCTATGAGTTGTCGGAATAAGCTCAGATAAGGAGACATCTACAGTTTGCCATTTATCAGAGCCTTTGATGTTTTTTACGGTACCATAGCCGCCGCCACGATGTTTCGGGTCGGTACTCCAGGCGTTCAAGAGGAAAGCAATAACAAGCTGATTATCTTTTGGGCTGAGTACATCGAGTTTTAGAACGGCACCATCTGGGCCCTGGTATTTCGGATCTTTTAGCTTTCTGGTCATCACATCAAGCTGTCCAGGTTTACATTCAATAAAAGGGTACCAGTCATGCCAGCCTCTTGCGAAATCATCGATTAGCATCGATGGTTTGTCGGTAGGTTTGACATTAGCTTGCTTGAGTTCTTTTGGCAGGGCGACCTGTTCCCAGGAAGTTATTGTAAATTTGTCGATATCATATTTTCCCCTCATTTTCCCTTCAAGTTTGTATGTTACGTTTGCTATTACACAAAGCGGTTGGTCGGTGCTCATTATTGGACAGTCAGTCTTCCAGATACCATCTTGTTGTTGTGCTTTGGCATCCCGCCAGAAGCGTGTTATAGGGTGTGGGTCTATTGAATAATAGATATCCACTTTTTCGATTGTCATTGATTTTTCAGGGATTAGCGTCACTGATGGTATGCCGCTTGGAGTATTGAGATTTAGCTGGCATTTGGGAGTTTTAGGCATATTAAAACTGTCGTTCAGGTGCTGCTCGAACCAAAGCCACTGGCAGACTTTATGTTCGGGTAAGTGATGGTGGTAAATGTGAGGCGTGGACGAAAAGCTCACTTCTTTGCTTGCTATATTTTTCCAGTTTTCGAACATGATGTCCGTGGGGCTTGTCCATTCATTCATTGGGTTTAGGTTTAGAATCGGGCATTTGATATTTGGCAGGTATGCGTTTGTCAGAATTGTCTTTAGTTTGATAGGGTCTGAAGGTTTTTTGTTGGAACCGGGCATTAAAGCGATTGGCCCGGCGGCTGCACCGCCTCCGCCGGAAGAAGGAACTGCAGCGGCGACACGAGAGTCGGCGGCAATTTCTGTTGTCATTCTTCCTCCTACCGAATGGCCGTGAACACCGATTCGGGCAGGGTCAACTTCGGGCTGCTGAGCGAGAAAAGTTAATCCTCGCTTGGCTGCGAGTTGGCATCGAAACCAGAAGTCGTTTCTTTGCGAATCCTTGATATGGTCAAAGTTTTCATCCATTTTCCCCCAGTCTGTGTTGGGTTCTCCGGGTTTCTGGTCTTCCATGGGTCTGCCACCATGATTTATGGATAGAGCCGGATAGCCGTATTTTGCGGCTTCTCTCACCTCGCTTAAGAATGCCCGCTGACCTCCGCCGTGAAGGTGGAGAATTGCAGGTAGTTTTTTACTGCTAGCGGGGAATGCGTAGTATGCAGCCAGAGTTGATTTTTGTCCTTTGAAAGTTCCGATAGTGAAAATTACATAACGGAAGGTAATGCCATCTTCTTTCCATTCTCGCACGATCTGAATTTCGAGCGGGTCTTTTGCGGGGTCATAATTACCCCATAATTGCTGCCATGTGGTAGGCGATTTACCGAGTTTTAGCGGAGTTAGGGAGTCTCCCGCGGCCCATCCACTGGCCGTAACCAATAATACGACTATACAAATCAACCTTATTGTCATCTTCATCCTGCATTTCCTTTCCATGCATTTAATTTTCAACAGAGATTGAAATCTCTTCTGTGCGGTGATTATTTTATCGCATTAGCTAATTTTTCCAAATAGACCTCAATTCATGGATGCGGCACCGCTTCATTACTATCGACCCGCCCTTAACATTCACTCCAATATCTGTTGAACTTATCTCGACATCGTTTGGCCCTTTTCTGAATCCCATGGGTATAAAATAGCGACCGTCCTGGGCGAACAGCTCAATAGACCAATGGTCTGTGAGAAATCGCAGCGTAAGCTTATTGTCTTTGTGCGGGACTTTGAGAACCGGCAGCTCTTTTGCATTCTCAGGCAGCGGCGTAGTCAGCATTGAAGTTGATACGTCATAAACATACTCTTTGCCGCGAATATTAAATTCAACAACTTTAGCGGTACCTAAGTCGATCTCCATCTCTATGTCGTAGAGACCCTTGTCAAAATCTTTAAGAGGATTCACGCTATTTTCGGTGATTGTAATCCCGTCAAGCTTATCAGTTTTGACATAAAGGTTTTTTATTTCCTCGACCGGCAAGGCGTACATATGCAAACCATCATCCGTAGTACGCAAATTAAGCTCGACAGGAAAAGAAAGCTGCGGGCCCTGCCAAGCCATCTGTATCCGCCGCGGCGGAACACCCTCGGTATTATTGAACGTCTGCTCGGCATAATAAAACCCTTTGCCGGCATTCAGCTCTTTACTTTCTTCAGCAGTGAACACCCGGCCATCGAACGTACCGATATGGTACCGGGTTCCTGCGAACATAGCTATCCAGCGTGTATCGTTCGGATTGCCGTCAACAGCGATCTCAAAAAATTCCGGACATTCACCACCGAAATTTGCAACCTGTGTCTGCTCCCACTCTTTGAGGTCTTTCGATACAAAAAAAGTCCCGCCTTTTTCTTCAGCTAAAAGCATCACCCAATGTCCATCCTTAGCTTTATAATCCATTCCTCTTGTCGGCGAATACCAGATGACCTTGGGATCCCGGCTGTTACCGCGCGCGTTGACTCTTTTAGTCCGTTCCTCACCAAGTACCGGGTTTCCTTCATACTTGGTAAAAGTCCTGCCCCGGTCATTACTGAAAGCGAGGTTTTGAGTCTGTATCTTGTCATACGGAGCTTCGTGCCCCCAACCCTTTGATCCCGTAGCGAATACCACAACGGCCTTCTCCTTGCCCGTCTGGAACCAACCTGTATTAAACCAGTCAACTACACCTGAGCCGGAAAACATAGCGCCAGTTTTATCGGGGAACAAAGCAATCGGAAGCTGTTTCCAGTTGACCAAATCGGTACTTACGAAATGGTACCAGAAAACGGAACGCAAACCGCCAAACCGGTACTGATGAAACAGATGATATTCACCGTCATAATAAACCAGCCCGTTGGGATCATTAAGCCCGCCATAAGGATTTGTTATATGAAAAGCCGGCCTTCTCTCGGGCATTTGGGGCATTTGGTTTGACAGTTTGATCTGTTGTTTTGCCATGCTGTTTTCTGTTTCAAAATAATGCACACGTAACGTCTTGCCCTTGTGCCCTCCCACATAGTAAACTGGCAGAAAGTCCTTTGTCTCCTGCTGGGCAAGCGTAAATGGAAAAGTGAGTATTTTCTTTCCGTCTATCTCAATGGTCAGATCCTGCGTGGGAGCATTACCGGCAATAGGCAGAAGCAAATATTTCTTTTCGCCGATATTTGCTTCAAATACTGTCTCGCGCCATACGGGAACATCGGTGTTCGGTTGGTCGTGCTTTGCTGTGTCCGACTGAACTATCATATCAATATCTACCCAGCCGTTAAAATACTTGTCATGAACCTCAAGGCGGGCCTGTTTTCCCTTAAGACCTTTTACATCAATCGTACGCCATAACTTAAAATTCATATCAAAGTTGATAAGACGCCGAACCTCTTTATCTTTCACGAACACTGATATGTAGCATTGCCCCGGATTGAGAACACCGCACACTTTTATGTTTATATAATCCCGCTCGATCCCAAATTCCGGAGAACTCATTGCCCCATCCCAGCATTGCCTGTGATTCTCGGTAGGTTTGATGCGTTTGCGGCTTGTTTTAGTAGGCAATGGAGAACCGAAAGCTGTCCCTTCAACGATCCATCCCTCCGGCCAGGTATCACCAGTAAAATCCGCGATAATAATATCCTCAGCTGGAAGCCCTGTTGCCCCGAAACTCCTGATGGTCGGCATCGTCACTGCCGCAACTATCATTCCTGTCTGTCTTAGAAAACTACGACGTTTCATTGAACGCACTCCTTATTAATACAACGTAATCTATAGTTGGAAGCTATTTCGTGCTGAATTTATAAATTGTACTTGTCTGATAAACCTGTCCGGGTCTTAGTATTGTTGATGGGAAACTGGGTTGGTTGGGTGAATCCGGATAGTGCTGAGTTTCCAGGCAGAAACCGCCGCGGTGTACATAGGGCTTGCCAGCTTTGCCGATGAGCCGCCCGTCGAGAAAGTTTCCACAATAGAACTGAACTCCGGGTTCTTTGGTGAAGACTTCCATGAAGCGTCCGGTTGTTGGTTCGTAAACGGTAGCTGCCAGTGTCATAGCTCCAGGCTTAGTTTTGTTTAGGACAAAGTTATGGTCATATCCGCCGCCAAATGTGAGTTGCTCATTGTTATGGTTAATATCTCGACCGATCGGCTTAGCAGTTGTAAAATCAAAAGGCGTACCTTTGACTGTCTCTATTTTACTGGTCGGGATCAGGGTTTCATCTACTGGTGTGTAATTGTCCGCATTTATCATTAACTCATGACCGAGGATGGTGCCGTTTCCTTCGCCGGCCAGATTAAAGTAAGTATGGTTGGTCAGATTGACCGGAGTTGCTTTATCTGCGGTTGCATAGTAATCAATCTTTAATTCATTGTCGTCAGTAAGCCTGTATGTAACTTTGATGTTAAGATTTCCCGGATAACCTTCTTCCATATCTTTAGCCAGATAAGTTAGCTCCAATCCGCTGAATCCTTCGCCTTTTATGGGTGTTGCTTCCCAGACGACCTTATCGAAGCCAATGATGCCGCCATGGAGATGGTTTGGGCCGTTGTTTATTGCAAGGGAATAGGTCTTGCCGTCAAGGGTGAATTTCCCTTTTGCAATACGGTTGCCGTAACGGCCTACAATCGCACCGAAATAAGGTTTGTCGACAGCGTTCATGTAGCCTTTTACATGGTCATAGCCCAATGCAACATCGGCAAAATCACCATTGCGATCGGCTACTTTAATAGAGGTTACTATGGCACCGTAATTTGTAATTTTGACTTCTGTGCCGGCATCGTTGCGGAGCTTGTATAACCTGATGCTGTCAAAGTCCTGCGTTTTTGTGCAACTTTTATTTTTAGAGGAACAGCCGTAAAGAAAGACCATTGATATGACTACACAAACAAGCATTGATATCAGCAGTGTTTTCATTTTTTTTCTCCAATTAATTTGAATTATTTTTATTTCGCTGAAAACTCTGTTTAACCTATTTTGCTCAAGGTTTCCAGCACGACCGGCACACTATCATTATGATTAGTTGGCATATCTTCGGATATACTAAACAAAAATCCTTTCTTACCTGCCCGTTTTCTTTTATCAATCACAGCCTGCCTTAAAACTTCGACGGGTTCATAATATAGGGCAACGTTAATATTGCCCCAGAGCACCTTATCCGGCCAGATTTCTCTGCATTCGGCATATGTCATATCTCCCTCAGGAGCTTCGGTTAGCGATTCGACCATATGGAAAGGAGCCTTGGCGATCTGATCCTTGATGGCACTCAACTGGCCATCGTAATGTACCATCACGCGTTTGCCTGCTGCTTCGTAAACAGGTACACATTGCTCATAAATTGGAACAAGTAATTGGCCGTATTTTTGCGGGCCCATTACGCTAATCGTGAGATTCTCAAGCCATTTGATAAACTTTCCGGGTCCTTTGGCGATAAGCTCTGTTTCCTGAATGAATAATTTTTTCCTTGCTTCATAAAGTTCCATAAGCTCGCCGACTTCAAGAGCCAGGTCCAGACAGAACTGCTCGGTTCCCGCCCAGTCAACGTTTATATTCATCGCAGGGGTGCGGGAGGCAAGAATAATCGAAATGCCATTGTCGCCGACAAGCTCTTCGCCGCGACCGAACTCATCATAACAAGGCACAAGCTCGGTGTTGTCCATGATCCATGTCATTACCTTGTAATCGGCAGGTGTTTTTATCCAGTACTCATGATGCCAGCCGTTTTTGAATGTCTGCTGAATGGAACCTACAGGGGTGTCCTTTGTGTGAACTTCAAGGACATCTGAGCCGATTTTTTTGGTTTCAATGCTGTCTTTAACACCGTGCTGAACTTCCCTGGTTACATGGACATGATGGCAGATACCCAGCCCCATATCATAAAGCCGCTTCCATTGGTCATCAAAGAGAAGATGTTCATTTTCCTGTTTGTCAATAGTCAGCATCCAACTATAAAATGTTAGCGGTGTTATTTCGGGAATGCCGCCGTTTAATGCAGTAATTATATTTTCTCTTGTATTCATATTAAACCTTTCATCGACCTGTTATTTCTGGTCCTGGACTTTTCGTACGTCCTCGCCCCAATTGAGGATACGCCACTCAAGAATACCTGCAGTGCAGCCCGGTTGTAATTCCACTTCCAGGCGTATTGAAGTTGTCTCTACCTGGTCGAACATTGCGTTGTTGAACTGGTTTTTAATGGTACTGTAGCTGCTGCCGTTGCGAGGTTGACTCCGAAAGCCGTTCGGCACGACATAAGATGCTTTCCATGACTTCGGCACCCGGCAGTTGCCGCCGCTGTCACTATCGTCATACCAGAATACTTCCATAGTATTGATTTTAATTAGCCGATTGAAATCGATCTGCACCCACTCCTTTGTGCCTTCCTTGCCGATCCACTCAAAGTGGGGCACGGTTTTGTCATCTGAACGTTCGGGCACTATTCCATCGCACAACGCATTAAGGCCAATATCGTTATTGAGAGAAGATATCGGCTGAGCAAGAGATGACCATGGCTGGGCATCGGGGCCGGAGCCTATCGTTGGGAATGCAGAGATACGCAAGCGTCCGCAACCCATCGGTATAAGTGATACGGTTTCTGTGCGTTTATTGGATTTGACGGGACTCTGCTGCATTCGTCCGACCATGCCTACGGCATCCATTCTCCATGCCGGTATTTTTTTTGCCTTGACACGCAGTTCGATGGGAGCGGCTTTGACCTCGAACGGCTGAGTGTCTGCGGAATATTTCTTGCGTACGACCTCGAATGACGAAGCGGGATCCTTTTCATTCAGGACCAGTCCGTAATTCCAGTCTGTTGTTGGATATACTTCCCATGCGGGCCACTTATCGGTACCGCCGAGCCTGACATACTTTTCGCCGATCTTCAGCGAATAGGTAAGAGGGCCGCGATTAACCGAAACACTGTCCTTGTTCTTCTTCCATGTTGTCAGCGTTATCTCCATCGGCAGCCCAAGGCTCACTTTGTCACCGTCGGACCATTTTCGATCTATCAAGATATATGAAAGTGGTCTGGCTTTTACGGATACTGCTTTGCCGTTGACTTTAACTATGGGCGATTTGCACCAGCCGGGCACTCTCAGATAAAGCGGAAAGCTAACGGGCTTAGCCGTAGAAAGGGTCAGCTGAATATTTTCGTCGAATGGATAGTTCGTTTCTTCGACAACAGTAACAGCGGTACCGTCGCCAACCTTTGCAGTAACTTTAGAGGGAGCGTACATAACAACTGCCAAACCGTTACCCGGCGTCGCCATCCAAAGGTTTGCGGCATAGAATGGCCAGGCGTGCGAGACATTGTGCTGGCAGCAGCGATAACGGTGCGGGTCGAAGATCAGCATTTCAAGGTTGTCCTGTAAGCGTGGGTTTTTGTTCGATATATCGCACTGGATCATATTCGGTGCAGTCAGGTAGTGCAATCCTTTCAGGTCAGGAGTCATGGTCGCAGGCAGCGTATTGAAGGCAGCATTTTCGCAGCGGTCGGCCCATTTGGGATCACCTGTTACCCTTAAAAGTATTTCATCGGAATGCATCATATCGGCTACTGCACAGGTTTCTACAGCCTGGCTGGGGCCGTAATTTCCCGGGTGACAATTCTCGTCGGCGCCATACATTCCGCCGGGTACCTGGCCGTAAATATCCATTACTGTCTGGTAATTGCGTTCGGTGGCGGCCAAGTCCGAAAGGTCCTTTGATTGCGGATAGAACTCGGCTGGGCCACGGAAACACTGGGCAATGTTAACACCGTGCAAATTTGCCAGACCGCTTTTCCAGTCCATCGTATTGCGATTAGTTCTTTCAGCGAGGTCGAGAAGCCATTTCTCGCCGGTATGGTTGTAGAGCCAGTGAACCGTGCCAAGATTTTCATTGGCACGTACCTTATGCCAGCCCGTACTGAGAAAGCTGTTATCCGGAAGCGACATCTGCCAGCGAAAGTATTTGGTCATAACTGGTATAACACGCTCATCACCCGTATACTCATAGTAAGAGCGAAAACCATTCAGTACCAGCATGTTAGGCCACATATCCGGTTTGCCGTTCAGGCTTGTAAAATTAGCCTCTGGCCCGAACCAGCCATCCTCTCTCTGGCTGGCAAAAATCGCTTCTAACCATTGTTGCGATTCGTCGATAATACGCTTATCATTAAGTAGATAACCGAGTTCACAAAAACCCTTTAACCAGTAAGGCACCGCTTCCCAGTAATTTGTGCCATTGGCTTTTGGGTCAAGCCAGGGGTTGTTCTGTTTGCGAACATATTGGCTTATCTCATCAAGGTGTCCGATGAAACCGTCCGCTTCAAGCTCCAGTTGCTTGCGTATCCAGCCCTGAGGTTCGATAGCCCCTGCGGGCAGTTTAATGAATGGGCTTGCCAGCAATGGTTCGCGATTGCCGACATAAAAATCGTTTTTCGCTTGTGTGTCAGGTTTCTCTACCACGTCGGCGGTCATAGCTTTTGCCTGCTTAGTTTGGAACGAACACACCATGATAATCCCTGTTATCAATAAAATAATACTTCTACCAGAAACGCGATTGTAAAACATAAATACCTCCTATAATAAAAACTCACTGAATTTGCTTTGCAGTTGTTTTTGAACCAAACCACTGGTTACTATCTAAAACAGCACAGATCGTCCGCTGAAAAATTCTGCTAACAGAAAAAATTGCAATAAAAAAAGGGTTTTTATATATTTTTACCATTAGAGCCTGTTGCATAAATAATTAGCTCTTTTTACAAGTGAATAATTCCAGCTTTTCGGTTATAATCTGGGCAATGGATTGTTGAACATTAAAGGATTATGATATGGCTTACAATTTCCTGCCTTGCGACCGAAATCAA